>NZ_VWXC01000006.1:0-247575 GCF_011752685.1 Candidatus Pantoea communis
GAATCGTAACGAGAGACGATATCAAGGGCCTGACTGAGCTGCATAAAAAAATCCGGAAACGAAGCGTTTCCGGATTCTTACACAGCCACTGGATCGTTCAACTGATCCTTAACTGATCGGCATTAGGTATCACCGGCCCATTTTTTTAAGCAAGGAACAACTTACGCAACGTATGCGGCACCGCATCTTCGGCGTTGCTGCCAATGACTTCCAGCGTCGGCAAGGTATCTTTCAACCGCTGATGCGCATTACGCATGATGCAGCCTTTACCCGCCATACTCAGCATTTCCACATCATTCATGCCATCACCAAAAGCGATGCACTCTTTCAGTGAGAAGCCAAGCTGCTTTGATACTGCTTCTAGCGCGTGACCTTTCGATACGCCACCCGCCATCACTTCCAGACAGGTCGGCAGTGAGAAGCTGACGTTAACGCGATCGCCCCAGCGCGCTTCGATCGCCAGCTCCAGCGGCACCAGACGTTCGGGATCGTCGCAGGTAAAGAACACCTTGCTGATGCCGTCGGTTTCAAGCATGCCCGGCTGATAAACCTGATAGTTGAACACTGACTCACGGAAATAGTCCTGCTCCTCCGGGCGATGACGGCTCATATACCACTCATCGTCGCGATACACGTGCGTCAGGATATGCTCATCGTGGTACTGCAGACCGTAAAGCTCGCTGGCGATGTCGGCGTCGAGGTTATGGCTAAACACCAGTTCACCGTCTGCGTTGTGCACGCGAGCCCCGTTGGAAGTAATCATGTACGCCGGAATGCCAAGGTTATCGCGCATCTGGCCTACGTCGATATAGTGGCGGCCGGTGGCGAAAACGAAGTGGACATCTTGCGCCACCAGTTCCTGCAGCGTGGTACGGGCAAAAGGTGTCAGGCGGTGTTCCGGTGAGAGCAGCGTGCCATCCAGGTCGGATGCGACGATGTGGTACATGTAAACCTCTGGTATTGATGTCGGAAAATGAGTTAAACGTGGCGCTCGAAAAAATCGACCACCAGGTTGAGCGCTTCAGCGCGCATGGCGTCTGTTTCGAACAAAATCTCGTGACGCGCGCCTTGAATCACATACGGCACGGTGCCTTCGCAGGGATGTCCCGCGTCAGCCATCGCCGTACAAAAAATATCTTGTGCGCGGTTATCCACCACATCGTCTTCGCTGGCCTGTAACACCAGGGAAGGCGTGGTGATTTTCGCCGCCTGGCTGATGATACTGCGTCCGGCATAGACGCCTTCGCGCACCCAATGATAGGTCGGGCCACCGACGCGTAGTCCTGGATCGTCCGCGTAAAAACGCAGGTTGCTCCGATAGCGCTCCCGGCTGTGCGTCAGGCGATTAATGCCAAACGGGCTGGCGCGCCAGCGGCCGGTGCCAAGCGCATAGCGTTCGCGAATGGCAGGCAGTTTTTCCGCCCAGTCCAGAATCGGGTGCGCCATCCAGTCAGGCAACGGCAGCACAATGCCAAACATCGGTGCCGAAAATACTGCGGCATGGAACGCCTGCGGCTGACGCGCCAGAAACAGCGCTAAAATCGCGCCGCCCATCGAATGCGCCAGCACGTAGCGTTGCTGATAATGGTTGCTGACCATCTCTTTCAGATACAGCGTTTCTAAGTCGTCAACATAGTGGCTGAACTCCACCACATGGCCGCGATGCGAATCCGCCAGCAAGCGATCGGAGCGGCCCTGCCCGCGATGGTCAATAATCACCACGTCATAGCCGCAGTGAAACAGATCGTAAGCCAGTTCCGGGTATTTGATATAGCTTTCGATGCGGCCTGGAACAATCAGGATGACACGGCGATGTTGCGGTGAGGTGAAACGAACATAGCGAATCTTCAGGTTACCGACACCGGTGAATTCGCACTCTTCACGACGACGCCAGAAGTCGAGCAGCGGACCGGTAGCAAAGGCGGAAAAGCCTTTCTCTCGCCCGAGCCAACGCTGTTTGTGATGCTGCATCCGTCCCCCTGAAAAAAAGCCTCATCGCGCGTCTGTACGCCATAGCGCACCGCGATATTCTGGCGTATTGTGTCACACTTCGTTCACTTCAGGGAATGTCACACATGACCATTGAATGGTGGTTAACCTACCTGTTGACTACAACTATCCTCAGTCTTTCACCCGGTTCCGGTGCCATCAACACCATGAGCACCGGCATCAGCCATGGCTATCGCGGCGCTGCGGCTTCCATCACTGGCTTACAGCTTGGGCTGGCGATTCACATTGTGCTGGTGGGTGCCGGTTTGGGTGCGCTATTTTCACAATCGATCATGGCGTTTGAAGTGCTGAAGTGGGCAGGCGCCGCCTATTTGGTGTGGCTGGGCATTCAGCAGTGGCGTTCCGCAGGCGGTATTGATTTGGATGCCGTGGCAAAAGCGATGCCGCGTCGTCGTTTGTTCAAACGCGCCATTCTGGTGAATCTCACCAACCCGAAAAGCATCGTGTTTCTCGCCGCGCTGTTCCCGCAGTTTATTCAGCCACACCAGCCGCAGTTGATGCAGTATCTGGTGCTCGGTGTCACCACCATCGTGGTCGATATTATCGTGATGATTGGTTACGCCACGCTGGCAACCCGTATTGCGGGCTGGATTAAAGGGCCAAAGCAGATGAAGCTGATGAACCGCACCTTTGGTGGGCTATTTATGGCCGTTGGTGCGTTGCTGGCGAGTGCGCGCAGAATCGCGTAAGACGTTTTAAAAACTGCGGCACCAAGGTGATAAACCTTATTGCCGCAGCTATTTCGAGGTGGTCAGTGTGCAAGTTCTGAAGCACAGATGCTGAACGTAAAGCGCGCGAACACTGCCCGGTGCCGTAATGGCAAGTAAACCCGATTTAACGCGAGATAATCAGGTGAATGCCGAATCCGGCAAACAGCACACCCGCCATCCCATCGACCCACTTCGCCATACGCTGATACTTATCACGCATCCACGGTAGTGCAAAAATCGCCGCGACCAGTGTGAACCAGGCAAAGGTCTCGCCGATAATCAGCAGAAACAGGCCCCAGCGTTCCATCGCGCCCACATCGTTGCCGACAAACAGTGAGAACACGCTGCCGAAATAGATAATCGCTTTCGGGTTCGACAGATTAGTCAGAAAACCTTTCAGGAAACTCATGCCTTTTTTTGGCAGCTCCACCACCGGCGCATCAACCTGCGGGGCTTTATGCTGCTGACGTGCCGAGCGCAGGAGTTGCCAACCCATCCACAGCAGGTACAAACCACCGCCCACCATGATGATTTCATGCAGCCAGGCCATTTTTTGCAGGATCAGATGCAAGCCCATCAGCGCCACACCGGCCCAGATTACGATTCCCAGCGTAATGCCCAACACGCCCATCATCGCCTCTTTACGTGAACGGCTGGCCGCCGTTTGCGACACAAAGAAGAAGTCCGGGCCGGGACTCATCAGCGCAACCAAATGCACCAGCGCGACGGTGGCGAATAACATCAACATGGTTTCTTTCCTTTACTCTTCATCGACATGTTCTTTGATCATCACCAGGAACGGTTTACCAAAACGTTCCAGCTTGCGATGACCGACACCGTTCACGCTCAACATTTCTGACGCGGTAATCGGCATTTGCTCCGCCATCTCAATTAATGTGGCATCGTTAAACACCACATACGGCGGAATATTGGATTCGTCGGCAATCGCCTTACGCAATTTACGCAGTTTGCCAAACAGCGTGCGATCATAATTACCGCTGTGCACTTTTGGTGAACTGCTGCGGCTCTTCACCGTGACGATACGCGGCACCGCCAGCATCAGCGGCACTTCGGCTCGCAGTACCGGACGCGCTGCCTCCGTCAGCTGTAAAGCGGAGTGCATGGCGATATTTTGCGTCACCATACCAAGGTGGATCAGCTGACGCAGCACGCTGACCCAATGCTCCTGGCTCTGCTCACGACCAATGCCGTACACCGGCAATTTGTCGTGCCCGTTATCGCGAACGCGGTGGTTAGTGGAACCGCGCAGCACGTCGACAATATAGCCCATACCGAAGCGCTGGCCGGTACGATAGATGCTGGAAAGCGCCTTCTGCGCCTCCACCAAACCATCATAGCGACGCGGAGGATCAAGGCAGATATCGCAGTTGCCGCACTGCTGCTGACGCCCTTCACCAAAGTAGTTGAGCAGCACTAAACGACGGCAGGTTTGCGCTTCGGCAAACGCGCCCATCGCATTGAGCTTGTGACGCTCAATGTCCTGTAACGGGCCCGGCGCTTTCTCCTCCAGACATTTACGGAGCCACGCCATATCCGCCGGATCGTAAAGCATCATCGCTTCTGCGGGCAGGCCATCACGCCCGGCGCGGCCGGTTTCCTGATAGTAGGATTCGATATTGCGCGGAATATCGAAGTGCACCACGAAACGCACGTTAGGTTTGTTAATGCCCATACCAAACGCCACGGTGGCGACCACGATTTGTAAGTCATCGCGCTGGAAGGCTTCCTGCACGTGCGCACGCTGAGCGCTGTCGATACCGGCGTGATACGCGCCGACACTCAGCCCACGGCTTTGCAAACGCGCAGCCGTGTCTTCCACCTTGGCACGGCTGTTACAGTAAATAATGCCGCTCTTACCGCGCTGCTCTTGCACGTAGCGCAACAGCTGATCGGTGGGTTTGAATTTCTCCACCAGCGTGTAGCGAATATTCGGGCGGTCAAAGCTGCTGATTTGAATCAGCGGATCGTCCATCTGCAACAGATGAGCGATGTCATTACGCGTGGTTTCGTCAGCGGTTGCCGTCAGCGCCATCACCGGCAGATCCGGGAAACGCTGACGCAGTTGACCAATCGAGCCATATTCCGGGCGGAAATCATGGCCCCATTGTGAGATACAGTGCGCTTCATCCACCGCCAGCATCACCGGATTCCACTGGTGCAGGCTGTCGAGGAAGTTATCCATCATCAGGCGTTCAGGCGCGATATACAGCAGTTTCAGCTTGCCAGTACGGCAATCCGCAAAGACCTGTTGCTGCTGCTCACGCGTTTGCGTCGAGTTAAGACACGCCGCTGCCACGCCGTTGGCCAGCAATTGATCGACCTGATCTTTCATCAGTGAGATCAGCGGTGAAACCACCAGCGTCAACCCTTCGCGCACCAGCGCCGGGATTTGATAGCACAGCGATTTCCCGCCGCCGGTCGGCATCACCACCAGACAATCACGCCCGGCAAGAGCGGTTTCGATGATGGTTTGCTGACCGGGACGAAATTGCTGGTAGCCGAAGGTATCTTGTAATACCTGCTGCGCCAGCATTTCCTGATTAAGCACTGCCGATGTTGCCACGGTAATCCTGTTTTTCTGACTGGTTAGAACAGATCGTTAAGTGTTACGCCCACGCCAAAACGTGTCTGGCGGTGGTTATAGTCGATAAGCGATTCACCATACCCGCTGAACAGCTGGGTGTAAAAGCGCACATGTTCAGAGATAGGATAGCTCCAGGCAAAAGTCGCGCCGCCGTAGCCGCTGTTCCAGTTGTAATTACCTTCCACACTGAAAATACTTTCACCCATTTCATAACCGAGCTTGGCGCGATAGTAGCCCATGTACTTGGTGATGTCGGGGTTATCATCGTTATTTTCATTTTCTGGAATGCGATACCAGGGTTTGATTTCCGCGAGGAAGTTACCGTTCTGTGCCATCAGACGCGCATAGACGCGGTTCCAGCTGCGTGAAGTCGGATCGCTGCGGCCGTTCGACTCGTGGTTCAGACCGGTTTCAATATCACGCAGTGTCCAGCCGGCAAAGGTGTAATCCGTTGCCCAGCCAAGGAAAATCTGCGGCTCATAGTTGGTTTCACGGAACGGCGATGAGGCTCCACGGTTAGAGAGCTGCCACCATGAACGTTGCGTATAGGATGCGGCCAGTACCGAATTATCACCCAGAATGCCACGCCACAGCGGGAACGCCAGGCTGAGCTGAAATTTTACTTCATCGTTTTTTGCTTTGTCCGCCCAGTTGTACGAAGAGATCGCCTCTTTGTTCATGTCGCTGGTGTAGGTGTAGAGCAAATAGTTGTTTTCGTAAGGATAAAGCACGAACGGGTTATCGTGTTTCTCCAACAGGTTCGCAATAATACTGCCCTTCACTGCCGGGGCGTCATGCACCTCTTTTATGGTGGCTTCATCAGCCTGTGCCAGCGCAGGTATCATCAAAGCTGCGGTCAGCAACGCGTATAGCTTACGCATAACATTCTCCAGGGAACTGCGTGTTGTCATTATTAGGCCCATGTTCAAAAAGCACGCCATTCTACACGCAAAGAGACAGGTTGATCAGTGCCGATTTCTGAAACTGGAAAGCCGCGCGAACGCGGCATAATATACACAACTCTTTAACATCTTAAGGCAGAAAACATGTCATCCCCGTTGCTGTCACAGCAGGAAGCTCGCCGCTTGATTGGCGAAATCTTTGTTTATCACATGCCCTTCAACCAGGCGCTGGGTTTAGAGCTGGATCGACTCGAAGCGGATTACGCCGAGTTGGGCTTTGCCAACAAAACCATGCTGGTCGGCAATGCGGCGCAGCAGATTTTGCACGGCGGCGTGATTGCCTCAGTACTGGATGTCGCCGCCGGTCTGGTGTGCGTCAGTCATGCACTGTCGCGTCAGGAAAGCATCAGCGAAGAGGAACTGCGTCAGCGTCTGTCGCGCATGGGCACTATCGATATGCGCGTTGATTATTTACGTCCCGGACGCGGCGATCGCTTTGTCGCCACCAGCAGCCTGCTGCGCGCCGGCAATAAAGTGGCGGTAGCGCGAGTGGAACTGCACAACCAGCAGGGCGATTATATCGCCACAGCAACCGCCACCTATTTGATTGGCTAGTTACCTTTTTTGGAAAGCATGATGGATACGCAACAAACGCGTCAGGGCATTGGCTATGCGCTCGGCGCTTATTTTATCTGGGGCATTGCGCCAGCCTACTTCAAGCTGGTGAAAGAAGTCCCGCCAACAGAAATCATGACGCATCGCGTGATTTGGTCGGCACTGTTTATGCTGGTGCTGATTACCCTGAGCCGCAGCTGGCAGCAGGTACGCACAGTGCTGGCTCAACCAAAGAAAGTGCTGCTGCTGGCCGTCACTGCCGTCACCATTGGCGGCAACTGGCTGCTGTTTATCTGGGCAGTGAATAATCAGCATATGCTGGAAGCCAGCCTCGGCTACTTTATCAACCCGCTGATCAACGTAGTGTTTGGCATGCTGTTCCTGCGCGAGCGCTTCCGCCGCTTGCAGTGGCTGGCGGTGTTGCTGGCAACGATTGGCGTACTGGTGCAGCTGTGGCAATTTGGCTCGCTGCCGATTATTGGCCTGGGACTGGCGCTAAGTTTTGCCGTCTATGGTTTGCTGAGAAAGAAAATTCAGGTGGATGCGCAGAGCGGCATGCTGATCGAGACCGCATGGTTATTCCCGCTGGCGGCCATCTACTTGTTTGGCTTTGCTGACAGCGCCACCAGCCACCTCAGCGCCAATCCAATGAGCCTCAATTTCAAGCTGATCGCGGCGGGCATCGTCACCACGATTCCGCTGATGCTGTTTGCCGCCGCCTGTGCGCGTCTGCGTTTGTCGACCGTGGGCTTTTTCCAATACCTCGGTCCCACGTTGATGTTCCTTTTGGCCGTGCTGTTCTACGGCGAGAGCCTGACGCCGGACAAGATGGTCACCTTCGGCTTTATCTGGCTGGCACTCGCCGTATTTATCGCTGATGCAATCGCGTTCTCAGCTCGCACCCGCGTGCGCGTAGCGTGAGATAAAGCGCGCGATAGCCGGGCCGGTCAGCAGGATGGTGAACAGGCGTAAGGTCTGCAACGCCATCACAAACGCGATATCGACCCGGCTGCCCGCCGCAATAATCGCCACGGTATCCAGCCCGCCCGGGCTGGTTGCCAGATACGCCGTCATCAGATCGACGTGCAGCACCTGCGTCAGCATCCACGCCAATCCACCACACAGCAGCATCAAGCCGAAAATCGACACCAGCATTTGCGGAAGGGTGCGCAGCGCCAGCAGGAAGATCGGGCGCGTAAAGCGCAAACCCACGCTCCAGCCAATCAACGCATAGGCCAGCGCCAGCAACCACTCCGGCACCTGCAAAGTGGCGACATCGGTGCCGTGGAGCGTCGCACCAATCAGCGCGGGCAGCAGCAGCGCACCCGAAGGGATATGCAGTTTTTGTCCCAGCCAGGCGCCCGCGAACATCACCACCAATGTCAGGATGAAGCTGCTTTGTAAAGCAGGGAACCATACCAGCTCCACTGCACCACCGTTGGTGCCCAGCCCAATGCGCGCCACCACTGCCGCCGCAGTCGCCACAAACAGCACGCGCAGATACTGCATAAACGCCACTAAGCGCACGTCCGCACCGAAATCACCGGCCATCGCCACCATCGCAGAAGCGCCGCCGGGAGACGATCCCCACGCACCGGTTGGCCCTGGAAGGTTGCTAAAGCGCACCAGTAGAAAACCTGACAAACCGCTGGCCGCCAGCGTAAGCACCAACACCGCCAGCACCACCGGCCAATCCGCTAACAGCGGTGAGAGAATAGCCGGTGACAGTGTTTGCCCGATCATGCAACCCAACACCGCTTGTGCGAGCACAAACAAACGTTTGTCGATGCGTACGGTGGCGCCAGAAAGGCCCATGACGGTTCCGACGATCATCGGACCTAAAAGCAGTGCAGCAGGAAGGTGAAACAGCTGGAGAATGATCCCCAGTACTAACGAAGCAATCAGCAGAATGGTCCACTGCTGTCGCAAAGAAAAACGCGCCATAGGGTGGAAATCAGAAAGTGAGAAGTGACAACAGCCTACGCAGAATTGTGATGCAGCGCCAGTTTAAAGGGCCGCAAATGCGGCCCCGAAAAGGTTACAACCAGTTTTTCCGTTTGAAATAGAGGTACGGCGCCAGACCGGCAAGGATCATCAGCGTAATCGCGCCAGGATAACCAAAACTCCATTTCAGCTCAGGCATAAACTCGAAGTTCATCCCGTAGCTGGATGCCACTAGCGTGGGTGGCAGGAACACCACCGACACCACTGAGAAGATCTTAATGATGCGGTTCTGCTCGATGTTGATAAAGCCCATCGCCGCCTGCATCAGAAAGTTGACCTTCTGGAACAGCGATTCGTTGTGCGGCAGCAGGGATTCGATATCACGCAGGATCTCACGCGCCTGCTCCAGCTGATTGCCTGGCAGACGGGCTTTACGCACCAGGAAGTTCAATGCACGTTGGGTATCCATCAGACACAAACGCACTTTCCAGCCGATATCCTCCAGCTCCGCCAGACGCGACAGCGCCTGATCGTACTCTTCGCCCTGTTGCCCTTCCATGATCACGCGGCTGAGTTTTTCCAGCGCGCTATAGATGTTCTCGATCTCATCCGCCAGCTGTTCGATTTTCGTCTCAAACAGATCCAGCAACAGCTCGTAGGCGTTGCCATCGGTCAGCGTCTGGTTGCGCGCACGCATACGATACAGACGAAAAGCCGGCAGCTCGCGCTCGCGTAATGTATAGAGGCGATCTTCACGGATGGTGAATGCCACGGTGGAGTTGCCAGCGTGGTCTTCCGCATCTTCAAAGAAGAAGAAGGAGTGAATGTGCAGACCATCTTCATCTTCGAAGAAACGTGCGGAGGCCTCGATGTCTTCCAGCTCCGGACGCGTCGCCAGGCTTTGACCCAGCTCGGATTGCACACGATCACGCTCAGTGTCGTCGGGCTCGATGAGATCGACCCACACCGAGGTGTTGAGTGTGTCGTTGTTATCTTCCAGTTCGATGCGCGTCAGGCGATCGCGTTCGAGTTTAAAAGCGCTCAGCATAGCAATACTCCCCATTGCAGACTTAATGGGACAAGGCGGCACACCGTGATGCCGAAGGCAAAACGGGCACGGCAAAGCCTGAACGCGGAAACTTTCGCTTCAAGGGTAAATCAGTGCTGACTCGTGCGACGAGAGTGTAAAGGGAGGTCGCTGATAACCGCTAAGGCTACCCGCGTATAGAGGTAGCCTTAGATGTTATTCCTGTTAAACAGGCGGTTGAGCCAGCATCGACTGGGCGCGTCCAAGGCATTGTCCTCTCATGATAATAGTGCGCGCATGTTACGCTGAGACGAAAAAGTCGTCAAGGTAACGCAACGGCGCTACACCGTTTCCAGACGCGCGTACGCCGCCACCAGCCACTTGATGCCCTGGCCCTGAAATGCCACCTGCAAGCGGCTGTGTTCACCGCTGCCTTCGAGGTTGATGATGGTGCCTTCACCGAATTTGGCATGGCGTACACGCTGGCCCAGCGCGAATCCACTGTCGTTTTCCGTGATTGGCGTGCCCATGCGTTGATGGCTCACCGGACGGCTGACGCTGGCGCGCAGACGCACTTCCTCGACGCACTCTTCCGGCAATTCGCCGATGAAGCGCGATGGACGGTGATACACTTCTTTACCATAAAGGCGGCGAGTTTCGGCGTAGGTCAGCGTGAGCTTCTCCATCGCGCGCGTGACGCCAACGTAGGCAAGACGACGCTCCTCTTCCAGACGTCCGCCTTCATCCAGCGACATCTGGCTTGGGAACATGCCCTCTTCCATACCCACGATAAATACCTGAGTGAACTCAAGACCTTTCGCCGAGTGCATGGTCATCAGCTGTACCGCATCCTGCCATTTGTCGGCCTGACCTTCACCGGCCTCCAGCGCCGCATGCGACAGAAACGCCTGCAGCGGCATCAGATCTTCGTCCTCGTCCTGATAGCTGAACTGACGCGTTGCCGTCACCAGCTCCTCTAAGTTTTCGATACGTGCCTGGCCTTTTTCGCCCTTTTCCTGCTCGTACATGATCCACAGGCCGGAATCCTTGATCACGCGATCGGTCTGCACATGCAGCGGCATGTCGGCAGTTTCCGTAGCCAGTGAATCCACCAGCTCGCAGAAGCGTTGTAGCGCGGAAGCCGCACGTCCCGCCAGGGCTTTGTTTTGCAGCAGTTCACGCGTCGCTTGCCACAGCGTTAATTGCTGTTCGCGCGCGGTCTGGCGCACCACATCCAATGTGCGATCGCCCACGCCGCGCACTGGCGTGTTCACCACGCGCTCAAACGCGGCATCGTCATTGCGGTTCGCCATCAGACGCAGATACGCCAGCGCATCTTTGATCTCCTGGCGTTCGAAGAAGCGCATGCCGCCGTAAATGCGGTACGGCATGCTGCCTTGCAACAGCGCTTCTTCCAGCACGCGCGACTGGGCGTTGCTGCGGTAAAGAATGGCGCAATCCTGCAGCGCGTTGCCATTCTCATGCCAGGTTTTGATGCGGTTGACCACGAAGCGCGCTTCGTCTAATTCGTTAAACGCGCAGTAGAGGGATATCTTTTCGCCGTCACTGCCATCGGTCCACAGCTCTTTACCGAGGCGACCATTGTTATTGGCGATCAGCGTGTTGGCCGCTTTCAGGATGTTATTGGTCGAGCGGTAGTTTTGCTCCAGGCGAATGGTTTCCGCGCCAGGGAAATCCTGCAGGAAGCGCTGGATGTTCTCGACCTGCGCGCCACGCCAGCCGTAAATCGACTGATCGTCATCCCCGACGATAATCACGCGACCAGTATCGCCCGCCAGCATACGGATCCACGCGTACTGGATGTTGTTGGTATCCTGGAATTCGTCCACCAGCACGTTGCTAAAACGCTCGCGGTAATGATTCAGGATATGCGGCTTGTTCAGCCACAGCTCATGCGCACGCAGCAGCAGTTCGGCAAAATCCACTAAGCCCGCGCGATCGCAAGCCTCCTGATAAGCCTGATAGATGCGCAGCCAGGTTTGTTCGATCGGATTACCGTAGCTTTCGATGTGTTTTGGACGCAGCCCTTCATCTTTTTTGCCGTTGATGTACCACATGCCCTGGCGTGCAGGCCACTGTTTCTCATCAAGGTTCATGGCTTTGATCAGACGCTTGAGCAGGCGCAGCTGATCGTCGCTATCGAGAATCTGGAAATCCTGCGGCAGATTGGCATCAAGATGATGGGCACGCAGTAAACGGTGCGCCAGGCCGTGGAAGGTACCAATCCACATACCGCCCTGACTGGTGCCGATCAGTTGATCGATACGATGGCGCATTTCAGCCGCCGCTTTGTTGGTAAAGGTCACCGCCATGATCGAGTAAGGCGAGCAATTCTCTACCGACAGCAGCCAGGCAATGCGATGCACCAGCACGCGCGTTTTGCCACTGCCTGCCCCGGCCAGCACCAGCAGATTGCTGCGCGGCGCGGCGACCGCCTCGCGCTGTTTGTCATTCAAGCCGTTAAGCAGATCAGAAACGTCCATAAGCACCGTTTTGCCAAAATAATAAAAGGAGGATTGAGAAATGCGGTTTCTCAGCATTCAGTCAACGCACCATTTGTAGCGGCGCTATTCATCGCAAAATGAAGGGTGCCGCTACGATTTGTGCGTCAGGAAATGCCTGCCATCATCCAGCCATTAGCTGGATGAACATACAGCATTATAGCAGCGAGGTCAGCGATGCCAACTGATGAATTTCGACGTGCGGCAGCAAACGCGCATCATCAATCTTCATCAGATTGCCATCGCGTAGGTTGATCCAGCAGGCTTGCATGCCCGCGTTTATTGAACCGACCACATCGGTGGTGAGATCGTCGCCCACATGAAGAATATGCTCAGGTGCGATGTTCAAACGCTCAGCCGCCAGCTGATACATATCCTGCCACGGCTTAGCACGGCCGTGCGGGCCGGCGCGCAGGGCGAACTGGAAGTAATGGTTGATCCCCAGTTTTTCCGGACAGGCATTGCCGTTGGTGATCGCCACCAGCGGGACGCGCTCGCCCAGCCACGTCAGCGTTTGGTGCGTCTCATCTGGCATCTCGACTTCGCTGCGCCACTGATGGAACACGCCCATCACTTCGCTGGCACCGGCGCGGGCTTCAGCAGCGGATAAGCCAATATTGATCATTGCCAGCTCAACCGAGCGGCGGCGCCACTCAGACACGTCGTGGTAAATTTCCGGCTCACGCGCCAGCAGTTCGTCACGTAGCGCCTGATAATCAGCGGGGGTGAATTCACGCAGTGCCGGATGGAAGGCCTGCAACGCGGCGTGGGATTCGGCGGTGGTTTTACGGATCACCGGATGGTTGTCATACAGCGTATCGTCGAGATCGAAAGTGATCGCTTTGATCGGGCCCAGCGGGCGGTAGAACTTCATTCAGACTTTCCTCGTTTAGCACGTGGATGCGCCGCGTCGTACACGGTCGCCAGATGCTGGAAATCGAGATGGGTATAGATTTGCGTGGTCGACAGATTAGCGTGCCCGAGCAGTTCCTGCACCGCGCGCAGATCGCCACTCGATTCGAGTAAATGGGTCGCAAAAGAGTGGCGCAGTTTATGCGGATGAATATGGTTGGCCACGCCCTGCTTAATGCCCCACTCGGCAAAGCGCTTTTGCACGTTACGCGCTGAAATACGCGTGCCGCGACTGGAGACAAACATCGCATCATCCTGCGGCGCGAAGCTTGCACGCAGTGGCAGCCAGTGTTGCAGCCAGGTCACCGCCGTGCCACCAATCGGCACACGTCGCTCTTTACTGCCTTTCCCCAACACCCACACTTCACCGGCGTCAAGATCGACATGACGACAATCCATGCCCACCAGCTCCGACAAACGTAAACCGCCGCCGTACATGGTTTCCAGCATCGCTCGGTCGCGCACCGCCAGCGGATCGTTCAGGTCGATCTCCAGCAGTTGGTTAACCTCGTCGACATCCATATTTTTTGGCAGATGACGAGCATTGCGCGGCGTGGAAATGCCTTTGGCTGGATTGGCACTCAACATGCCCTGGCTGACCTGCCAGTCAAGAAAACTGCGCAGTGCTGACATACGTAATGCCAGACTGCTGGGCCCGAGTCCGGCACGACGGCTGCGAGCCGCCAGCTGACGAACCTGTGCGGGCTCCAGTTGTGCCCATGAGGCGATCTTCATCTCATCGGCCATCGCGGTCATCGTCTGCAACTGGCGGGTGTAATTCTTTTGCGTCAACGGGCTGAGCTGGCGTTCGACTTTCAGATAACGCAGAAAGCCCTCAACGGCTGGCTGCAACGGGCTGACGTCACTCATGCGCGTTCAATCCAGCGAGACAGCAGATCCGGCAGCATTTGCGCCAGATGCTGTAACAGCAAAGTGCCCATGCCCGCTTGATAATGCTGGTTGTCGCGGCTGCTGAAAATTAGTACGCCAAGCTCGCCGCGTTCGCCCATCAGCGACATCGCCACCGACCCGATGGCTTTCGCCTGAGGCAACAACAGCAGTAACTCCGGGCCATTCAGGCTGCCAAGGTAATGATGTTCAGCACCAAAGCGTTGAATACGCAGCGGCTCAAAAGCCTGACGAGAAAGACCCAACTGGGTGAAATCAGAAGGTGCGCCGATGTGCCAATGGTCGTTGAACACCCGCACATTGGCGCCGGCCAGACCCAACTCACGCGCCCAACGGTGCAGACGCGTTAACATTTCCTGCAGGCTGTCCGCCGCGGCAAGATGGCCTTGTAACCCCAGCAGACGATCGAACAGTTGATGGTTGGCCGTAGCCTGCTCCATCAACAGCGTGATTTCCTCTTCCAGCTGCTGGATGTGGTTGCGCTGACGCGCCATGTGCCACTCTACCAGCGATACGCTGCCGCGCACCGGGTGCGGCACCATCATCTGTTCAACCTGGCGCGCATTGCGAATAAAGAAATCGGGGTTCTGGCGCAGGAAGGCGCTTACCGACTGATCGTCCAGCAAAACCGCGCTGTCGGTTTGCTCTTCGACATTTTTCATAGATGAATAAACCCATCGTAGACGTGTGTGGCTGGCCCGGTCATAAACAGCGGCTGACCCGCTCCTTTCCAGGCGATATGCAGCGTTCCGCCAGGCAAATCAACGCGAACTTTTTCCGCCAGAATGCCTTGCTGAATGCCGCAGGCAACGGCTGCGCAAGCGCCGCTGCCACAGGCCTGGGTTTCACCCGCGCCGCGTTCATACACGCGCAGACGAATGTGTTCAGGATTAACCACTTCCATAAAGCCCACGTTGACGCGCTCCGGGAAGCGTTCGTGGCTTTCCAGCAGCGGACCGAGGGTTTCCACGGCGGCCGTTTTCACACTCTCAACCTGAATCACACAGTGCGGGTTGCCCATCGACACCGCACCAAACATCACGGTCTGCTCCGCAACACGTTGCAGATACAGGCTTTCCGCTTTATTGGCGCGCAGCGGCACCTGTTGCGGATCGAAGTTGGGTTCACCCATGTTGACACGTACCAGCTCATCGCTGGTCACGCTCAGCACCATGCGACCGGTTTGCGTACTCACGCGAATGTCGCTTTTGTTGGTCAGCCCTTTCAGGCGCACAAAGCGAGCAAAACAGCGCGCACCGTTACCGCACTGAGCCACTTCGCTGCCATCGGCGTTGAAAATTCGGTAATGAAAATCGAGATCCGGATCATAAGGCGGTTCGACGATCAGCAGCTGATCGAAACCGATCCCCAGATGCCGATCCGCCAGACGGCGAATCAGTTCCGGCGAAAAAAAGACGTTTTGCGTCACGGCATCCACAACCATGAAATCGTTGCCGAGACCGTGCATTTTCGAGAACTGCATTTTCTGCTCCGCCGGATTACTCATAGAGATTAGTTCGCCTGTGAACCCGATTTGCTGGTGACCAAACCGTTAACGTCAGCATTCTGTGCCGCTTTTTGCTGCTGTTCGGTGACCTGCTGGTTTTGTTTGGTCGGCTGATCTTTGGGCGGGAAATACAGCGGTCCTTTCAGGCCACAGCCTGCGAGGCTGACCAGTGCCAGCGCCATACCCAGCTGACTTATCATATGTCTCATTCTGTCTGCTCTTCCTGTCCTTAAGCCTTGGCTGCTTATCATCGCAGTTGACGTTGTAAAAGCAACAGGAAATACCCGCAAATCCGGGCGCATGTCAGAGGAAAAGCCAATCCCACCACGCGAACGCAGGCGGGATCAGTGCATTTGGTAGCGCGGCTGGAAATCGCCGTTGTCGTTATCGGGCTGCGTCGCACAGAGCTGTGTCAGCGTCTGGCTGCGGAATGGAATCACCTGGAAGCGATCGCCCGCGTGCACAATCTGGTAGAACTGCGGCAGGTTGAAGTTGATAAAGCTGGAGCCATAGGTGAAGCGGTCATGCGACGAGGAGTAAAAACGGCTCACGTCACGCACCAACTCTTCTTTGCTGCCTTCACAATGGTGATAAACCTCAACGCGATTGGTTTCGTCGAGGATATAAATGTTGAAGCCGCGATCGTCATTGGTGTCTTCAAAGAAGAACTGAATGATGCCTTCGCTGGCATAGCCGTTCACCACCGGCGGTAATGGCGTCTGATTCGATTCCACTTTGATCGACAAACCGTGCAGCTTGTTGTTGGAAATTGCGCCGTAGAACTCGACCGCATTTTCCAGTTTCTGCACCGAGACGCTCATGCGCTCGAAGAACAAGCCCCACGTCTGGCCCGCCATGCGCAGCGCTTTAAAGCGGCCTGGCTCCTGACGGGTACTCGACAGACGCAGCTCAATGCACTCAGACACCAGCTGCTGCACGCGGGTACGAATCAAACCGCGCAGATGCTGGCTGTAGCAGAACACTTCCACCGTATCCGGCGGTGCGGCGTCCTGATGCATTTTGCCGAGAATGGTTTTCAGCGCTTCGATCATCGCCTGCTCACCGCTGAAGTGCAGCGTACGCACTTCATTCCATGAGTTGCGGTACAGCAGATCAATGCTACCAATCAGGCACTGTTGCTGCTGGCCGAAGCTGAACACATCCAGCTTGCGGAAATCAAAGTGCACCACCTGATTGCGGAAGGCGGAGGTCGGATCGTGTTCGAGGTTAACGATAATCGCCAGATGACGGATTTCGCACGGGCTGTACAACGCTTTTGGCGTCGGCGCAGGTACACGCAGCGGGAAGTGGCTCGACACATCGTTCACCAACTCCTGCAAACGCGGCAGATCGCAGAATTCGTTGCCCTTCATATGTAAACGCGTTTTGCTGGTCAGCAAACCGTTGAACCACGCCCACGCCACTAACTTGTTCAGGTAGCGGTTATATTCCAGCGGCTGATGGCTGATGATCGAACTCATGTCCGGCGACTGGTTGTAAAGATACCAACCGGCGCGATTGGCGCGACCTTCCGGCACATGAATAAAGGTCAGATTATCTTCCGACAGGTCAGGCGAAATCTGTGGGTTCACCAGCGTCACTTTGCCCGGCAACGCTTCAAACGCGGCATACAGTTTACGCGTCAGCACGCCGATATCCTGCGGGCTGGCACTGACGCTTAAATTGTTACGACGGGCAAAACGGATCAGGTTGCGATAGCTCTGCATCATCGCATCCAGCAACTCGTTGTGCGCTTCACGCACACGCTCAATTTTCCACTGGGCGCGGTTATCCAATACCGCAATTTTCTCTTCATCCCAACCCCACTCTTTCACCAGCTGCGAAAGAATCTCGCGACGCCAGCCTGAGCGGTGATGGTGGTGATCGTCACTCGAGAGCTTCTCACACACTTTTAAATAGAAACATCGACGCACCAAATCGAGGCGCGCCATGTCATCGACGCTGGTCAGATAGCGCGTCACACGCTCCAGCATCATGCAATAGGGGTCGAGGCCGAAGCAGACGATTTCGCCATCGTGCAGGCGCTGTTTGATATCCATCGCCAGCAATTGCGTGTTCGGGTATTCCCAGCTGTACGCTTCTAACAACAGGGTTTTCAGCACCGCTTTGTACGGTGAATCGATGCTTTTATACAGCTGCCACAAGCTGGCGCCGAAGTACTCTTCGGCTGACAGCGTGCCGAGACCGCCGAGATCCAGCCACTCATTCGGCGTCAACACGCCTTGAGAATAGAGTGACATCACGTAATCGTCGTAATGGTGCTCTTCTTCGCCGGGCACCATGTTCCACAGGATGCGTTTACCCGCCATACGCACAGCGGTACGGTAGAACTCATCCAGCAGCAAAATATGTTGGGTAGAACCGCAGTCTTCACCACCGAGGCTGCCGCTCTCATTGTGGCGGAAACGATTCTCGTCGATCAGGAAGAAACTGACTTCCACACCCATCGACACACACCATTTCTGCAACAGGGTACACTTGCGCTGCAGATTGAGGCGCTCTTCATTATCCAGCCAGGATTGATGACACACCCAGATGTCGAGATCGGACACGCTGTTCTGACCGACAGACGAGGTACTGCCCATCGAGTAAATGCCGGTAATCGGACGTTCACCTTTGACCGCAGTGCTGAGATCCAGAGACTGATCGCCTGCCAACTGTTGCAACAAATGCTGTTGGTTTTCATCAGGCGTGAAGAAGCTGACACCGTGGGGAACGCTACCGTCAAGGTAGCCCGGCATCAGCGGGTGATGATAGTGCAGTAATGTTGGCAGCAGACTGTAGACTTGCTGGAAGGCAGGTCCCATAGCAGCCAGTGCGCGATCAACGCGCAGCTGGTTAATTGCATCCAGTCTCTGTTTCAGTGTCTCAATGTAGAGGTACAAGACGTTTCGCCTGATTGTCCCAGTGTTAAGCACCCTGTTTCCAAAACCTGCCGCTTAATAATAAAGATGTTGGGCAAATTATTGCTGGAAACGTGATCAATCTAACACCTGGAGGATTGACCGTAAAGAAAGTTGCGCTACATGACAGTTTAGCACGTTCCCCATGTAGCCCTGCTTTTTCGGACTTAGACGTCAGAAAATGACGCAATAATGCGTAACAACTGACATCGAGGCCTTTTCAATCCGTTGAAACTGACAGCATTCCCCTATCAATGATAGGATAATCGATGAACGATCAAAATGGTTAACAGCATGTTAAACAAAATTTTCAGAATTGCTACCAGACAAAGTCCCCTTGCTTTATGGCAGGCACAATATGTCCAACAGCGCCTGATGGCAGCACATCCGGGCGTGCAGGTTGAGCTGGTGCCTATGGTCACCAAAGGCGACATCATCCTCGACACACCGCTGGCTAAAGTCGGTGGAAAAGGCCTGTTTGTTAAAGAGCTTGAACTGGCAATGCTGGAAAACCGTGCCGATCTTGCGGTGCACTCCATGAAGGATGTGCCGGTGGATTTCCCGGAAGGCCTGGGCCTCGTCACCATCTGCGAGCGTGAAGACCCGCGTGATGCCTTCGTTTCCAACCTGTATAACAGTATTGATGAACTGCCACAGGGCGCGATTGTGGGGACGTCCAGTCTGCGTCGTCAGTGTCAGCTCAGCGCGCGTCGTCCCGATCTGATCATCCGTTCGTTACGCGGGAACGTGGGCACCCGTTTAGGTAAGCTGGATGCCGGAGAATATGACGCCATTATTCTGGCCGCGGCAGGCCTGAAGCGCTTGAACCTCGACGACCGCATTCGTCAGGCGATGCCCGCTGAAATCTCGCTGCCCGCCGTGGGCCAGGGCGCCGTCGGCATCGAATGTCGCCTTGATGATCACGAACTGATTACCTTATTGCAGGCGCTGAATCACGCCGACACCGATGTTTGTGTGCGCGCTGAACGCGCGATGAACACACGCCTCGAAGGCGGTTGTCAGGTACCGATCGGCAGCTTTGCCGTGCTGGAAGATAATCAGCTATGGTTACGTGGCTTAGTCGGCTCACCGGATGGCCAGCAAATGGTGGTAGGTGAACGCCGTGGTCCGCGCGAAAACGCCGTGCAAATGGGGATCTCCCTTGCAGAAGAGCTGCTGGATGGCGGCGCCCGCGACATTCTGCGCGACGTTTATCAGGGGCAAACGCCTGCATGACCATTCTCGTGACCCGCCCGGAGCCCGCTGCCAGTGAACTGGTTTCGCGTCTGCGAACCCTGGGAAAACTGGCGTGGACTCTACCGCTGATTGAATTCACGCCGGGTCGCGATCTGCAACAATTGCCGCAAAAACTGGCGGCTTTACGGCCGGGCGATCTGGTGTTTTTGCTGTCGCAGCAGGTGGTGTTGTTTGCCCATCCAGCGCTACAGCAGAGTGCCCTCACCTGGCCCGAAACACTCGACTACTATGCGATAGGGCGCAGCACCGCGCTGGCACTGCATACCGTCAGTCATCTGAAAGTAGACTATCCTCATGCGCGGGAGACCAGCGAAGAGTTAGTGCGCCTCAACCGTCTGCAGCAGGTAAAAGGCAAGCGTGCGCTGATTTTGCGCGGCAGCCCAGGCCGTGAGTTACTGGCTGAAACCCTGCTGGAACGCGGCGCCGAGGTGGAATACTGCGAGTGCTATCAACGGTGTGAAAAGTATTATGAGGGCGCGATTGAGGGTCGTCGCTGGCGCGATCGCGGAATTACCACGCTGGTGGTCACCAGCGGTGAGATGTTACAACAACTGTTTGCACTGTTTCCGCCGATCGATCGTCGGGAATGGTTATTGCACTGTCGACTGGTGGTCGTCAGTGAACGTTTGGCTACTCAGGCCGCCGAATTAGGCTGGCAGGATATTGAGGTAGCCGATGGTGCTGATAACGATGCGCTGCTGCGCGCGTTACGCTGAACTTAACAATGGGATGAGCCATAATGACGGAACAAAAAGCCTCCTCCGCCATGGTTGAAGAAACCACCCCTGCGGACACTTCCCCCACGCCAGACGGTAAAAAGCCTCGCGAAAAAAAAAGCGATGGCAAAGTACTGAGCGCGGTGGCGATTGTGATTGCGCTGGCGATTGGCGCGGGACTTTACCTCAATGGGAAACATCAGGCCGATTTACAGGCTCAGACAAACCAGAACCTGAGTGAACAGCTGAGCGCCCTGCAGCAGCAACTGGGCAGCGACAAACAGCAGCTGACGCAACAACTGGACACCGCGAACACAGCGTTGCAGGAAGCGCGGACGCAGCAGGACAACAGCGCCAAAGAGCTGGAAACCCTGCGCGATAAAGTTGCGACGATTTCCGGCAATGACACCCGCACCTGGCTACTGGCGCAAGCGGACTACCTCGTGAAACTGGCGGGTCGCAAGCTGTGGAGCGATCAGGATGTCACCACAGCAGCCGCGCTGCTGAAAAGCGCCGATACCAGCCTGGCCGATATGAATGACCCGAGCGTGATGAACGTGCGTCGTGCTTTAACGCAGGACATCAGTTCTCTCTCAACGGTGAGCCAGGTCGATTACGATGGCATCATCCTCAAACTCAATCAGTTGTCGAACGGCGTCGATAATCTGCGTCTGGCTGACAATGACAGTGATGATTCACCGATGGATGCCGATGGCGGAGAGCTTTCCAGCTCGCTGCACGAATGGCGTCAAAACCTGGTGAAGAGCTGGCATAACTTTATGGATGATTTCATTACCATCCGCCGCCGTGATAACACCGCACAGCCGCTACTGGCACCGAATCAGGACGTTTACCTGCGTGAAAACATTCGTTCACGTCTGCTGATTGCCGCCCAGGCTGTGCCACGTCATCAGGATGAAATCTACAAACAGTCGATTGATGCGGTCTCAACCTGGGTGCGCGCCTGGTATGACACCAACGACGCTGCCACCAAAGCCTTCCTCGCACAGCTGGATGAGCTGAGTCAGCAAAACATCTCAATGGATGTGCCGGATACGCTGGAAAGTCAGGCGCTGCTGGAAAAATTGATGCAGACGCGCGTGCGCAACCTGCTGGCGCAGCCATCGGTTCCGGCTGATCAACAGGGAGGCTAAGCATGCTGAAAGTATTGGTGCTTTTCCTGCTGCTGATCGCAGGCGTGGTATTGGGGCCGATGATTGCTGGCCACCAGGGCTACGTGCTGATTCAGACCGATAACTGGAACGTGGAAACCAGCGTCACGGGACTGGCAATCATCCTGATTCTCAGTCTGCTGGTGATTCTGTTCATTGAATGGATTTTACGCCGCGTGTTCCGCACCGGTGCACGCACGCGTGGTTGGTTCACTGGACGTAAACGCCGCAGCGCGCAGCGTCACACGCAGAGCGCGCTGATGAAGCTGGCGGAAGGTGATTACAAGCAGGTTGAAAAACTGCTGTCGAAGAATGCCGATCACGCCGATCAGCCCGTGGCTAACTATCTGCTGGCAGCCGAAGCGGCGCAGCAGCGTGGTGACGAAGTGCGTGCCAATCAACATCTGGAACGTGCGTCTGAGCTGTCCGAGAACGACACCATTCCGGTTGAAATCACCCGCGTACGCCTGCAACTGGCACGTAATGAAGATCACGCCGCCCGTCATGGCATTGACCGATTGCTGGAAGTCGCACCGCGTCATCCGGAAGTGCTGCGTCTGGCTGAACAGGCTTATATTCGCACCGGCGCATGGGGCGCGTTGCTGGATATTCTGCCCTCCATGCAGAAATCTCAGGTTAACGATGAAACCCATCGTGAGGCGCTGCAACAGCAAGCCTGGCTAGGCATGATGAATCAGGCCATGGCCGATCAAGGCAGCGAAGGCCTGAAGAAGTGGTGGCAAAACCAGAGCCGTAAAACGCGTCAGGAAACGGCGCTGCAGGTGGCGATGGCGGAACATCTGATTGAGTGTGATGACCCGGATACCGCACAAAGCATCGTGCTGGAAGGATTGAAGCGCCAGTATGACGATCGCCTGGTGCTGTTAATGCCACGCATTAAAAGTGGCGATCCGCAATCGCTGGAGAAAGCGCTGCGCCAGCAAATCAAACAACATGGCGCAACGCCGCTGCTGCACAGCACCTTGGGCCAGATGCTGATGCGCCACGGTGAGTGGCAACAGGCCGCTGAAGCTTTCCAGCAGGCACTGGCACAACGCCCTGATGCTTTTGATTATGCCTGGTTGGCCGATGTCTATGATCGCCTGCATCGCCCCGAGGACGCTGCTCAAATGCGCCGTGAAGGTCTGCTTCTTACCTTAAAAACGAATCCAAACGTTTGATTTAACGATTGTTACTTTTGTGCACGCCGGGCTTGTCCCGGCTTTTTTTTGCCTGAAGAGTAGCGGCGTGAGGGTAAATCGCAGATAAAAAAACACCTGCCATAAGCAGGTGTAAGATCAGGTCGTTCAGACAACTGATGGTATCCGACTCAACGTAATGTCCTTCTTACTGCAGTAAAGCGTGCGCAATAACTGCCAGGCTGGACAACGGATACCGTAAGGGGCTCTGCATCATTCCCAGGTTTATGTAGCATCAGCAAACATAAGAGGTGGAATGAGCATCTACAGGATTAGTATTGCATAAGCCGTGCCAGAATTGCAGATTAAGAGATAAGTTATTTTAAATCAGCAAGATAACCGTACAGCCTCACTTCAGGCTGAGAAGTGCGTCGTTATTTCGCAACACTCCCCTCAATAACTGTCTCCTCTCAACGACAACCAATGCAAGGAACTGTCAGCCCATTTAAAATCAATGGTTTATGAGTCTCATTATGACGACAACAGCCAGTGGCGTGATTTAAGAAGCCGCATGGTGTTGAGAAGCCGGGATGCTGAGTTGCTGAGTTGCTGAGTTGCTGAAAAGGATAAGATCAGTTTAGGGAAAGATAAAACGAAAAAAGCCTGCTTTTTCAAGCAGGCTTTTCGAATATGGTCGGCGAGAGAGGATTCGAACCTCCGACCCACTGGTCCCAAACCAGTTGCGCTACCAAGCTGCGCTACTCGCCGATTTTTTCTGTATCTTATTTCTTCACGCTACCGCGTAATTTTGCCTGGTGCGAAGGGAGGGACTTGAACCCTCACGTCCGTAAGAACACTAACACCTGAAGCTAGCGCGTCTACCAATTCCGCCACCATCGCGTGCCCAGCAAAATTTGGGGTGGCTAATGGGACTCGAACCCACGACAACTGGAATCACAATCCAGGGCTCTACCAACTGAGCTATAGCCACCATAATTCTGGTGCGTAAGCATCTCTGCTTACTATTTTCACTGCATAACGCGGTTAAAACCAACCACCGAAGCTCTTGCGCACAAACTAAATGGCGCGCCCGACAGGATTCGAACCTGAGACCTCTGCCTCCGGAGGGCAGCGCTCTATCCAGCTGAGCTACGGGCGCGTAGCGCCGTTGCGGATGGGCATACTACGGGCTTGACCTCATACTGTCCAGCGCTTTTTTATAAAAAAAACGCGTTTGATTACGCTTTGTGCATTCCGTCGATTATTAATGCAGTTTTGCTGCCTGCACTGATGATATTGCTGAATAAATCGGCGATATCAAAGATCGCCACGCCAATGATAGCGCAAATATTTCAGCAGTTTTAACTGGCGGCGCCAACGCGATGGCTGCCGAATCAAACGATAGAGCCATTCCAGACCTAATTTCTGCCAGATTCGCGGTGCACGCGCAACGTGGCCGGTGAAAACGTCGTAGGTACCGCCCACGCCCATATACAGTGCATGCGGCCAGTGCGCGCGGCAATCACGCATCAGCAACTCCTGACGCGGCGAGCCCTGCGCCACCGTGACAATCTGTGCACCGCTGGCCGCAATGCGCGCAAACAACGCTTCACGCTCTGCCGGGGCAAAATAGCCATCCTGACTGCCGACGATGTTCACATTCCACTGACGACGCAGTTTGTCACAAGTTTCATCCAGCACCGCCTGACGACCACCAATCAGAAATACCGGAATGCTGCTGCGGCCCGCGCGCTCCATCAGGGCTTCCCACAGATCGGCACCGGCGATGCGGTTCACCTGCAACTGCGGATACTTCTTACGTAAGGAGCGCACGATGCTGATGCCATCCGGATATTTGAATTCCGCTTCAGCAATCAGTGCACGCAGTTGCGCATCCTCTTCCAGCGTCAGCATCTTTTCTGCATTCATCGCCACCAGCGTGCCACAGCGCGGCTGGCCATCCGGCAGCAAGAAGTGCAGGAAGCTGTCCATGTCGTTAAAGGCGTGAAGATCGACACCGCGCAGGTTATAGCGCGGCTTATCGGTTTTCATGAATCATGTTCCCAAAGGTTAAGACAGGCTGTGAACCACCGGCTCGCTGCGCGGGCGAATTAAACCCGCGCGCGCTAACAGCCAGTACAGCAATTTAGCCACCGCCATGCAGGCGGCAAAAATAATGCAAAAGAACACCACGCGCGAACCGAAAGCATCCAGCCCTTCGCGCGCCAGCACGATCATATTGAAGACCGCACCGAAGCAAAAGCTCTGCAGAATCGCCCCGCTATAACGATTCGAAGCATCACGGCCTTGCAGATAGAGGTTATCGAATCCTTTCATCAGCCAGCCGACGGCAATCGCACCCAGCGGAATAAACCACACGCCGCCCATTACCAGCAACGAACCCAGCAGCGTCGGCGAAATCGCCAGCCCTGAATGGTTGTTCAGCACTTCCCAGGTAAAGTAATTGGCGCTGTTGAGCACAATCGATGGACGGCCAGGCCAGAGCCAGCTCGGGATAAAGACATAAAAGTCACGCCAGATCGGTGCTAAGCCCTGGAAATCAATTTTGTCGTAGTTCTGCAACAACAGCGCGAGGTTTTCCCAGGGGGAGAAGGTATCACGCGTTAAATACAGGAAGGTGTAAAACGCCTCGTCGCCCACCACATCGAGGTTATAGCGGCGCAGGGCCAGCCAGAACATACCCGCAATCGCCATCACACCTGCGCCCACCAGCATCCACAAGGTGATCCAGCCGCGCGTAATGCCAATAAACAGGAACAGGGCGAAGGCGATGATGATATTTGCGCGCGTCCCGCCCACCAGTGCATAGGTCAGTAAACCAAATGCCACCGACACCAGCAAAAACCCTAGCCACTGGCGCTGCGTCGGGTTGAGGAAATAACGAATCAGCATCGCCGGAATAAAGAAGTAGAAGAAGCGTTTGAGCGCTACGCCGGACACTTCGCTGGAGAAAATCTGGTTATACGCAGAGAGTCGGAACAACAGTAACCCGTTGTGCATGAAGAACACCGTGACCGTGCCAATCGCCACGAGCGCCAGTAACAGGCAGGTAAGATGGGTTTCGACTCGGTTCATCCGCAACCAGGGTTTGCGCGGTGCAGCGTTGATCGGCCTCAACCGCACTTTATAACTGACGTAATAAATCGCATAAAAACTGGTCGCGGCCAGCAACGCCTGTAACAGGTACTCCGGCGGTACCACTTCAACATTAAAGCGGAATACCAGCACACTGGTGAGGGGGAACCCGAAATAAAAGGTCAGTAAAAAAAGGATGGTGAAGAACAGATGGAAGTTAAAACGCACCCGTTTAAATTCCCGCCAGGTCAGCGTCAAAATGAAACCTAGCGAGAACAGATAAACCACCAGCAGGCCACTAAACTGCATCAGGCTCATGTTCTCTCCCTTTCACTCAGGCTCAACGCGTTACGCCAGCCAGCCAGATAACCAGGGGCGAAAAAGGCAATCGCGGATTTATCACACTGTGCCAGCTGCCGCTGAGCTTCAGCCACACTCGACGCATCCAGTGCATCTTCACTAAAAAGAACCGGCAACCCTTGTTCGCTGAGGTCGCGCCAGAACGGATTTTTGCGGTTCAGCACAAAGGGAATATTGGCCTGAATCAGCAAACATAACGTGCCAATGCCTTGCTGGCGCTCGAACATAAAATAGCCGAGCTGACAGTCGCTGAGCAATTGCAGATAGGTGTCAAAATCTATCTTGTCGCGCAATAAGGTTACCTGACCTTGGGGGAACAGGCGCTGCGCGTCCGTGTTGATCTCTTCTATGTACTCATGATTATTTTCCGGGTAGCCCAGCGGGACCAGTATTTTCACCCGATCGCCAAACTGCGCTCGAATCGCCTGCAAGCCTTCAATATGGTTGTTGCTGCGATCGCCTGAGTTACCCAACAGCACGGTGAAATCACCGCTCGTGCTACCGCCCGGCACTGCGGCATTGGGCATGCGTGTTGGGAAATAGAGCAGTGAAGTGGGCACACGCGGATGGCGTTGTTGAAAAAAGTGCAAATCCCCACGCGTTGCGAACACGTGAGCAATGCGACGCTGTGCCAGGCGGCGCAGCAGATAAAACAACTGATACTTCAGGCCACGCCCTTCTTCATACAAATCAGCGCCCCAGATATGCCAGAACGCCTGCTCACGCCGTAATTTACCGCTGAGCAAAGCCAGCCAGATTTGCGGATTGAATTGTCCATGAAAGAAGAAGCGTTGCGTACGATCAGCCGCACGGGACATTACCGCCTGTGCAAGTGCGCGCTTGCTGGGATAGCTTTCGATTTGCAGCGCGGTATAAGCTTGCAGCGCTTCAGGCGTTGAAGTCACCACCATAAACTGGCGCGGTCCAGCACCCGACAATTCGGTGCTCATCACCTCATCAAAGAAGCGCAACACCGTATGGTTATGATGTGGGATATCCGATCCCAGCACGTGAAATAAAGTCATTTTTTTCGGCAATAAATCATAAAGGCGCCACAGCAAAGGGCGAAGTAGAGCACGTAAGTCGCCATATAGGCTTGTGCGGCTCCGGCGGTTCCATGCAATGGAATCAGCCAATGTGAGAACGCGGTTAGCAGCACAAACTGGCTGATTTCCGTCAAAATATAAAAGCGCAGTGAAGCTTTAGCGATCACCAGATATCCGAAAACATAGGCGCCAACTTTAAAGACGTCACCGCATAACTGCCAGATAAACAGGTCCCGCATCGCGGTAAACTGCGGTGAAAACAGCAGCCAGATGGCAATGTCACGCAGTAACCACACGCAGAAACTCGCAGCCGCCACTGCCGGTAACACAAAACGCAGCGCACGCCCAATTTCACGCGCAATCTGCGGCTTACTTTCCAGTCGCGCCAGCGTCGGCAGTAACCAGACACTAAAAGTCGCCGTGATAAATTGCAGATAGGCATCGGAAATACTGGTCACACCCTGCCACAGGCCTACCTGCGCCCACCCCTGCTGTTCGGCCAGCAGATTACGCATCATCACCCACGCCACTGGCAGGGTCACGGAGGTGATAAGCGCCATCAGGGTGAATTTTGCCAGATTTCGCGCCAAATCCGGCTGCCAGCTCGGTGTTAACCAGCGCAGTGGCAGCACCTGACGATGACGGCGCAGTATCAGCAGTGCCGGGAACACCAACAGTGCAGGCACCAGCGCTAAACCCACCAACGCTCCGGCATATCCGCCCAGCCACCAGCACAACACATAACCCAGCACGCCCACCAGACTACCGATAATCAGCGCCTGCGCATTGCCGCGCGCATCGCGAAAACCCTTGAGCAAGGCCAGTGTCAAATTGGCCCAGGCAATGCCAAACTGCAGAAAAGCCACGATGCGCACCACGTTGGCATAGTCGTCGTGACCAAATAGCGCATGACTGATCGGCCCCGCTGCCAGCAAGAACACCAGCGCCACCAGCGTGGAGAAGCCAATCACCATGGTGGATGCCGTACCCGTCACGGCACGCAGTTGCTCAGGTTGCTGCTGAAATTGCGCGATGTAGGTGGTCACGCCGTTGAAAATGCCCGCGCCGGCCAATACACCTAATACGGTAATCATCTGGCGAAAGTTACCGGCCTGGCCAACCCCTTCTGGCCCAAAGCTGACCGCCAGCAGTTTCACCACCAGCAGTCCGGCAATGATTTTTACCAACGTCGATGAGGCCGTCCAGACTGAAGCTTTGGCTAACGACATCAGGCAAAGAAACTCAACAGCGAGCTGATAACGGTGCGCTGATTGTTATCCGACAGGTTATAAAACAGCGGCAGGCGCAGCAGGCGCTCACTCTCTTTGGTGGTGAAGCGGTCATCACCGTGGAAGCGACCAAAACGTTCACCGGCTGGCGAAGAGTGCAAGGGGATGTAGTGGAACACCGTGAGGATTTCCGCCTCTTTCATCCAGTTAATCAGTGCCTGACGGTCGTCGCTGTCGCGCAGTTTGATGTAAAACATGTGCGCATTGTGGCGGCAGTTTTCCGGCACCACCGGCAAGGCAATGCGTCCAGCGGCCGCCAGCAGTTGCAGCGCATCATAATAGCGCTGCCACAGGCGCAAACGCTGCTGGTTAATACGCTCAGCCGCTTCGAGTTGCGCCCACAGGTAGGCAGCCTGCAGATCCGCCATCAAATAGCTCGAACCGATATCGCGCCAGGTGTATTTATCCACCTGGCCACGGAAGAACTGGCTGCGGTTAGTGCCCTTTTCGCGGATAATTTCTGCACGCTCCACCAGCTTCGCGTCATTTATCAGCGTTGCTCCACCTTCACCGCCAGCGGTGTAGTTTTTGGTTTCATGGAAGCTAAAGCAACCAATATGACCAATCGTGCCGAGCGCACGCCCCTTGTACTGCGACATCACGCCCTGCGCCGCATCTTCAATCACAAATAATTGATGCTTCGCCGCCAGCGCCATAATGCTATCCATCTCGCAGGCGACGCCCGCGTAGTGCACCGGCACAATCGCACGGGTTTTCTCAGTGATCGCGGCTTTAATCAGCGTTTCATCGATATTCAGCGTATCGGGGCGCACATCGACGAACACGATCACAGCACCGCGCAGCACGAAGGCATTGGCGGTGGAAACAAAGGTGTAGCTCGGCATGATCACTTCATCGCCGGGCTGGATATCGATTAACAGTGCGGCCATTTCCAGCGAGGCGGTGCAGGAGGGGGTCAGCAGCACTTTTTTGCTGCCAAAATGCTGCTCCATCCACTGCTGACAGCGGCGGGTAAATCCACCGTCACCGCAGAGTTTGCCGCTGGCCATCGCCGACTGCATATATTCAAGTTCACTGCCGACGACTGGCGGCGCATTAAATGGGATCATGTAGCTGTCCTGTAAAACCAGTAGGCGGTGCTTTCAAGACGTGCACCGCTGCGTAAATAGAGGCGCATCGCCGTAAGATTGCTAAGCTGGGTCGCGACGCGCAGTCGTTCAAGTTGTCGCACGCGGCCCCAATCCGCTGCCGCCAACAGCAAGCGTTGACCAATGCCCTGCCCTTGCGCTGCGGGTAACACGGCGAGCAGGCCGATACGCGCATCACCGTTCACTTCACGCATCGAGACATAGCCTTGTAATTGGCCGGATTCGTCGCTGGCCACCAGGCATTGATGATCAAAGGTGCCGCGTACCGCGTTTTCAATCCACTGCGCATAGAAACGACCGCTGTCATCGGCGTTAAACCAGGGCGCACGAAAACGGCTTTGGCGAAAGGCATGCGATGCCGCCTCACGCAATGCCGGAATCTGTGCTTCACGCGCGATGCGCACGCCAACCTGGCGCTCGGTGCGTTTGATATTGATGGCCAGATCGGCCTCACCTTCCACCAGCTGAAAACCGTGCTGGCTTAAGGCATCAATGGCGTCGGTGCGCTCGGCGGGCACTTTGGCCTGCCACAACGTATCTGGCTGTTGCAGCGCGTCGGCAAGGGTGAAGTCGCCATCCAGGTCGATACGCGCACTGTTCACGCCAAAGAAATCGCTTTCCCACTCGAGGGGGTTAATACTGACGCGGACGGGCATGGAGAACATCCATCAGGTATTGGCCGTAGCCAGTTTTGGTCAACGCTTGCGCCGCCGCCAGCAACTGTTCGTCACTTAGCCAACCGTTGCGCCACGCAATCTCTTCCAGACAGGCAATTTTAAAGCCCTGACGTTTCTCCACGGTCTGCACAAACATACTCGCTTCAATCAGACTGTCGTGTGTACCGGTATCCAGCCAGGCAAAACCGCGTCCCAGCAACTCGACAGAGAGTTCACCCTGCTCAAGATACATCTGGTTAATCGCGGTGATTTCCAGCTCGCCCCGTGCAGAAGGCTGCACCTGTTTGGCAAACTCCACCACGCGATTGTCGTAGAAGTAGAGGCCGGTTACCGCCCAACGTGATTTGGGTTGCTGCGGCTTCTCCTCGATGGAAAGCGCATTGAAGTCGTCATCAAATTCCACCACACCAAACCGCTCGGGATCCATCACCTGATAGGCAAACACCGTCGCACCGCTACTGCGCGCAGCCACTTTTTTCAGTTTCGGACTGAAGCCCTGGCCAAAATAGAGGTTGTCGCCCAGCACCAGACAGCAGCTGTCATTGCCAATGAAGGACTCACCAATGATAAACGCCTGCGCCAAACCATCAGGGCTGGGTTGCTCAGCATACTCTAGCTGCAGGCCGAACTCGCTGCCATCACCGAGCAAACGCTCGAAGTGCGCGCGATCTTCCGGCGTGGTGATAATCAGGACCTCGCGGATCCCCGCCAGCATCAGCACCGACAGTGGATAGTAGATCATCGGTTTGTCGTAAACCGGCAGTAGCTGCTTTGAGATAGCGCGAGTAATAGGGTGCAAACGCGTACCCGAACCGCCCGCCAGGATGATACCTTTCATCGTTGCTGCTCCTGTATTGCGCCTCAGCGCGGCGTGGATAAACCCAACCGCTCGCCACGATAGCTACCGTTGAGAATCGCCTGCCACCACTGTGGGTTTGCCAAATACCACTGCACGGTTTTGCGAATGCCACTTTCGAAGGTTTCCTGCGGCGTCCAGCCTAACTCACGCGCAATTTTGCTGGCGTCGATGGCGTAACGCAGATCGTGACCGGGACGATCGGTGACAAAAGTGATCAGATCTCGATAGCGCGTCAGATGCGTGGCGCGCTGCTGCGGTGCCAGTTCGTCCAGCAGATCGCACAGGGTTTCCACCACCTCAATATTACGGCGTTCGTTGTGACCACCAATATTATAGGTTTCACCCACTTTGCCGCTGCTCACCACACTGTAGAGTGCTCGCGCATGATCCTCTACATACAGCCAATCGCGAATCTGGCTGCCGTTGCCATACACCGGCAAAGGCTTACCCGCCAACGCATTGATGATAGTCAGTGGAATCAATTTTTCAGGAAAGTGATAAGGGCCATAATTGTTCGAACAGTTGGTGACGATGATCGGCAAGCCGTAAGTGCGTAACCAGGCGCGAACCAAATGATCGCTGCTGGCTTTCGTCGCTGAATAAGGGCTGCTGGGCGCATACGGCGTGGTTTCGGTAAAGAAATCATCGCTGCCATGCAAATCGCCAAACACTTCGTCAGTGGAAATGTGATGGAAGATAAAGCCTTTTTTACGCTCATCCGCCATACCATTCCAGTAATGGCGAGCGGCTTCCAGTAACTGATAGGTGCCCACGATATTGGTTTCGATGAAGGCAATCGGGCCATCAATCGAGCGATCCACATGGCTTTCTGCGGCCAGATGCATAATGCAATCCGGTTGATATTGGGCAATGACACGGTCCAGTTCGGCTCGGTCGCAAATATCCACCTGCTCAAAGGCATAGCGCGCATCATTCTGTATTGAAGCCAGAGAGGCTAAATTGCCTGCGTAGCTGAGTTTATCCACCACCACCACCTGATGGTCGGTTTGCTCAATCAGAAATCGCACCAGTGCGGACCCAATAAAGCCTGCGCCACCTGTCACCAGGAACTGTTTCATCGCCAGACACCTTTGGTATCGATAATCCACTGCTGCGTGATCTCGCTGGCATCGATAGCGCGGAACTGCGCGTGATCAACCAGCATCACGATGATATCTGCTTGCTGCAATGCATCCTGGGTGGAAACCAGAGCCGCTTCATGGGCCAGTTGCGCAGGGATTTCTGCCACATGCGGTTCAACCACCAGCGTGCTGCCGCTGTGCCACTCGGTAATCAGGTGCGCCACTGTCATTGCCGGGCTCTCGCGCAAATCATCAATGTTCGGTTTAAACGCCAGGCCGAAGCAGGCAATCGTCACCTCAGAAGCACGTTTGCCGCTGGCAGTCAGGCAATCCGCCAACTGCTGTTTGACCTGATCTAACACCCACGTCGGTTTCGCATCATTCACTTCACGCGCGGTACGAATCAGACGCGCCAGTTCCGGATTTTGCGCCACGATAAACCAGGGATCGACAGCGATACAGTGGCCACCAACACCTGGTCCGGGCTGCAGAATGTTGACGCGTGGATGGCGGTTCGCCAGCGCAATCAACTCCCACACGTTGATCTTCTGTTCCGCACAAATCAGCGATAGCTCATTGGCAAACGCAATATTCACATCGCGGAAGCTGTTCTCAGTGAGTTTGCACATCTCGGCAGTACGCGCGTTGGTTTCCACACATTCGCCGCGCAGGAAGATGCGATACAGTTCGCTGGCCCGTGCTGAGCACGCAGGCGTCATGCCGCCAATCACACGGTCATTTTCCAGTAGCTCTACCATCACTTTACCGGGCAGCACGCGCTCCGGGCAGTAAGCGATAAACACGTCACAGTTATCACCGTGCTGCGGGAAACGCAGGTCAGGACGTGCCTCCGCCAGCCAGGCGGCCATCTGTTCGGTCGCGCCAACCGGTGAAGTCGATTCGAGGATCACCAAGTCGCCCGTTTTCAGCACCGGTGCAATCGACAACGCGGCTGCCTGTACATAGCTCAGGTCCGGCTGATGATCGCCGATAAACGGCGTAGGTACGGCGATTAAGAAGGCATCCGCAGCTTCGGCTTGCGTGGTAGCTCGCAGAAAACCTGCCTGCACGGCTTCACGCACCACGTCACCTAACTCCGGCTCGACAATGTGAATGTCGCCGCGATTAATGGTCTCGACCGCGCGGACATTGATATCCACGCCGATCACTTTTTTTCCCTTTGAGGCAAAAACGGCCGCCGTTGGCAGCCCAATGTAGCCCAGTCCGATAACGGAAATGGTTTCAAAACGCATAATTATACTCTGTGTTGTTTCAGTGCCTGCAGGATGCGCGAGCAGGCTTGTCCATCGCCATACGGATTGTGCGCGCGACTCATCCTCTGCCAGGCTTCCTCGTCCTGCAGCAGCAGGCTAACTTCCTCGACAATCCGATCAATATCGGTACCGACCAGTTTTACTGTGCCCGCATTCACCGCTTCCGGACGCTCAGTCGTATCACGCATGACCAAAACCGGTTTGCCCAATGATGGCGCTTCTTCCTGAATACCACCGGAATCGGTGAGGATCAGCCAGGAACGGTTCATCAGCCAGACAAACGGCAAATACTCCTGTGGCTCAATCAAAATGATATTGTCGATCCCACTCAGGATACGATTTACTGGCTCACTGACGTTGGGATTGAGGTGCACCGGATAGACGATTTGCGCCTGCGGATGCTGACGTGCAATCTGCGCCAGCGCGCTGCAAATGCGTTCGAAACCGCCGCCAAAGCTTTCACGGCGATGGCCGGTGACCAGAATCAGTTTTTTATCCGCATCAAGGAACGGATAACGTGCTGCAAGACGTGCATTCAGATCGCCATCATCCAGCACCCGATCGCGCACCCATAGCAGCGCATCAATCACCGTATTGCCGGTAACAACGATACAGTCATCCGGCAAATTTTCACGCAGCAGATTCTGCCGCGAACTCTCGGTTGGGGTGAAATGGTAGCTCGCCAGATGACCGGTTAAGGTGCGGTTAGCCTCTTCCGGCCAGGGCGACATCAGGTTGCCGGTGCGCAATCCTGCTTCGACGTGCCCCACCGGAATCTGATGATAAAAAGCGGCTAAGCTAGCAGCAAAAGTGGTGGTGGTATCACCGTGCACCAGCACCACATCGGGCTGAAAATCGGCGAGCACCGTTTTCATCCCCTGCAAAATGCGGCTGGTGATCTCCGTCAGCCCCTGTTCCGGGCGCATGATATTGAGATCGTAATCGGGCTGCAGCTTGAACAGCCGCAGCACCTGATCGAGCATTTCACGATGCTGCGCGGTCACGCACAAGCGCGATTCAAACGCCGGGTCCTGCGCCAGTGCCTGCACCAGCGGGGCCATTTTTATCGCCTCAGGACGCGTGCCAAATACGGTCAGAACTTTCACGTGGCTTCTCTTAATGGCTCGTTGGTGACGTCGGACGAGGACGGCGCACCAGCGCCACACCTGCACCCACCAGCGCGCCAATGACGCCCCACATGATCATCATAAACATTCGGCGCGGACTGTCGCGCGACACCGGCTCTTCAGGCGTACGCAGATAGCGGTAAGTCTGGAAGGGCTTATCCAACTGCGCACCTGCCTGCAACGTGCCCAGCATCGCTCTGTTTTGATCATAGCTCAAATCGTAAGCGGGCCCGCTGGCCTGCAATGTATCGAGCTGAGCCTGCAGCATTTGCTGCCCGAGCAGGAAGCGATCGCTGTCAGGCAGCGCTTCGCTAATGGCCGGTGCACGGTTTTCTTTGATGCCTTGCTGACTAGCGACCTTTAAGGCCTGTTCAATACGTTGACGCTGGCGATCAAACACCGCCTGTGCCACTTCCTGCTGACGAGTGACCTGCGCTTGCAGTTGCGCGCTGCGCGCCTGCCATGCCCCCTTCAATTCCGCATTCAAATGGCGCGCCGCGCGTTCGCTGGCATAGGCGATATATTGGCGCAGCAGGTTATTCGCGTCACCGGCGGTTTCAGCAATCAGCTTAATGTTATCCAGCGTGTTATGCGCCGCATCCGCTGGTGTGAACTGGATATTGGTAATCAAATCATCCAGCAGTGCGGCATCGTTATGCGCGTTGCCACTTTTGCGGCTTTTGAAGTAATCGGTCTGCTGCCAGAAATCACGCCGCGTGTCCCAGGAAGCCAACTGCATAGTGAACTCCTGATAGACCTCATCCATCACCGTTGGGGCGGGCGTGTTGAGATTGAGCGTGTTGTTACGCACATCGAGATTATTGAGGAATTGCTGCTGCACGAAGAAGTCACCCAGCATGTTAACCGTTGGACGATCGGTAACGGCGGTAGTGCTCCATGCTTGTTTCATCAGCATCGAGGCGAGCCATGCCAATAAGGCGAACAGCAGCGCAAAGCCGATAATCCAGCGCTTGCCGCGCCACAGCGTGCAGCCAAGGCCGCGCACATCCAGTTCGTTCTCCACAACGACAGAGGTCATAACAAAAGTCCTTATCGGGGTACTGATCGGGGTAATTTATTTTTTATCTTCGCCACTGCTTTGCCAGCGGCGTTTAATACGACGGATTTTGCGCGCCACACGCCAGGCGTGTTTCAGGCAATAGCCGTAAAGGAAAAAGGCCATCAGGAACAGCACCAGCATCACCCACTCGGGGATGAAGGCAAGGTATTCGCCCAGCACACCAATACCGGCCAACAGCGCTGCAGCCACGGTAATCAGCACAAAGGCCTGACGCGAAGTGAAACCGGCACGCATGATCAAATGGTGAATGTGCTGGCGGTCAGCTGAAAACGGACTCATCCCCTTACGCAGGCGGCGATACATAATCGCCACCATGTCCATCAGCGGAATGGCGATCAGCCACAGTGCCGTGACCGGCGTAATCGGATGGCTCAGACCCTGGGTGGTTTCCAGCAGGATCCAGATAATGGTGAAGCCAATCATGGTGCTGCCGGCGTCGCCCATAAACACTTTGTAGCGGCGACCAATCAGACCCAGATTGAGCAAAATATAGGGGATGGTGGCGGCGATCATGGCGAAACACCACATCGCAAGACTGGTTTGCCCGTCGAAAAAGAGGATGATGCCCATGGCGGCAAAGGTCACGCTGGCCAGCCCACCCAGTAAGCCATCAATGCCATCCACCATGTTAAAGGCGTTAATGGCCGCCCAAACGGCGAACAGTGTAAGTACGTAGCCAAATGGCCCAACAACCAATTCCACCGGACCAATGATAAATCCGAGGCTCAGCAGATACAGTTTTGAGCCGACCATCATCACGATGGCCACCGCCGCTTGTACTAATGCGCGGATTTTAACGCTGATATCGAACCGATCGTCCAGTGCACCCACCAGCACCAGCACCCCTGCGCAACTTAAATAGAGTGCCGCATGGGGTAAATAATAATCTGAAATAGCGAAAGCAAAGCAAATCCCCGCATAAACGGAGATCCCACCCACTAACGGAATGGCGCCATGGTGTCGTTTTCTTGAATTAGGTGTGTCTACCAGCCCAATTTTTTTAGCGGCTTTACGGGCAAAAAATAGGAACACTAAAGTAAACAGAAAAACAAAACCCAGCTCAGTACTCATAGTGAGTAAATTCACGTTAACGCTCTCAGCTAAAATCATCGACAACAATAAGCAAGATTCTTGCCATTGCCGTATATCCTTTGTCCGAATTCTGCCTGCGAAAAGTCTGATTGCTGAAAAAACCAGCACTTTTCTGGCACAATCATCATATTGCTTCCTGACTGGGCTAATCCTAATGCCCATAAATGAAAAACGCCACGTTAAGACGTGGCGTTAGCAATAAATCCTGGCAAATTGTGCGAAAGAATCGCTTCGCTTAGCGATTCAATTTCGCCAACTTACGAACGCTTCATCATATCGAAGAATTCGTCGTTGGTTTTGGTCATCGCCAGCTTATTGATGAGGAACTCCATCGCATCAATTTCACCCATTGGATGGATGATTTTGCGCAGGATCCACATTTTCTGCAGCTCTTCCTGCGTGGTGAGGAGTTCTTCTTTACGGGTACCGGAGCGGTTGTAATCAATCGCTGGGAAGACACGTTTTTCAGCAATTTTACGCGACAGGTGCAGTTCCATGTTACCTGTACCTTTAAATTCTTCGTAAATCACTTCATCCATCTTCGAACCGGTATCAACCAGCGCGGTGGCGATGATGGTCAGGCTGCCGCCCTCTTCCACGTTACGTGCTGCACCGAAGAAACGCTTCGGACGATGCAGGGCGTTGGCGTCCACACCACCGGTCAACACTTTACCGGAAGCCGGCACCACGGTGTTGTAAGCACGCGCCAGACGGGTGATGGAGTCAAGCAGGATAATCACGTCTTTCTTGTGCTCGACCAGGCGCTTAGCCTTCTCGATCACCATCTCAGCGACCTGAACGTGGCGTGAAGCCGGTTCGTCGAAGGTGGATGCGATGACTTCGCCTTTCACCAGACGCTGCATCTCGGTCACTTCTTCCGGACGCTCGTCAATCAGCAGCACCATCAGCACGCAATCCGGATAGTTGTACGCAATGCTCTGTGCGATGTTCTGCAGCAGCATGGTTTTACCGGCTTTCGGTGGCGCCACGATCAGACCACGCTGACCGCGACCGATCGGCGATGCCAGATCCAGTACGCGAGCGGTCAAATCTTCGGTTGAGCCATTACCGCGCTCCATACGCAGACGATTGTTTGCGTGCAGTGGCGTGAGGTTTTCGAACAGAATCTTATTACGCGCGTTTTCCGGCTTGTCGTAGTTAACTTCGTTAACTTTCAACAGCGCAAAGTAACGTTCACCCTCTTTTGGCGGGCGAATTTTACCAGAAATGGTGTCACCAGTGCGGAGGTTGAAGCGGCGGATTTGGCTGGGAGAAACGTAGATATCATCGGGACCGGCGAGGTAGGAGCTGTCTCCAGAGCGGAGGAAACCAAATCCGTCCTGCAATATCTCCAGCACACCATCACCAAAGATGTCTTCGCCACTTTTCGCATGCTGTTTAAGGATAGAGAAAATAATATCCTGTTTACGCATACGCGCCTGGTTTTCCAGACCCATATTTTCGCCGAGGGTAATCAGCTCAGAAACCGGCGTGTTCTTTAATTCGGTAAGATTCATAGTGAGGGTTCTTAAACTCGGGGTAATTCTCGAAATGATTGTCGTGGGTGGTATGGCAAAAATTCCATGCCGTTAATGGCTCTTTTTCAACTCTGCTCGACGATTATCGTCTGATGTGGCGATAGGAAACGAAGAGATGGTCGAAAGGTGATGCCGAATGTGCTAGTCATCAGATTGCCAAACCACGATAACGTTCAATGCGAGCAGGGTCTGACAAGGGAAAACTTTAGATGCAAACTACAAGGTAAGTGCGTAATGCAGTGAGGTCAACTTAACACGCCTGAAGGGAGACGTCCAGCAGTGGCGAAAAAATTCACCACTGCGGAACAACACCGCGCCGGGCTTAGGCCAGGTTAGCGTTCAGGAACTCTTTCAGCTGGCCTTTAGACAAGGCGCCTACTTTGGTCGCAGCCACTTCACCGTTCTTGAACAGCAGCAGTGTCGGGATACCACGAATGCCATATTTAGGCGCAGTGCCCGGGTTGTCATCAATGTTCAACTTGGCGATGGTAAGCTTACCGTCGTACTCTTCTGCGACTTCGTCGAGAATTGGGGCGATCATTTTGCAAGGACCACACCATTCAGCCCAGAAATCTACCAGAGTGACACCGTCGGCTTTCAGCACGTCAGTGTCGAAACTGTCATCGGTCAAGTGAACGATTTTATCGCTGCTCATGTTTAACTCCAAAGATTGTGCCTGGCGAATTGGCGTAAAATATACCAACGTAGGTTGACTTTATTTCATCGGATACGCTTTCGTAAAGCGCTAGTAAGCTGATATTCTACCACACTATGAGCAAAACACACTTAACTGAACAGAAGTTTTCCGACTTCGCCCTGCACCCACAGGTGGTTGAAGCCCTTGATACCAAAGGCTTTTCTAACTGCACGCCTATTCAGGCGTTGGCACTGCCTTTTGCGCTTTCAGGGCGTGATGTTGCGGGTCAGGCGCAAACCGGTACCGGCAAAACGATGGCGTTCCTGACGTCAACGTTTCATCATCTTCTTTCTCATCCAGCCGCTGAAGGCCGCCAGATTAATCAGCCACGTGCGCTGATCATGGCCCCGACGCGTGAACTTGCTGTGCAGATCCATGCCGATGCAGAGCCACTGTCGAAACTCACGGGTCTGAAACTGGGTCTGGCTTATGGCGGTGACGGCTACGACAAACAGCTAAAAGTGTTGGCCGATGGCGTCGATATCCTGGTGGGCACCACCGGTCGCCTCATCGACTATGCGAAACAAAATCACATCAACCTCGGCGCCATTCAGGTCGTGGTTCTGGATGAAGCCGATCGCATGTTCGATCTTGGCTTTATTAAAGATATCCGTTGGTTGTTCCGCCGCATGCCGCCGGCCACCCAGCGTCTGAGCATGTTGTTCTCGGCGACCCTCTCTTACCGCGTACGTGAACTGGCGTTCGAACATATGAACAACGCTGAATACGTGGAAGTGGAACCGGAGCAGAAAACCGGCCACCGCATCAAAGAAGAACTTTTCTACCCTTCGAATGAAGAGAAGATGCGTCTGCTGCAAACCTTGATCGAAGAAGAGTGGCCCGACCGCGCCATCATCTTCGCCAACACCAAACACCGCTGTGAAGATATCTGGGGCCATCTGGCCGCGGACGGTCACCGTGTAGGTCTGCTGACGGGCGATGTGGCACAGAAAAAACGTCTGCGTATTCTGGATGACTTCACCAAAGGTGATGTGGATATTCTGGTCGCGACTGACGTTGCGGCGCGAGGTCTGCACATTCCTGCAGTGACCCACGTGTTCAACTACGATCTGCCTGACGACCGTGAAGACTACGTGCATCGCATCGGTCGTACCGGCCGCGCGGGTGCCAGCGGACACTCCATCAGCCTGGCGTGCGAAGAGTACGCACTGAACCTGCCAGCGATTGAAGAGTACATTGGTCACGGTATTCCGGTGAGTAAGTACAGCAGTGAAGCACTGATGAGTGAGCTGCCTCCGCCGAAACGTCTGCAGCGCAGCCGTTCTGGCAACGGCCCACGCCGTGGCGGGAACAACAGCAACCGTCGTAGCGGTGCGCCGCGCAATAACAACCGTAAACGTTCGAGTTAAGCACACCATGCTGAGCGCATCGTCACTTTATGCTGCGATTGATTTAGGCTCTAACAGCTTTCATATGTTGGTGGTGCGCGAAGTGTCCGGCAGTATTCAGACCATTGCGCGTATAAAGCGTAAGGTACGTCTGGCTGCCGGTCTGGACAAAGCCAATCACCTCTCCGCCGAGGCGATGCAGCGTGGCTGGCAATGTCTGAAACTCTTCTCTGAACAGCTGCAAGATATTCCCCCCGAGCAAATCCGTGTGGTCGCCACGGCTACGCTGCGTATTGCTGAAAATGCCCAGGACTTCCTGACTCACGCCGAAGAAATTCTTGGCTGCCCGGTGAATGTCATCAGCGGCGAGGAAGAAGCACGCCTGATTTATCAAGGTGTTGCCCACACTACCGGAGGCTCCGATCAGCGCCTGGTGGTGGATATCGGCGGCGGCAGCACCGAGCTGGTCACCGGCGAGGGTTCGCACGCGACCACGTTGTTTAGTTTGTCGATGGGCTGCGTCACCTGGCTGGAACGCTACTTTGGCGATCGTCACCTGGCGAAAGAGAATTTCGAGCAGGCTGAATTAGCGGCCCGTGACATGATTCGTCCGGTCGCGGCGGCACTGCGCGAAAAAGGCTGGCAGATCTGCGTCGGTGCTTCTGGCACCGTGCAGGCACTGCAGGAAATTATGGTTGCGCAGGGCATGGATGAACGCATCACCCTGAGCAAGCTGCAGCAGCTAAAACAGCGTGCGATCCAGTGCGGCAAGCTGGAAGAGCTGGAAATCGAAGGATTGACACTCGAGCGCGCGCTGGTATTTCCGAGCGGCCTGTCGATTCTGATCGCTATCTTCCATGAACTAAGCATCGACAGCATGACGCTGGCCGGTGGCGCACTGCGTGAGGGGTTGGTGTACGGCATGCTGCATCTGCCGATTGACCGCGACATTCGTAGCCGCACGTTGCAAAACGTCCAGCGCCGCTTCTCTATCGATGTGGAGCAGGCAAGCCGCGTGCGTCAGCTGGCTGAAAGCTTTTTCCGCCAGGTGAGCACTGTCTGGAAGCTGGATAACCGATGTCGCGATCTGCTGCTGAGCGCCTGTTCAATTCACGAAATAGGCCTGAGCGTCGATTTCCGCCAGGCACCCCAGCACGCCGCTTACCTGATTCGCCATCTCGATCTTCCTGGTTTTACGCCCGCACAGAAAAAAATGCTCGCCTGCCTGCTGCAAAATCAAAGTGGCAGTATCGATCTCGCTTTACTGACGCAGCAGAACGCTGTGCCACCGCGTATGGCGGAACGCTTAAGCCGTTTACTGCGTCTGGCGATTATTTTCTCCAGCCGTCGTCGCGATGACACGCTGCCCGCAGTGCGTTTACAGGCGGATGATGATGCGCTGCACCTGACACTCCCTGCTGGCTGGCTGGATGCGCATCCGCTGCGTGCCGAGTTGCTGGAACAAGAGAGTCATTACCAGTCTTATGTGCACTGGTTGCTGACTATCTCTTAATTAAACCTGCTGCGCTTGCTGATGCTGCGTTGAAAAGCTCCCGTCAAATGCTCATTGACGGCATGTGAACTCCGCTTTGCCGGGAACTTTTCGTCTTGCCTCCGCTACGCTCGCAACGGTTCTCGCTACAGGCCTGGCCTGAACGAACGGCGGGGGATTTACCCCTTCTTCGCATTCTCCAGCATCGCACGTAAACCCGCGACGCGCGTCTGCCCGGTTTTCACCCGCTCCTCGGCGCTGACCACTTTTTTCTCGCGTTCCCACACCACATCATCCTGCGGCAGCTCCATCAGGAAGCGGCTCGGTTCCGGACGCACCAGTTCGCCATACTGACGGCGTTCACGGCACAGGGTAAAGGTCAGCTCTTTTTGCGCGCGGGTAATCCCCACATAGGCCAGGCGGCGTTCCTCTTCGATGTTGTTCTCATCAATGCTGCTCTGATGCGGTAACAACCCCTCTTCCATACCGACCAGATAAACATACGGGAACTCCAACCCTTTGGAGGCGTGCAAGGTCATCAGCTGCACCTGATCGCTCTCATCATCGCTCTCGCCGCGTTCCATCATGTCGCGCAGCGTAAAGCGCGTCACCACCTGCGCCAACGTCATCGGCTCATTCAGCTCATCGCCCTCCAGCATCTCCGTCATCCACTGGAACAGCGTATTGACGTTTTTCATGCGCATCTCAGCGGCTTTGGGGCTGGGCGAGGTCTCAAACAACCAGCTTTCATAATCGACACCGCGAATCAGATCGCGTACCGCATTCACTGGCTCGCGCTCCGTCAGCTGGATAATCTCATTCAGCCATTGGGTAAAGCGCTGCAGATGCTCCAGACCGCGCCCGCTCAGCGTCTGTTCCAGCCCCATATCGAAGCTGGCATTGAACAGACTTTTGTTGCGCAAGTTGGCCCATTCACCCAGCTTCTGCAACGTGGCAGGCCCAATCTCACGGCGCGGCGTGTTAACGATACGCAGGAAAGCACTGTCGTCTTCCTGATTGGTCAGTACGCGCAGATAAGCCAGCAAATCTTTGATTTCCGGCCGTGAGAAGAACGAGGTGCCGCCAGAGATGCGATAAGGAATACGGTTCTGCATCAGCTGCTTTTCAAAAACGCGCGACTGGTGGTTGCCGCGATAGAGAATCGCATAATCTTTGTAGGCGGTTTTATTAACGAAGTGATGGGCAATCAACTCACCGGCGACCCTTTCGGCCTCATGATCTTCATTGTTGGCACTCAGCACCTTCAGCTCGCTGCCCTCACCCAGCTCGGAGAACAGGCGCTTCTCAAACACATGCGGATTATTGGCAATCAGGATGTTAGCTGACTTCAGAATGCGCTGGGTTGAGCGATAGTTCTGCTCCAGCTTCACCACTTCCAGCGCCGGGAAATCCTCTTTCAGCAGCACCAGGTTTTGCGGTCGCGCACCACGCCAGGAGTAAATTGACTGGTCATCATCACCGACCACGGTGAAACGCGCCCGCGCGCCCACCAGCAGTTTCACCAACTCATACTGGCTGGTGTTGGTATCCTGATACTCATCCACTAATAAATAGCGAATACGCTGCTGCCAGCGCTCACGCACTTCCTGATTGCGTTGCAGCAACAGCGTCGGCAGCGCAATCAAATCGTCGAAATCCAGTACGTTGCAGGATTTCAGATGCTGGTCATACAGTTGATAGCAGTGGGCAAAAATCTGGTCGCGCTGGGATTTGGCCAGGCCAGCCGCACCCTGCGGATCGACCAGATCATTCTTCCAGTTGGAAATGGTGGAGATCAGTTGCTGCAACAGCGTTTTGTCTTCCTCCAGCCACTGTTTAGTGAGGTCTTTCAACAGCGCCAGCTGATCTTGATCGTCGAACAGCGAGAAGCTCGCTTTCATTCCTAACGCTTTGTATTCACGTTTGATTATCTCCAGCCCCAACGTATGGAAGGTGGAGATCATCAGGCCGCGCGCCTCTTTACGTCCAAGCGTTTGTGCGACACGCTCTTTCATCTCGCGCGAGGCTTTATTGGTGAAGGTGACGGCCGCGATATGGCGCGCCTGATAGCCACACTCGCGGATCAGATGGGCGATTTTATTGGTGATGACGCGGGTCTTACCCGAGCCTGCACCGGCCAGCACCAGGCAGGGACCGGTGACAAATTCGACAGCACGTTGTTGGCCGGGGTTTAAACGCATAACGGAATATCACTCGACTAATGAAAAGGAGATCCCCTGACGATTTCGCATGGCAGGAATATGGACAGGTGAGCGACTCCCGGAAACTGACTCAATCAGTCACCGTATCAAGCATACGCAGCCAACGCACCTGCAATTTGAAGTAGGACGGGGATATAATGCGCCGAACATTATACATACATACAGAGACACCAACATGGCGAAAACCGCGGCAGCTTTGCACATCCTCGTCAAGGATGAAGCGCAGGCCAAATCCCTGCTGGCCCAGCTGGAAAAGGGCGCAAACTTCCAGCAGCTGGCAAAAAAACACTCCACCTGTCCATCGGGACGTAACGGCGGCGATCTGGGTGAATTCCGTAAAGGCCAGATGGTGCCCGCCTTTGATAAGGCGGTGTTCTCCTGCCCGCTATTGCAACCTTACGGGCCGGTGAAAACCGCCTTTGGTTATCACATCATCAAAGTGCTGTGGCGCAACTGATCACTTTTTACTTTTCATCTGCTGCAACACGTTGCTGCACTGGTTGGCATCTGTATCACTGGGTGAAATCAGTGCCAGCAGTGCGGCGGCCGGCGCCACCACTGCGCCCAGCGCCACCGCAGCAGCGCCACGTGCGATCAGCGGCCCGGCTTTCACTCCCGCATCCGGATTTTTGAAGGTGCCACGCACATACAGTGGCGATCGCAAGGTGATGATACGAATGCCTTTGCTCTCTGGATTAATGGATAAGTCCATCCTTTCATTGGCAAAGTTAACGTTGCCGGTGACATTAATCACCGCATTCTCCGTATCCAGCACAAACACTTTCGGCGTGGCAAGACCCTGACGGATATTGAGATCGGTGGCGGCACAGTTGATGCGCACCTCATCATCGCCAAACAGTTTGCCGACCACATAATTACCGACATTCAGGCCGGCAATTTCCATCAGACTACGGCTGATCAATCCGTCATTCATCAGCAGTTTCAGCTCGCCGTTGCTGGTCCCCAGAATATCCGCCACCGAGTTGCCGGTACCGCTCAGGCTGGCATCGCCGTTTAACTGACCCAGGCTACGCTGCATCGCCGTGACATTCGGGAACAGCTGACGCAGTTGCAGCTTACGCGCATGCAAATCCGCGCGACCGCGCATCGGGCTTTTATCCCCTTCCAGATGAATGGTGGAGTTGATACTACCGCCCGCCATGCCGAAGCGCAGCGGATCGAGCAGCAGGTCACCGTTTTTCAACTGCAGATGGGTATAAAGGTCGCTAAGCGGCAGCTTGCTGCTGTGTTCGATGCGTTTTCCGCTGAATTTCACATCCGCATCCATCACGTCCCAGCTTTTGGTATCAAACTTGTCATGTGGCAGCACGCGATCGGCCGGTTGAGTCGAAGCGTCACCACGCTGGGCTTTAGCCTGCTGGGTTTTCTCACTGCCCTTGCCCGAATTTACGCCAATCAGCGGGCCTAAATCCGCCATGCGCAACTGGTTCGAGGTTAATTCTCCGGTCAACGTTGGACGCGGTTTCACCTGGTGATAAGCCAGCGAGCCGTGAATATCGCTATCGCCAATATGCCCATTGAAGTTTTCGTAACGGAACAGCGGCCCTTTCTCTTCATTGAAGCGCGCGATCAAATGGCCGTCAGTTTCGTACGGCGGCGTATCAGGCAGCAGCACGCCGGTTAAACCGTACAGATTCGCCAGCGTATCGCCAGCAAAGCGCAGACGCACATCCAGCCCGCCGAGATTTAAAGGATCCTGCAACGTCCCGTCAACGCGCACGCGCGTGGTGCCGTTGCGCACATCCACCTGCAGTGGGAACGGTGTGGTTTTGCTGCGCAACGAGAGCATGCCGCCGATCTTGCCGTCGCCAGTCAATTTCTGATCGTTGTATGTCCCCTCCGCCTGCCAGCCAAAGACAAAATCGCCCGCGCCTTTCTGCTGGTCGTTACCGCCCGCTACCTGCGCGTAAGGCACCGGTTTGCCCAGTGGATTAAGGGTGACGGTCACATCGGCTTTATTGATGGCATCGCGATAACGAATCTGGCCTTTATCGAACAGGATATTATCGAGGCGGAAAGACCAGGCAGAAGGCGGCGCATTAGCATCGCTGTTCTCGCTGCTGGCTAAGTTGAAGGTCCAGTTATTCTTTTTATCCGCAGTCTGCACCAGCCGCGCATCGGGCAGCTGCATTTTAATCCACGGCAAATAAACCTGTTTATGCAGGAGCGCCAGCGGCGCAAGCGTGGCTTCAACGCGCTGCAAATGCACCATGGTGACATCGGGAATATTCGGCGGATTGCCCAGCATAATGTCATCGGCATGCACCTGCGGCCACGGCACCCAACTGCGCCAACCGGGTTCTTCGCGATTGCGCACCCAGGCAACACCCAGATCACCCCGAATGGCGAAAGGCCGGTTTAACTCAGTGGAGATTTTTTGGTTGATGGTTGGCTTCAGGCGGTTCCAGTCAAACGTGGCGATAATCACCACCACCACCACAACCAACAACAATAAAATCCCGAAAACCCAACTCAGGACTTTTCCCGTACGTGACATTCTGCTTCCTCCTTGCCCTCAACGTCTCACATAACTGTAGTCGAGACGTTGCGGATCGGGATCAGGGAAGCTCGAGCGCCAGGGATTCCAGCGTGCTGAAGGGAACAGGCCGCGAGAAGAAATAGCCTTGTGCCGCCATTGCAGGTGAATTGCGTACCTGCTGCCACTCCTCTTCGGTCTCCACGCCTTCAACAATAACGCCGTTGCAATAGCGATTGATCAACGCCAGCAGCATGGAGAACAGCGAGCGGCCTTCATCGGTAGAGCGCAGCAGCATGAACAGCTCGCGCGACAGTTTAATGTAGTCATAGCGCAGCTCAGTCAGCGCAGAGAAGTTTGCCATGCCTGATCCAAAGTCATCGAGCCACAGCGGGCCCAGTTCAGGCATCTTCGCCACCATCTCTTCCTGCGGCAATGCATGGTGCTCCGTGAGTTCAAATCGCACCCAGGGGAGTTGCGTAATCAACTGGCGGATATCGTCATGCTGTTCAATGGCTAACAGCGTCGGACCATCAATATTCACCGAGGCCACCAGCTGACGCTGACTGAAAAAGTGTGACCACTGTAATAACAGCTCAAGCTGTTCCTCGACGACATCAAGGCGCTGCGCGATAGTCAGCGCATCAAAATAGGTTTCGGGCGACAACCTTTTCTCTGGTGCGGATGGGTGTGTCACCGCAGTCAGTAATTCAATAGCCAGTAAACGGCCGGAGACCTGGTAAATCGGCTGGAAAGTATAGAATCGTTGGCACTGCTGCCAGAAGAAACGCGTTTCCTGTTGTTGCTCCAGTTCAATTGAAATAGGCAGCCGATGACTTAACTTGTTCATCACCATGGTTTTTTCCTGGTAGGTGGTGGGTGCCTGCAAATTGTTTCTCAGCGGCAAGTATCGGCGAGTAACACGATAACTTTATTGGTCTCAGCCACCTCACGAGCAGTTGAGTGTATCAGCGCGTTTCAGGCTTAATCGGCAAAACAAGCGGCGCTTTGTCCGTTAAATCGCCGTGGAAAGTGGGTGCAGCCACCTTAAGTTAAATTAAAACATCGTTTTAAAAACCATTGACAGCTGCCATACCAGACGCGAGACTCGAGGGCAGAATTCACTACAGGCCGAAGACCATGACGCAGAAGAACATTGCCATCATTGGCGAATGCATGATTGAGCTGTCCGAAAAAGGTGAGAACATCAAACGTGGCTTTGGCGGCGACACGCTAAACACGGCGGTTTATCTGGCACGCCAGTCAGATAGCCAGCAGTTGCGGGTGGACTATGTCACCGCGCTGGGCACCGACAGTTTCAGTGACCAGATGATCGCTGCCTGGCAGCAGGAGCAGGTGCACACCCAGCTCATTCAGCGTCTCGACAATAAAATGCCGGGCCTCTATTTCATTGAAACCGACGAACACGGCGAGCGCACCTTCTGGTATTGGCGCAATGATGCCGCTGCGCGCTTCTGGCTGGATGGCCCAGAGTCTGACGCGATTTGCGCCCAGTTGGCCCACTACGATTACCTCTATCTCAGCGGTATAAGCCTGGCGATTCTGCCGGCCACCAGCCGAGAGAAACTGATGGCACTGCTCAGCGCCTGTCGCCAAAACGGTGGCAAGGTCATTTTCGATAACAATTACCGTCCACGTCTGTGGGCAGACAAATCCAGCGCGCAACAGGCTTATGCCGAGATGCTGCATCACACCGATATCGCCTTCCTGACGCTGGATGATGAGCACCTGCTGTGGGGTGAACAGCCGCTGGACGCAGTGATTGCACGCACGCGCGAAGCCGGTGTGCAGGAAATTGCCATCAAACGCGGTGCCGATTCCTGTTTAGTAGCGATAGGCGATGAGCCGTTGCGTGAAGTGCCCGCCATCAAGTTGGCAAAAGAGAAGGTGATCGACACCACGGCCGCAGGCGACTCCTTCAGCGCCGGTTATCTGGCCGTACGTTTAGCCGGAGGGAGGGCAGAAGATGCGGCCGCGCGCGGTCATCTCACCGCCAGCACGGTGATCCAGCATCGTGGAGCCATTATCCCTTTAAGCGCTATGCCGCAGTAACCCCCTTTCAGCATTTCCCAGCGGCGCTATTTCAGGCACGACGCCTGGCGCCGCTGGATATCCGTTGGCACGATGCATGGCGCCAATCGTTCACTTTGCCGCTGTTGATTTGATAATCACGACTTACACAATGCACAGGATAATTTGCCTTAAATCCCGAGATTACACTGTGAATTTTAACTAACCTCGCCAGCGATCCACCTTTGGCTCATATCCGCCGACGCCAGTTTAGAAACCCTTACCATATCAATTTAAATTCAATAGATTACGGACAGAAATCGGGCCGCCAGGCATAGTCCGAAACTGCAGAAATGGTGGGTTTTCGGCTGGACGCCAGCGCGAAAACAGACCATGTTTTAATCAACAACAGCAGGACGCTGTTAATCCGGCCGCGAACAAAATAATGACAACACGACTCGCTCAGGACTGATTTATGCACACAGAAATCATTAATATCTGGCCACACGGTGATGCGCCAGGCGCGAGTGATTCGCGCGCTCAACCGCAAATCGTCGATCTCGCCAAAGAGTACGAACCCTATGACCGCGCCGCGACCGGCGTGCTTTGCCCTGAAATGGCAATCTGGCACCCGGAAACCTCCAACGGCATTACGCTGCTGGTGGCGCCCGGCGGCGGCTATCAGCGAGTGCTGATTGACCGTGAAGGCAGTGCCCTCGCCACGTTCTTCACATCGATGGGGTATACGCTGGCAGTGATGACTTATCGCCTGCCCTACGATGGCCATCACGAAGGTCCCGATGCCCCACTGGCCGATGCACAACGTGCGGTGCGCGTGTTGCGCGATCGTGCGCAGCGCGGCATGAACGGCAAATACATTGTGATGATGGGCTTCTCAGCGGGTGGGCACGTGGCTGCCAGCCTGGGGACGCGCTTTGGTGAGAAAATTTATCCAGTGCAGGATCAGGCCGACAGCTTCTCGCCACGTCCAGATGCCATGGTGCTACTCTATCCGGTGATCAGCATGCGCGACGGTCTGGCACACGAAAGCTCGCGCACTCGCCTGCTCGGCGCATGGCCGGATCAGAGGTTGATTGATGCGTATTCCATGGAAACGCGCGTACATGCGCAGACACCGCCCACGCTGCTGATTCACGCTAGCGATGATGACGCGGTTTCGGTGAACAACAGCATGGTGTTTTTCAGCGCCCTGCGTGAACACAAGGTGCCGGTGGAAATTCACTTTTATCAGAAAGGCGGCCATGGATTTGGCATTCGCGGCGTCGCGGATCTGCCCCTCGCCAGTTGGCCGATGCTGGTCACCGAATGGCTCCGCGCTAAGACATAATCCCCTTCATAATTTGAACCGCAGCGGCGCTGGCTGCACGCAGTCACCCCAGTCACTGGCTGAAGTCAGTGACTGGCGATGAACATACTTGCCGCCTTACTGCAGCTCAAATGATTTCAGGGATAATTCATGCCCTGAAACGCAGCGACGTGGCTGCATGAACGTGATGTTCAAAAGCGCCTCAAGGCGCTTTTGTGCTGCTACTCAAATTATTTTGGCGATCTCATATGCCATGAGTCATAAGACTTGATGACTCGGCCATGAATTGTAAATCCTGCGTCATGACGAGGGTTGAGCCGGGTCGGTCGCGCTCGCGCTGCCGTTACTTTCCGGTTTGGCTTCATCTGAAGCCGCCGGTGCCGCAGGCGCATCCGGTACTTTCATCACTTTATCCCAGCTGTCCTGCAACATCTTCACATTGGTCTCAGCTTCACCTTGTGGTTGAATCAGCACCATCGTCAGTTCCTGCGTCAGCTGCTGGCGCAATTCCTGATTCAGCTGGTCACGCGTCAACCCACTGAGAAACGCCTGACGCAGCTTTTGATACTGCTCCGGCGCGATATCCACCACCGCATTCTGCTGCGAGCGCAGACGCTGCCCCATCAAGATATCGGTATCTGTGCGCGCATAGGTGGCGAACAGCTTATTCAGTTCCAGCAGCTTCTGCGCCATCAACGCATCAAACTCATCCTGCGGTAAACCTTTATCTCGCACTGCCGCTAGTTCTTTCGCCACCTGGTTCATGTTCTGCGCCAGCGATGCGTTCGGACTGTCCATGTTGATGGAACACTGCGCACGCTGGTAAAGCACGCGGCAATCAAAGCCCACCTGCACGCTCTGTGCTTTGCTGTCCGCCAGCGCGCGTTGCACATGCCAGAACAGCGCTTCACGCGCCAAATCACTCTGCCAATAGTGCTGTAAGTTCTGTGAGTCACGAATCGGTTGCCACGGCGTATCCCACACCAGCGACAGGCGATCCTGACTCATCCCGCCATTCACCAGATTGACGGGCTGATGCGGCAAAGGAGAGAGCGTAGGCAGCGCTGCGGGCGCAACCCGTTTACCCTTCAGCGCGGAGAAGGTTTTGTTGATTTGTTCTGCCATGCTGCGACTGTCAACGTTGCCCACCACATACAGGGTCATGCCATCCGGCGTGTACCACTGCTGATAGAAACTGTTGAGCTGTGCAATATCCACCGGCGCACGCGGCTGCTCGCCCGGATCGTGCGCCAGCATCGCTGAACCCTTCAGGCGATAGCGCCACCAGACATCCTGGGTATTTGGCGGCCAGGTGGCAATCGGATCGGTCGCGGTCAGCGCGGTCGAAACCACCTGCTCATTAATGGTCATTTTCCCTGCGGTCGCCGCCAGCCAGTTCAGCGCTTCTTTCAGCAGCTCCGGGCGGTTGTTGGGCAAGCTCAGGTTGTATTGGGTGTAATCGTACGATGAGATCGCTGGCGGCAACGGGCGTTGCGGATCCATGGCTTGCTGCCACAGTGCACGCTGTTGATTGGTATCCAGCGCGGTGTTGTGCACCATTGCCAGACGCGGTATCAGATGGCTGAAACCGGTTTGCTGAGCGCTCTCCACCAGTGAACCGGTGTTAACAATCAGACGTAATTCAATACGATCGCTTGGACGTTGTGGCGTGGTGAGTAACTGCCAGCTAAAACCATTGTCCAGTTTGCCTTCCTGCCACGCGGGATCGGGCTGGAGTGTCTCGGCGTGCGCGCCAAAGCCGGATGCCGCAAGGATTAATCCGCCAACCAAAAGTCGAATTCTGGTGCCCTGCATGTGAACCCCTACATAAACAGATCAACGCTCGTTATCGCGACATGTACGGTCACATCTTTGGTGACCGGCGCGGCCCATAGCCGCCACGTTTAATGAAGAACAGACTCTTTGACCACAGGAAGGTCAGGATGTCGCGCAACGAGGTAAAAAATCGGGAAAAAAATCAATGGGGTTTATTATGCAAATGCCCGCTGTCAGGGCAAGCGACAGCGGGCATTTCTCGGGAAATTAACGCAAATAGACGATCAGACGCTGGTTTGTGAGGCGTTATTGACCTTTTTCGCTGAAGAAAGCGTCGCTTTCATCTGCTTCTCATCCAGCTGACCGACCCACTTCGCCACCACCACCGTCGCCACGCCGTTACCCACCAGGTTGGTCAATGCACGCGCTTCGGACATAAAGCGGTCGATACCCAGAATCAGCGCCAGACCCGCTACCGGCAAATGTCCGACTGCAGACAAGGTGGCCGCCAGCACGATAAAGCCACTGCCGGTCACGCCCGCTGCGCCTTTTGAGGAGAGCAGCAGCACCACTAACAACGTGATCTGGTGGAAGATATCCATGTGCGCATTGGTGGCCTGGGCAATGAATACCGCCGCCATGGTCAGGTAAATCGAGGTGCCATCAAGGTTAAAAGAGTATCCCGTTGGAATAACGAGACCCACCACCGATTTCTTACAACCCAGCTTCTCCATCTTGTCGAGCATACGCGGCAGCGCAGATTCAGATGAAGAGGTACCCAGCACGATCAGCAGCTCTTCTTTGATGTAGGCGACAAATTTGAAGATGTTGAAGCCGGCCCAGCGTGCAATCAAACCTAACACCACCACCACAAACAGCACGCAGGTGATGTAGAAGCAGATGATCAGCTGACCGAGCTGCACCAGTGAGCCCACGCCGTATTTACCAATGGTAAACGCCATGGCACCGAAGGCACCGATCGGCGCAAGGCGCATAATCATATTGATAACGCCGAAGATCACTTTGGAGAAGCTCTCAATGACGTTGAACATCACAGTACCGGCGTTACCCAGACGATGCAGAGCAAAACCAAACAGAATGGCGAACAGCAGCACTTGCAGGATATTACCGCTGGCAAAGGCACCGATCACACTACCCGGGATAATATCAAGCAAGAAGGCAACAACACCCTGTTCTTGCGCCTGTTGGGCGTAAACCGCCACGGCTTTGGCATCCAAAGTCGCGGGATCAACGTTCATCCCCGCGCCCGGCTGCACCACATTAACCACGACCAGTCCAATAATCAGCGCGATGGTGCTGACAATTTCAAAGTAGAGCAGCGCAACTGCGCCAGTCCGTCCAACTGCTTTCATGCTCTCCATGCCGGCAATACCGGTCACCACCGTACAGAAAATCACGGGGGCGATGATCATCTTGATCAGCTTAACGAAACCATCGCCAAGCGGCTTCATTTGCGCGCCTAACTCAGGATAGTAGTGGCCTAACAGGACGCCGATGCCGATGGCAACCAGCACCTGGAAGTAGAGGCTTTTGAACAGTTTCATAACAGGTGTCCAGGTATAGACGGAATTCACCGCCGTTATTATGGAGAACGCATGCGGCAAGCCGCCTGGAAGCGAAAAACCTTACCGATTGCGGGAAAATAACACTCCGATAACAGGATTAATATACCCTTACATTCCTTACAAAAGTTACAAAACTCTAACTATGAACTGAAACGCTTCAGCAAACTATCTGACTGCAATTTCGTTAGGAAAATCAATAAACAATGTGATTATTCAGGATGTGACGAGCTGTCAAGCCAGCGTTGGTTGAAGACGTTAAGAGGGAGCGCTTCAGCGTATAAGTAGCCTTGCCCTATAGTAATTCCGCGTGCCAGCAGCCAGTCTCGCTGCTCATCGGTTTCCACGCCTTCAGCAATAACATCAAGATGAATGATGTCCGCAATCGCCGCGACAATACGCACCATGGTGTCATCATCCGGTAGCGCCGCGACAAAACTGCGGTCCATCTTCAGCTTGTTCACCGGCAGCGCTTTAAACTGATGCAGGTAATTGAGATTGGAGTAACCCATGCCAAAATCATCCAGCGCCACGGCCACGCCGGTTTGCTGCAGTGAACGCAGCAGCGAAATCGCTTGCTCGGCATCGCCAATCTGCGCGGTTTCGGTAATTTCCAGCACGAAATTGCCGGGTGCAATACGATGGCGCTCCAGCAAGCCTTGCAAATGGCTCACCATGCTGGGGTCACGCAACTGAACTGCCGATATATTGACGCTCAGCGGAATATTGATGCCCAGCTTCTGCCACGCGGCAAGGATGCGGCAGGCTTCTTCAAACACCCAGCGCCCAATCGCGGAAATCACCCCAATCTCTTCCGCGCTGGCGATAAACTCTTCTGACAAACCATAGCTGCCATCCGGCATACGCATACGCAATAGCGCTTCCGCGCCCGCCAGCTCACCGGTTTGCATATTGATTTGCGGCTGCAGATAAAGTGCAAATTGACCATCCTGCAACCCCTGCAGGATATCGTGCTCCTGCGTCAGGCGTTTTTGCGCCCGCTCAGTCAGCGCCGGATCAAAGAACAGAATCTGGTTTTTGCCCTGATGACGCGCCGACATCATTGCCGAGGTCGCGCGGTCGAGTTGCTCGCTGGCACTGACGACACTGTCATCATGCAGCGCCAGGCCAATACTGGCGTTTGGACGCAGCTGAAGTTGATGCAGGTTCACCGGCTGGTTAATGCGAATCATCAGGTTGCGCGCCAGACGCATGGCGCGGAACGGGTTGTGCGCGCGCTTCATCAGTAGCGCGAAATCACTGGGTCCGGTTTGCGCCAGCAGGGTGTGGTCGTCAACGGTGCTACGAATCTTCTCCACCAGCGTCAGCATCAGGGTGTCGCGCTGTTCATCACTCAGTACACCATTAGCTTCCTGCAACGTTTCAATACGAATCACCATCAATCCCCACGGCTGACGGCTATGGCGATGGCTGGCGTGCTGATCCAGTAACGCCAGGAACAGGGCACGGTTGGGCAGGTCGGTCACGGCAAAATGGGTGGTCATGCGACTCATCTCATCATGAATCGACTCCAGCACCTGTTGATTGCGGTTGTAGCTGCGGATCAGCATGCCGATTTCATCGTCGCGATGATTATGCGGCAGGTCGAGCTTGTGCGTGAGAATGGCCTGCGGTGGCAACTCCTGCAAATCACGCGACAAACTTCTCAAAGGATGGACGATCAGGCGATTGATACACCAGCTAATCGATACCGAAAGTATCAGCGCCAGCAGCAAATAGGTGGTAATCATGGTGGAGAGCGTGCTGAGCAGGAACTGGTATACCCGTGAGGAGTCGGCCTGCAGCACCAGATAGGCGATAGGCTTCGGCAGTCCAGTACGTTCTACCGAATAGAGCGGTAGTGTAATTTGCACCGGCAGTTCAAACAGACGTGCCACGAAGCGCGGCACCGGTTTTTCCGGCACAAAATCGGCATGCAGCGCCTGAAACGCATTCGGCAATACCACATCGGCACGAGACAGGATGCCCGCCGGTTTCAACGTATTCAGGATGCGTTCAGCTTGCGGAATATCGCCTTTCAGAACGGCTTCTGACAGCGGCTGGCGCACCGTGTGCGCGATATTTTCCATCTGCTGGGCGTAGTCAATCCTGCGCTGCTGCACAAAGTGGAATAACTGGATGACGATAAAAATGCTGATGGTCACCATTGCCACGGCGGACACCGTTGCCATCTGTTTTATCGTTAACGAGCGACTGACGCGCAACAAAACCCTCTCCCAACCACTTAAATCGACTATGTATACCCTAAATTATTCAAGGTGCAGGCAGGCGGCAAGGGAATGAATCCCCAGGAGCTTACTCAGGTAAGTGACTGGGATAAATGAGCACAGCCAACGCACCTGCAACTTGAAGAATGACGGGTATAGATGAAATGCGCAGCGAGTATATCGCAGGTCAGCATTTTTATGCGCCGGGATAAAGTCGAAAAAAGGCAGGAAGGGCGAGATAAAGTGGTGATTAGGAATTGTGCACGTTAAAGTCGCGGCGCAAAGTTTGCGCCGCGACCCCTGCTATTGCGGATAAGGCACCCAATCGCCGCCGTTCAGACGAATCCAGGGTTTACCCTGATACATCATCACCACCGCATTATCATTCTCGGACACCACCGGTGATTGCGGCAAATTATCCGCTAACACCGACATATTGACGTTCGGCGCGTTAAACACCTGACCATCCACCACACGGGAAATGATTTCGGAAATCGCCAGCAGACTGGTCGGCGTATCAATGCTCAACGGCTGCCCCTGATGCGGCGCTTTCATCCCGACAAACTTAATGCCCACCGGCACATGCGTAATGCTCGGGCTGGGAATATCACGCAGACCAGACATCTGCATTTTATCGCCCTGCAGCGCAGCACCGTGCTCCGGTACCACCAGCACCATCACGCGGCGTCCTGATTTCTCCAGATTGGTCAGGAATGTATCCAGCTGATCAAACAGCATTTTAGCGCGCGGCTGCCAGTCAGCGGTGCGCGTGCTGCCGAGTTCGCGCGTGCCGTCATGCAACGGAATCAGGTTATAGAAGGTGGCACTGCGCGCATCGCTGCTTTTAGTCCGATCGTCGAGCCAGCGCTGCATCAATTGCCCGTCATTGAACACTGGCGAACCATCAAAGGAGGTCAATTCTGGCGCAATTCCCGCTTGTGACATCAGCGGTGCCTGCAAATTGCCCTCTTCACGCAGCTCTTTGAGATAGTTACCAAACACGCCGGTATGATCCATCATCAGTTCCTGCTTAAAGCCCAGTTTCGCCAGGTTATCAAACAGGTAACAGCGCTGATCGGTGGCCTTATACAGATTAGAGTGTGAAGTCTGGCCACAGCTGGCACGCAGCAAACGAATCCCTGCCGGACCGCTGTAGCCGGTGGCAGAGTTGTAGTTGTCCAGCAGGATATCAAAATGCTTCCATAACGGATGGTCACGCAATTGTGCTACATCCATGTCCGACCATGACAGCGAACAGATGTTGATCACCAAAATATCAAACGGCTGAGAGTCCGCAGGCAGCGCATCCGGGAAATGGGTGGCGCGCTGGCGCTCACTGTCGTAGAAACGATTGAGCCAGGAGGTCAGATTGGCACTGGTCGGGGGTGCAGACTGGTCCAGTCCCTCCGGTGCTTTGGTCGCGGCTGGAGGGTTATTCAATGCCACTTCCGGTGTCGCCGCTTTGGTTGGCAGCAGATTCATCGCCGGTCCGGCAATGGTCAGCACGTTAAGCCAGATCAGCATCAGAGAAACCAGCACCGTGACGCGGATCCACTGCGCCACGAACATATAGATCACCAGCAGCACAAAGCCTGCGCCAATCATTTGCCAGTTGATAAAGCGCTCCAGCAGATCGAGCAGATAAGCTGAGGAGAAGCCTGCGACCTGGCTACCCTGGCTCATGATCGATTCCAGTCCCGGCAGCCAGGTGTCATGCCAGAACAGCGCAAAGCCAATCGGCAGTGACACCCAGTGACGCACACGATGCAAACGACGTGACGGCAGCGGGAACAGCAGCCACGCCAGGAACACCAGATTGCTCAGCGCATGAAAATTAAGGTAGCCGTACCACAACAGACCAAATTTGATCAGGAAGTAGAAATTCCAGCCGCCGAGACCGCGCCACCACGAAGCGTGCAGCGTCGAAGGTTTGTTATCACTCATTACGGTTTGGTATCCGTTTTAGCAGATTTGCGTTGCCACTGCCCTTCCGACTTCAGCGCACGCGGTGGCAGCAGACGCATCAGCAGGCTGGTGCTACTGCGCGGTAACCAGCGCACAAACAACGATTTCAGGAACAGTAAAATTAATAACAGCAGGATCGCCACCTGCACCCAATCCATCAGTGTCATCTGCGGCGATCTCCATCAAGATTGAGAACAATAGGTTGCGGGGTTTGCGCCCCACGCAGGTCAGAAGCGGACACCTTGTTTGCCCGCGGGGCCTCAATCGGTGCCATCGGCACTTCACGCTGCGCCACCGGCGTCAGCTGACGAATCTTGTGCACTTCCGACAAAATCTGGTTGTCCTCGAACCACACCACGCGGTTACTAAACAACTCATCGTGCGGCAGCGAGAAAATCGATTTCAACGCAATATCCAAATCGTTGAAGCGGCAGGATGACAGAAACAGATAGATGCGATCGTTAATCAGCGTCACCAAATCACCAAAACGACGCGGTTTACACAGCGTCAGAATCTGCTCAGGTTTCAGCTGCGGCACCGGGCGCAATGCCACCATCAGCCCCTTGTCGTTTTCTGGCAGCAGCGTATTGCTCATCAGCTGCTGTACCGCCGCGCAGAACGGCTCCAGCTGCAAATAGCCTTTTTGCTGCAGCGGCTGTAATGCCTGCATCAGCGCGGGCAAGTTGGCCGGAACATGACGCGTAAACTGCTGGCCCTGAATCCCTTCCAGCGTGGTGAGAAAGCGCGACAGCGTTTGAGCGCCGGGCACGATGGCATTGACGCCACAGGCCAGCAATAATCGCTCATCGCTATACCTAAGACTGGTACTGATTTCGCGTACCACAATTTTTAATGCGTTACCGCGTGAGCGGCGCAAACTGTGGACCATTTTTGCCAGGGCATTGATATCCTGGTTATGGACCAGACTAAAAATGACCGTGGCGGCGTTGGCCTGTTGCGCACGCGAAAATACGCTTTCATTATCACTAAACAGCTGCCACTGGCTGGAAAGCGGCGGTGCGCCTTCCAGCACCCCTTCTTGTGCCAGAAACTGATTTTCATCATTAAGGCTAAGGGGGGTGGTTTGCTCAACGTCATTAATGGCAATGAATTGATTATCATTACAACTCAGGCGAATCGCACGGTCAGCCAGTAATTTGTCTGCGGAGTACCACCAGTTAATTCGATATTGCCAGCTATCCTGTTGAAATTCTAAATGTGCGACACCATCAAGTTGGCGAAAATAACGCTGTAGATGGTTACGCAGATGAATAATCGACGCCCCCGAGGTGATCAGTAACAGCGTGATTTGTTTTTTGATCAACAACCGCCGCATGCGTTTCACCCAAAGCGTGAGTTCATCCTCGGATAATTTACTCCACTGCGCAGCGTTGCTGTAAAACAGCACTAAACCACTGCGGCTATTCAGTACACGCGCGAAATCATTCTCCAGATGCTGCAGGCCGGTTTTATTGGCCGGCAGCGAAAATAAGGGAATGCGCGCTGGGCCCGTCAGTGGGTCCGGCGTAAGTAAAGACTGAGGCTTCTCATCTGAACTGACCAGGGTTGCCGCCTGTTGATGGCTCACCACCTGACGCAGCAGTACCCGCGCGTCTTCCTGACGCTGACTGGTAATCCAATAAAACCCCGGATTTTGCAGGGTAACTAATTCCTGCTGAACCTGTTGTAGGCCAAGCGCATAGCGATTTTTCATATTTGTTTCGCGATCAGAACAATCCAGGCTAGTTTAATATAGACGGCAACGATTGGAACTGCTGAAATAATTAAAACCTGCGCTATCTCAAATGATATCGATTTTTACATAGTCTGCGCATTTTTCCGGGTTTAAACTTTACAAAAAATAGAACCACAATTCATCCATTGCTGTTTTTTGGTGGCAAAAAGTAATGAAAACAGAAAATGCCTTTTCGCTGATCGCGTCTACCACTGAAGATCAGGATGACATTAATACCCTGAGCGAAGCCTTTTCCCTTAAGGCATTTCGTTACATTGATATTGCCCGCGAAGAGCGACTGAATAGTCTGCTGACGCGCTGGCCGCTGCTGCGTGAATTATCCGCCGACCAGGAGCCTGAACGCTAATGCCGGTCATTGCCTTACAAGGTTTGCGCGGCGGTTGTGGCGCAACATCACTCAGTGCGGCACTTGGCTGGGCGCTCAATGCTTTACAGGAGTCGGTGCTGGTCATCGACTTTTCTGATTCGAATCAACTGGCTGCCCATTTTAACTTGCCGCTCAATCACACCCAGGGCTGGGTTCCCGCACTGCTGGAACAGCAGCCGTGGCAGCAGTGCGCGCAGCGCTATCAAACTGGTCTCGATTTCCTGCCGTTTGGCGCATTAACCTCTCAGCAGTGCTTAAGTCTGCAAAACGCCGACACCTCGTTCGCCACGCCGTTGCTGAAGGCGTTGCCGGCCCTGAAATCACACTATCGCTGGGTGATCCTCGACCTTCCGGCGGATCTGCTGCCGTGGCAACGATCCTTCGCCCTCCACGCCGATCGCCTGCTGCAGGTGCTATCGCTGGATGCTAACTGCCAGTTGCGGTTGCACCATCCGCGGTTTTTGCCGCACACGCTGTTTCTGATCAATCAATTCAACGCCAACAGTCAGCTGCAACAGGATCTGCATCAGCTGTGGCTGCGCACGCTGAAGAATCTGATTCCGCAGGTGATTCACCGCGATGAAGCACTGGCAGAAGCCTTGATGATGAAACAACCGGTGGGTGAATATCGTCCTCATGCGCTGGCGAGCGAAGAAATCAATACGCTGGCGAACTGGCTATTGCTGAACGTTGCGGGCGGTGCGGCGTGAATCCGTTGCGCTGGCTGCTGGTACCTCAGGCCTGGCAGGCGCTGCAAAGCCGTGCCCGCGTGGCGCGCCAGCACGGCGCGGGCCGCTTAACCGTGATGTTGCATCTGCTATGGTGCGTGCTCGCCTGGTCGCTGCTACGGCTGGAAATGCCCGGCTGGCAGCGCTTGCTGCAACAGCGTCAGCGATACTATCCGCAAATCTCACCGTTACGTCCACGCCCGTTAGACGTTGTGCGTTACGCCATGCAGAGCCTGTGGCTGATGCTGGTGTTACCGCTCGACAACAGCGCACGCAGCGAGCGCAAACGGTTTAACGCGTTTGGCCCCCTGTTCCGCTGGCGCCAGCAGTTTTATCAATGGCTGGGAGCGCTTCCCGCGCACATGGCGAAAACGGGCATTCATCTGCGTACCGAACAGCAGTTGCAGAAACTGCCACCGCGTGTACGCCAGCTGCTGTTTATTGTCGCGGCGATTGTCGCCAGCCTGCTGGCGCTATTGTGTATTTCACAGCCGTTTGGCATCACCACGCAATTTGTCTTCGTGCTACTGCTATGGGGCCTGGCGATGATGGTGCGTCGCGTGCCGGGCCGCCTCTCTACTATCATGCTGATTGTGCTGTCACTCACCATTTCCTGTCGTTATTTGTGGTGGCGCTACACTGAAACCCTGAACTGGGACGATCCGCTGAGTCTGACATTCGGTCTGCTGCTGATTGGCGCTGAAACCTACTCATGGACGGTGCTGGTACTGGGCTATTTCCAGACGCTGTGGCCACTCAATCGCCAGCCGGTCTCCATGCCACCCGAGATCACATCCTGGCCCAGCGTCGATATCCTGGTGCCCACCTACAACGAACCGCTGAGCGTGGTGAAACCAACCATTTATGCCGCGATGGGCATCGACTGGCCGCAGGACAAGCTCAACATCTACCTTCTGGATGACGGCAGCCGCGAGGAGTTTCGCGAATTTGCCGCCAGCGTGGGCATCAATTACGTGGTGCGCCCTACCCATGAACATGCCAAAGCCGGCAACATCAATCACGCATTGAAAGTGGCCTGCCGCAGCGATTACGTGGCGATTTTTGACTGTGACCACGTACCGACGCGCTCTTTCCTGCAGATGACCATGGGCTGGTTCCTGAAGGATCACCGCCTTGCGATGCTGCAAACGCCGCACCACTTCTTCTCGCCCGATCCGTTCGAGCGTAACCTTGGTCGCTTCCGCCAGACACCCAATGAAGGCTCGCTGTTCTACGGCCTGGTGCAGGACGGTAACGATACCTGGGATGCGGCGTTCTTCTGCGGCTCTTGCGCCGTATTGCGCCGCGCCGCGCTGGATGAGATTGGCGGCATAGCGGTGGAAACCGTAACCGAAGATGCGCACACCTCGCTGCGTCTGCATCGTCAGGGTTACACTTCCGCCTATATCCGTATTCCACAGGCGGCGGGCCTCGCCACCGAGAGTTTGTCCGCACACATCGGCCAGCGTATTCGCTGGGCGCGCGGCATGGTGCAGATTTTCCGCCTCGACAATCCGCTGATGGGCAAGGGCCTAAAGCTGGTACAGCGGCTGTGCTACGCCAACGCCATGTTGCACTTCCTCGCCGGGATTCCACGTCTGATCTTCCTGCTGGCACCGCTGGCGTTTCTGCTATGCCACGCCTACATCATCTACGCGCCGGCGCTGGCGATTGCAATCTATGTACTGCCACACATGGTGCACACCAGCCTGACCAACTCCCGTATTCAGGGACGCTGGCGTCACTCGTTCTGGAGTGAAGTGTATGAAACCGTGCTGGCGTGGTACATCGCGCGTCCCACCACCGTCGCGCTGTTCAACCCGCACAAAGGCAAGTTCAACGTCACCGCAAAAGGTGGCCTGGTCGAAGAGCGTCACCTCGATTGGGTGATCACCAAGCCCTACATGATGCTGGTGCTGCTGAATATCGCGGGCATCGGCATGGCGTTCTGGCGCATGGCGTATGGCCCGGCTAACGAGTTACTCACCATCTGGGTCAGCCTGGTGTGGGTGGTGTACAACATGATTATTCTCGGCGGTGCCGTAGCCGTTTCGGTGGAAGCGCGCCAGATTCGTGAAGCACATCGCGTGGAGATCGCCATGCCCGCCGCCATTGCACGTGAAGATGGCCATATGGTGCCGTGCACCCTGCGCGACTATTCAGATGGTGGTGTCGGTGTCGAACTGCGTGAGGCGGATGCACTGAAAGAGGATGAGCCGGTGTGGCTGCTGCTGCGCCGTGGCCAGCAGGAGTTCAGCTTCCCGTGCCAGGTTCAGCGTGTATTTGGCCGTCGCGCGGGGATTCGCCTGCATCAGCTCACCACCCGCCAGCATATTGAATTTATCCAGTGTACCTTCGCCCGCGCCGACACCTGGGCGCTGTGGCAGGACGGCTTCCCGGAAGATAAACCGGTGCAGAGTCTGGCCGATATTATGGTGCTGGGTTTCAAAGGTTACCTGCGTCTGGCGGAGTATGGCCCTGCCCCGCTGCGCCGTCTTTTCCGTGCACTGACTTCCCTGGTGAGCTGGCTGGCAACACTGCTGCCGCAGGGCATTAGCCGCGCACCTGCGGCAATCAAAACCGATTTTTCATAAGTTGATGATATGACCATGACGAGAAAACTGAGCTGGTTTACTGCCCTGCTGCTGGGCACTGCAACGCTGGCACAGGCCGCACCGCAGCCTTCTGCCCCTGAAGCACCGCGCGCCAGCGCACAGATACCGCTGCCGGTCGTCAGCCAGCCGCTGGATGCCAATGCCCCGCTGCGCGACAGCCAACTGCTGTTTAATCAGGTCGCGCCGCCGCCGGGCAGCATGACGCTGCGCGGCACCGAGCCTACCAGCCAGATCGAGTTCGGCGTGCGCAGTGATGAAGTGGTGACACGCGCCATGCTGACGCTCAGCTATCGCCCTTCACCGGCGCTGATTCCGACGCTGTCGCAGCTCAAGGTCTATCTCAACGATGAGCTGGTGGGACTGGTCACCGTGACCGCCGATCAGCTGGGCAAAGAAAATCAAACTCAGTTGCCGATCGATCCGCGTTTTATTGGCGATTTTAACCGCGTGCGCCTTGAACTGGTGGGCCACTACGCCAACGTGTGTGAAAACCCGGCCAACAGCACCATCTGGATGGATATCAGTAAAGAGAGCAAACTCGACCTGACGCTGCAAAAGCTGCCGTTGAAAAACGACCTGTCGCACTTCCCGGAACCGTTCTTTGATGCCCGCGACAGCCGCCCACTGCAATTGCCGATGGTGTTCAGCACTCAGCCTAACCTGCTGCAGCAGCGTGCCGCAGGGATTCTGGCTTCGTGGTTCGGCAGCAAAGCACAGTGGCGTGGTCAATCCTTCCCGGTCCTGTATAACCAGCTACCAAAAGAACAGCATGCGGTGGTGTTTGCCACCAACGATCATCGCCCGGACTTCCTGAAAGATCTGCCACCGGTGGAGAAACCCACGGTGGAAATGGTGAGCCAGCCGGACAATCCCTACGAAAAAATGCTGCTGATTCTCGGCCGCGATGACAACGATTTGCTGACCGCCGTCGAAGGTATTGCGCAAGGCGAACTGCTGCTGCGCGGGGATACCTCAACCATCGACAGTGTAAAAATGCTGGCACCGCGTCAGGCCTATGATGCGCCAAACTGGGTGCGCACCGATCGCCGCACCACGTTTGCCGAGCTGACACAGTATCAGAACCAGCTACAGGCCGATGGTTTGCAACCGAACCCGATCAGTCTGACGCTGAACCTGCCGCCTGACCTGTTTCTGGTGCGTGCGCGCGGCATCGACATGGATCTGATTTACCGCTACACCTCGCCGATCCAGCAAGATGGCTCGCGCCTGGCGGTGCATCTGAACAATCAGTTCATGCAGGATTACCCGCTGACGCCGAAAGACACGGCAGGCCAGCAGATCATGCGCATTCCGCTCATGCAAGGCCTACAGGACAGCAACCGCCAGTTGACCATCCCGGCGCTGCGCCTCGGCGTGGTCAACCAACTGCGCTTCAGCTTTGATTACGCCAACACCTTTATTGGTGGCACCGCCGACGGCCGTTGCGAAACCGTCACCGCGGTGGGCCACCATGTGGTGATCGATGACAACTCCAGCATCGACTTCTCCGGCTATCGCCACTACATCGAAATGCCGTCACTGGGTGCATACGCCAACGCCGGTTTCCCTTACAGCCGTTATGCCGATTTGGCGCAGACGCTGGTATTAGTACAGCCGAAGCCCGCGAACGGTGAAGTGAGCACTATGCTGAACGCACTGGGCGCCATCGGTGCCCAGACCGGCTATCCGGCGCTGCGCGTGCAGATGAGCGATGACTGGAACCAGGCAAAAGATAAAGACGCAGACCTGCTAATGATCGGCGGCATTCCGCAGGATCTGCAGGATGACAAAAAGATCAACCTGCTGGCGGATGCGGCGCGTAGCTGGATCAACATGCCATCACGCCCGATTACCGCGCAGAACGTACCGGTGTCCGCCAGCGATCGTGCGGTAGAGAGCCAGACCGGTATCCGCTCACGCGGCCCGATGGGTGCCATCGTCGGCTTCCAGTCGCCGTTTAACGATCAGCGCAGCGTGGTTGCGCTGCTGGCCGACAGCCCGCGCGGCTGGGATTTGCTGAATAATGCCCTGCTCGACAGCGGCAAGCGCGCCGCCGTGTTCGGTTCTGCCACCGTTGTGCGTGAGTCGGGCGTCACCAGCGTGCGCGTCGGCGATACCTACTTCGTCGGTCATCTGCCGTGGTGGGAGCGGCTGTGGAATCTGCTGGCAACGCATCCGGTGTGGCTGGCGATTTGTGCCGTGGTGGTGGTGATCTTGTTTGCTCTGATGGCATGGCGCCTGATGCGCATGGTGAGCCGTCGCCGCCTGGCCGAGCTGGAAGACGATGAATAAACTGCCACTCGGTCTGCTGATTGCCACTATCCTGGCGGGCTCCGGCATGGCTGCCGAGGGTCCGCAGGTGTCACCGGTCGCATGGCTACTGATGCAGATTCGCACCGGTGAATCCACCAACAAGTATGATCTGGTGCAGCAGTCGCTTTATCGCCTGGAAAAAATCGACCCTGATAATCCGCAGGTGCTGGCGGCGCAAATTCGCATGGCGTTGCGTCAGGGCGATCAGGCGAAAGCGCAGACGCTGCTGGATGAACTGAAGAAAGTGGCGCCGAATGACGTGGCGACGCGTGAATCGGAAACCGGCCTGCGTCTGATGAGCGCTGAAGGGCGCCAGCAACTGCAGCAGGCACGTTTGCTGGCCACCGCAGGACGCGTTGAAGAAGCGAAAACGGCCTGGGATGCCTTGTTCCACGGCGTGTTCCCGGATGTGAATACTGAACTGGAATACTGGCGACTGGTGGCACGTTTACCCGGTCAGCAGCCCACCGCTTATCGCCAGTTGCAGGCGCTGGAAGCGCGTTATCCCGGCAATATCGGGGTTGAACTGCAGCTGGCGCGCATGGCGTTTGATAACAATCAGCCAGGCGAGGCGCTGGTGCAGCTGCGTCGTCTGGCCAATCGTGACGGCGGGCGTGATGCCGCCTCCGAACTCTGGCTGCAACAGATTCAAAATCAGCCGGTGTCAGACAGTACTGTTGCCAGTCTGAAGCAGTATCTGCAGGTATTCACTTCCGGTGATGCGCAACAACGCGGCGAGGAAGAACTGGCCCGACAGCAGAAGCTGCTGGCCGATCCCGCTTATCGCCAACGCATGCGCGGGCTGGCGCTGGTGGATGCCGGTGGAGGCGCAGGTGCCATCGCGTCACTCAGCGCCGCGCTGAAAGCCAACCCGAATGATGCCGAACTGATGGGCGCGATGGGTCAGGCGCAGGCGCGAGCCAATAACCGCGCAGCGGCGATCGGCTGGCTGCAGAAAGCGATTCAGGCCGGACAGGCCAGCACCCAGATTGGCAAGTGGCAATCACTGTTGCAAACCAACCGCTACTGGCTGGCGATCAACAACGGTGACGACGCGCTAAAAAAAGGCGATGTGGCCGGTGCGGAACGCCAGTACCGCAGTGCGCAGGCCATTGATAACCGTGACAGCTGGGCGTTGATTGGCCTCGGCGATGTCGCGCAGGCGCGCAAAAACGACGCGCAGGCAGAACAGTACTGGCAACAGGCGCTGCGCCTCGATCGCAGCAATACCACCGCCGTGCGCCGACTGGCCGCGCTGTATCAGCAGCAGTCACCTGCTCGCGCGATGGCGTTTATCAATGCCCTGCCCACCGCGCAACAGCGGTCGCTGGCGGAGACGTTGCGTTCACTGCGCAGCGACAGCCTGCGGGCTGAAGCGGATACGCTGGCCCAGCAAGGTCAGTGGCATCAGGCGGTGGTGAAATATCGCCTGGCCGCGCAGGACAACCCCAACGATATCTGGCTCTCGTATCGTTTAGCCGGTGCGCTACGCAGCAGTGGCGAAGAAGCACAAGGCGCTCAGGTGATGGACGCCATGGTGCGCCAGCACGCGCAGGAACCCGCTGCGCTCTACGCCTGGGCGCTGTGGCTTTCGTCTGGCGATCAGGATGATGCGGCGCTGGCGGCACTGCATCGCCTGCCGGAAACCCGCTGGGACAGCAATATGCACGAGCTGGCGGACCGCCTAACGCAGGATAAAGTCTACGCCCGTGCCAGTGAGCTGCGCGCCAACGGCAATGAATCTGCCGCGCTGGCGCTGTTGCAACAGCAGCCGGCCTCGACGCGACGTGATATCACCCTGGCGGATTGGGCTCTGGAACGCGGCGACGCAAAATCTGCACTGGCGAGTTACCAACGCGTCCTGCAGCAGGATGCGACTAATAATGACGCTGCGCTGGGCCGTATCGAAGCCCTTATCGCCCTGAAACGCAAAGACGAAGCACGCATAGTGCTGCAGACTTTACCTGCCAGCGTGGCGCAGCAAAATATCAACAGCGGACGCCGCGTGGCGCTGGCCTGGCAAAACAGCGGCGATACGGCGCATGCGCAGCAGCTATTCGATGATTTAAAAACCCGTGCTGCCAAAGAAGCCCCGTCGCAAAGCAAAGCGCTGGTGTATCGCGATGCCGCACGGCTGGAAACTCAGCAGCAACAGCCGGATGCAGCGCAGCAGGATTATCGCCTGGCAATGACGGCCAGCGGCATCAGCGCCGACGCACCGCAGGATAATGACAGCTACACCCGTTTGACGCGTAACGATGCCAGTGATGACTGGCTGAAGCGCGGTATTCGCAGCGATGCCGCCGATCTCTATCGTCAGCAGGACACCACCTTCACGCTTGAACAGGATTATTCGCGCGATAAAGGCACCGGCGGTATCTCCGATTTCACCGCGCATACCACCATGATGCAGGCGGAGACACCGCTGGCCGACGGGCGCAGCTTTTTACGCGTCGATCATGTTCTGGTATCAGCGGGCACTTTCTCTACCAGCAATGGCAGCCACAGCGAACGCTTTGGTAGCTGTAATGATGATAACTCCGGTGGCTGTAGCCGCGACTTTACCCAGCGTGATGAAGGCACGGCGATAGGCGTTGGCTGGCATAACGATCGCTGGTCTGGCGATATCGGCACCACACCGCTCGGCTTTGAAGTCACTAACTGGGTGGGCGGTCTGAGCTGGAAAACCGACGTGGAAGATATTGGCGTGACGTTCACCGCGTCACGCCGACCGATCTCCAGCTCGCTGCTGGCCTATGCCGGTGCACGCGATCCGTCGGCCAACGGCGGCAAAACCTGGGGCGGCGTAGTGGCAACCGGTGGTTCGGTGGGGCTGAGTTACGATCAGGGCGGTGCGAATGGCGTATGGGCCGATATCAGCGCCCACCAAATTACCGGAGAAAATGTCGCAGACAACAGCCGTGAACGCCTGATGGCAGGCTATTACTACAAGTTGATCAACGAAGATAATCGCCGTGCCACCGTCGGACTGAACAGCATGCTGTGGCATTACCAGAAAGACCTGAGCGACTACACCTTCGGCCAGGGGGGCTATTACAGTCCGCAGCAGTATTTCTCGCTGGCGGTGCCGGTCACTTATCGCCAGCGCACCGAGAACTGGTCGTTTGATCTGGGCGGCTCGGTCTCCTGGTCACAATCGCAAACCGACGGTCAGCAGCGTTATCCGGTCAATCCTGGCTTTACGCTGGCTTCCAACCCGACCTCCGACAGCAGCTCCGGCAACGGTTTCGGTTACACCCTGCAAGCAGTGGTAGAACGACGCATCACTCCGCACTGGTCAGTCGGTCTCGCGATGGATATTCAGCAAGCCAAGGATTACACCCCGAGTCACGGCTTGATCTACATGCGTTATTCAATGGGCGGCTGGAATGGCGATATGGATATGCCACCACAACCGCTTGAGCCGTATGCGGACTTCAAATAAAAAAGCCGCACTTCGTTGATGAAGTGCGGCCCTTTCAATTACGTAGTACGTTGCACTGCTACAAAAATCGCGCTATGTGCTGACAACGCGATGTATCGCGAAATATTTAACGCTTTTCCTGATACGCCAGCCAGGTCAGTAACTGCAAGCTGGCGGAGAAGTAGTTCTGATCCGGCGCTAAACGATCGCTGAGATAACCGGTTTGATTCAGAGTCAGATCGCGAATCGCCAGCAAGCCGCCGTCCATATTGTAGAGCGCAGGGGTGTTGGCGAGCACATCAAACCAGGCCGGTGTCGTCTGGCGACCATAGCCCTGCCAGACGCGCTGGAACGGCACCAGACGCAGGCTTTGCGGGTCATACCACCAGATATTGAGCGGAATACGAATCGCATCGTAGCTAAAGCGATTGGAGTAACCCACTGCCGGTGCCACTGAACCATCGGCATTCAGCGCCACCCAATCGAGCGGCAGACCGGTTTTGCCAAAGTGCATATCACCGAGCAGTTCCATGCCGTCATCGATCAGGTTATTCCATACGCGCAAATGGCTGCGCTCAGCAAACTCCTGCCAGGCGGCAAACAGGAAATAAGAGGGATTCAGCACCACATAGCTGTTTTTATTGAAGCCCTGTGCGCCTGGCAACATCACCGTGTGGCCGCCAAACGTGATCACGTTTTGTTTGACGATGGCGCGCTGAATACGGTCAGAAGTTGACTGATAATCACCGCCCCACTTTTGGCCTGCGCGCTGCAGTGCCCACGCAATCAGCACATCGCCATCAGAGGCATTGTTCTTGTCGGCAATCGGGTCTGAAGCACCCGGCGTGTAACGCCAGTAGAACAGATCGTTTTGCGGATTACGCAGATGAGTGCGCGTCCACTTCCACAGCAGATCAAACGTGGTGCGGTCGTCGTTCGCGACGGCCAGCAGCATGCCATAACCCTGACCTTCGGTATGACTGACATTATTGTTGGCCGTATCACTGATACGTCCATCGCCGCTCATAAAGCGGCCTTTGAAGGTGCTCCAGCCATCTGCAGCAGCCTGGGCGCTGAAAAACATCACCATGAAACACAGCATCCATTGACGCCAGAAGCGCATGACTCTCATCAAACAATCCTATTGATATCGGTAATGCAGCGTGTTGCCGTCATTCTTTTCGAAGGTAACCGGCACCGCAGCGCTGCCGCCCTGTGCCTGCAGCCACTGTGAATAAACACCGGCCAGCACGGCGCTCATCGCCAGCTGCCAGCGCTCTGCACCCACCTTGCTGTCGCCCTGCGGCAGCGCATGATGCTGAATCAGAATGGCATTTTCCAGCGGCTGAAGCTGGGTGAAACCCCAACTAAAGCGCGCCAGTTGCAGATTCATCTCGCGTTCCAGATCCTGCACGGTGCGCGCTTCCGCTAAAGGATAGCGCGCTGCCAGCGATGCGCCCACATTGTTGAGGAAGCCTTCGGCTTCCTCGCCCGCGTTGTCCAGCATCCCTTCAATCATCACGCTGACCAGATCAAACCAACCCGGCTGATGCGGATGGCTGACGCGCGCGGTTGCCTGCTCACTCATTTAGTTGTCTCCGAACAGATAACGGAAGTACAGATTCGCTGTGCTCTCGTTGTAATCGCCAAAGGTGTCGTAGCCTAACTGGCCGCCAATGGTGACATCTTTGTTAATCTTATAGTCCGCACCAGCATGCAAGTTATAGCCAATACCGTTCTTGCTAGTGCCTGAGTAATAAGCCTCTTTCGCAAAACCTGCAGAAGTCAGCAATTCCATGGCAGTTTGTGCATCAGGATCGTTAGGGAAATATGCACTTTTATCTTGGCTATAAGTCTGGTAACCCATGGAACCGCCTACATTGACTTTCAAGTCGTCAAATTTACGCGAAAACTCAATCGGGAATGAAACCGATGCGTAATTCTGCGGGCTGAAGTAACCACCTTGACCATAAGTGAAATAGCTAAGGTTTTTCGAGAAGTCCATCCATGACAAGCTCATGCCCACTTTCAGCTCACGATCGTCGTAGTGGAACGGACGGACGTAAGCACCGGCGGTAGCATTCAAACTATTGTTGCTGGCAACATTCTCACCGATATAGCTATAAGCGCCTACACCGGCATAGAAGCCAGCATCGCCATTGTCGTAGCTAAGTAAAGCGTTTGCGCCGTTCTTGGTTACGCGGCCCCACTTCGTACCGGTAGCCTTGTCAGTTACGCCAACATAAGAGAGCAGGCTATCCGTCATCGCACGACGTTCACCCGTCAATACTAACGTCAGGAAATCAGTGAGTTTTGGTGACCACTGCACACCACCTACAAGGGTGCTGAGATCCTGGCCCAGTGGTGTACTCCCTATATCAATCTTGTAGCTGTCGCCCTTAAGCGCCATGTTAAGTTCAACGCCTGACGCACGCTGAGAATCGGTAGATGCACTTGGTACATCGTTGACGGTGGCTCCACCCGTAGCGACAACTAGCCCCTGAATTAAGGGGTTCGCTCCGAAGCGACGCCAGGCATCACCCGATGCGCTGCCAGCCGTTAAAGATACGGGTGTCATAGTGAAATCGAAACGCGATTCGCCAAATGGCACGGTGGAGAACGTCAACGGCGCTTTCGCTTCAGTCAGTTTACTCAGACCCGATTCGCCGTCACGCCCACGCACCTGTACTGCGCCCTGAATCCAGGTGCCGGTTTTCTCTTGCAGATCGTCCATCATACTGTCGATCTGGCGTAACGTCTGGCTCTGCTGGATTGCCGGTGTATTGCTGGCCAGCGTGGTCCCCGTTGCGCTGCTGGTGACATCCGGTGCCGATTGCCATGGCATCACCGCGCCATAAGCAGACGGAGAACGTCCCACCGGCGAAGTACCCCGGTTGATGAACGGGTTATCCGCCAATGCCAGGCCACCCACGCTTGGCGTATCACCGTTGGTGGCACCCTGCAGACCAATCAACTGCCCGCGCGCACTGCGCAGATAGCTCATGGCCTGGCTGTGATTGCCGTTGGCTTCAGCCACGCGCGCCAGTAACAACTGGCGATCCGGTGACTGCTCATTGTTCAGGCCGCGTGTCAGGGTATTGGCTTTATTGACGTCATTATTCGCCAGTGCCACGTTGATGGCACCGATACGCGCATCTTGCGTTGGCGTATCCTGGGTCATCAGGTAGTCATACACCACACCCGCTTCTTTGTTCATCTTGCCGGACTGATACAGTCGCGCCATGGCGAACATCAGATCGCGGTTCTGTGGATCGTGCTGCAGTGCGCCCACCAGCTTGTCGTAAGCCGCGGCGTACTGCTTCTGCTCACGCAGACGATCCACTTCGTTGATCACGTAACCGTTGCGAATACCCGCCAGCTGCGTTGGTGTACTGCGCGCCTGCAACTCCGGGCTGCTGAGGAAGCTCTGCGCTTCGGTATTCAGACCCGCCTGGTTGAGCACCGCAACCTGTGCAGCGTAATCACCGGCATTCCCCTGAATGCCGCGCTGCATATTGCTGCGCACCACAGAGACAGCGGTGGTGAGATCGCCCGCTTTCGCCAGCTTCTGTGCCAGGTTACCGGCATCCACCGGGTTGGACGGAGGTGACGAGGCCAGCGCACGCAGGGTATTCGCCGCTGCAGCATTCGAGCCCTGCGCCAGATACTGATCGGCGGTGGTCATCTGCAGGTTGAAGTTCACACGCTGCGCCAGCTCGCGCATATCGCTGCTCTTGCTGCCGTTCGGTATGCGTGACAGCAGTAAACTCGCCTGCTGCCAGGCACCGCTCTCGCTGGCGTTCAATGCGCCAGCATACAGCTCTGCCGTGCTGGCGCCGCTGCGCATCGACGGCTGCATGATATTGGCGGCCATCATATTATCGCCCTGTGCGCGATAAATACGCGCCAGGTCGAGGCGTAACCAGCCATCGTTGGGATAGCGCTGAATACCGCTGTTCAGCGTGGCAATCGCCGCACTGTTGTTGCCTGCCGCCAGCTCACGCTTAGCCTGCGCACGAATCGGATCGGTGCTGCTGCCGCGCGGGGCCACGCTCTGGCGCACGCTATCCGGCAGAGAAGCCAGCAGCGTGTTCGCTTCTGCACTGCGGTTCTGCTGACGCAGCACGTAGAACAAGCCTTCTTTGGCGTTACGGTTGTTCGGATCGGCTTGCAGGATAGAGCGATAAGTTTGTTCTGCCTGGTCGAGTTGATTGCTGCGACGCTGCACGTCCGCGCGGAACAGCTTAGCTGAAACGCCTTTCTCGCCATCGGCCTGCGCCAGGGGTTCACTCAAGGCTAATGCCTGCGCGCTGTCACCGTTTTTCAGCGCCTGCTGCGCGGTCGCCAGTTGAGCATAGAAGCGCGCATCGGCTGCCTGCTTTTGGCGCGTCTCGCTCTGATCGCCGCCCATCTGCGCGGCGCGCGTCAGATAATCAGCCGCTTCGGCATAGCGCCCGGCACGCTGAGCCACATAGCCCATCCCTGCCAATGCATCGGCATCCTGCGGGTTCGCCTGCAGCACTTTCTCAAAGTTGTTCTGCGCGTTGCTGACGTCACCACTGTTCAGTGCGGTAAAGCCAGCACCCTTCTCAGCGCCGCCAACATTTTTACGGTAGTAATCCATCACCGCATTGTCTTGCGGATGACGCTGCTGCCAGGTTTGGTATAGCGAGGCATCGGACGCCTGCGGGCCGAGCCACAGCAGCGCCTGACGCAGTGAACGGTCAGCATCTTTGTTGCCATCCGCCAGCGTGCCCAGCAGATCAATACCCTGACGACGGGTCGATTCCTGATAGGTCAGTGCTTTGCCGAGTGCCAGCTTCGCGCCGGTATCTTGTGGATGATCGGCCGCGAATTGACGCAGCGCTTCGACCGCCTGCGGCAGCAGCGAGCGGTCTCCGGCCATGGTCAGGTAATATTCCGCCGCCACGCTCGGTGGTGGCTCATTACCATTAAAGGTATTGCGCCAGGTTTGCAGCGAAGCTGCAATATTGCCGCTGCGGGCCTGCTGGCGCGCTAACGACAGCTGCGCCTGTGGGATGGTTTGCAGCTGACGCGCATTATCCAGCTCGGTGAGGTGCGGATCGTTTGGCGATGCGGCACTCAGTCGCGCGCGCCACTGCGCCGCTTCCGCGCTGCTGCCGCTCTGCTGGGAATAGAGCGCCAGCAAATAAAGCGCCTGAGTGTTGTTGGGTTCCACCATCAACACTTTTTGCAGCGAAGATTTGGCCAAATCGTCATGCGCTTTCTGATGCCAGTAAGCCGCCTGATCAAACAACGCTTGTAACGCAGGATTGGTGCTCTCCGCCGCCAGCAGCGGCTGAGAGAACGCCAGTGCCCCACCCAGAATCAGGGCATGACGAATACCGGCACTCAACAGATTTTTTTTCATTGTTTTTATCCTTACTTCTTGCCGGACTTGCTATCAGCTTTCGGGTTGAGGCGTCGCCATGCATGACGCTTCAGCATCGCCCATGCGCTACCGCCGACCAGCGTTGCCAGCACCAGAGCGGCCAGCGCCATCAGCACCGAATGCTGGTTGGCATACCACACCACCATCATGTACCACGGCATTTCGCCACTCGGGAACTGTGGGCCGACGCGGAAACTGCGAATACCGTTTTCATCAGTGATGATGGCGGTATCGCCACGAATGCCCGCGTTAATGCGCGCCGAGTTGAGATCTTCATGCAAACGCAGCAGCTGTTGATCGCTGGTTGCCACCGTCATCACCACCAGGCGATCGGCATTCCACGGCGAGCGGTAGCTGACAAAGCCACGCCACGCTTCGTTGGAGGAGAAGTAACGATCGGCATCCAGCTGCTGAAGGTTCCAGTCGCCGGTCAGCCAGCCACGCAGCTTGTCCCAGGTCGTCGGATCTTTCACGCCCAACGTATTACCGCTGGTCTGATAAGGCGTGTTAGCCAGCATCTGCTGATTGAATTCACTGTTCTGTGTGGTGCTCACCGCCAGCAGATCACTGTCCTGCAGGCGTGTCAGGTTAGTGCCACCATTTGGCAAACCAAACAGCACCTGGTTCTGCACCAGCGGTACACCGGTCGCGTTACCCGCACGTGAAGACATATCCAGCAGCGTGGAGATCTCTGCATCGGTCGGTTTTTCTGGCAGCAGCAAGGTGGTCTGCGAGAAGTCCGCCAGACGCGAGAACGGGAATGATGCGCCAACGAAGTACGACAGGTTCGGCAGCATGGTGAAGTGACGCGTGTGGCTCAGATCGATCCACGAATCATCTTCGATGCGGCTCTTGATGTTGTTGTTCAGCAACACACCACATGGCGCGTCCGCTTTCGGTTTGATGTTGAAGTACAGCGCCAGCTGGTTATCACCGTAAATCAGATACGGCTCCAGCTTCAGGGTGTAGTGCTCCTGACGGGCGTCGCCGCCCAGACGATGCCAGGCGCTCTCCAGCAAGCCGACTTTGTTTACGGTCAGGTTGCGCAGGAAGGTGCCGTTAATCATCACATTGAGGAACGATTTGTTCTCATCAATCCAGCTTTCTGACGGGAAGCGATAGTGCAGCTCGACCGGAATGGTGTCGCCATCCCACATAAACAGGTCTGGCGCCGCGCGGAAGTTCACGCTCAGCGCATCGTGCCAGATGCCGGTGGTGGTCAGACTCTGATCTTTACGCAGCAGCTCGCTCAACCGCACCGGACGAGTGGTATTGATCCAGCGCGGCGCGTCATACGGCTTACGCAGGCCAATCGGCTGCGGCTGCACGTTCAGGCTGCTGGCATCGGTCGCCAGCGGTTGCGTGGTCAAACGGTTTGCCGCCTGACGCAACTGAGCATCATCCGCACCGACGACTAACAGCAGTTTGTAAACCGGGTTGTTCGGGTTATCAATCACCTGCAACAGCGGACCGTTGGTGGCAGGTAAAGTCACAGAACCGATCTTCTCACCGGGATGACCAATCAAAATGCCGTTGTGCTCAGGCAGATCGCCACGCACCACCGGGAAACGAATGCCGCGATAGTCCGATTGAATACCCATCCATGATGCCACTAACGCCGCCGCGCTGATGCTGTCCGGCGTGGCATTGGCGGTAAAGCCAAAGGTCACGCTGGCTGGCGTCATACGCTGCGCATCCATAAACGGACGCGGGAAGTTGCGCAGGCTGGTGCCGATATTCAACTGCTGGCCTTCGAGGCTCAGCGTGGTTTTAGGCAGAATCGACACCTGATACTGCTGTGCACTCTCTTTTTCGCACAGCAGTTTGTCGGCATCGTTAATTTTGAAGCTGAGGTTGTTGCTTGAGACCACCATTGCCGCTGGGATATCCAACTGGTAGTCGCTGACATCGCTGTCGCTCGAACCCAGCGGCAAGGTGCCTAGCGGCTGACCGTTCAGCATCAGCTGCAACGAGGTATTACGCGCCGCCAGTGCTGCTGAAACGCGCAGCGACAGATTCAGGCGCGCGTTGGTGATCACTTCATCGCTCGGCAGAGTAAACACGATACCGGATTGCAGCTGACCGCCCGTTAAGGTGATGCCCTGCGGCTGGCCCATCTGCGCCACGGAAATGGTGCTGCTGATAGGTTGATTGAGCATCGCAGAAGCGGAAACCACGGGTGCGGCGACTGATGCCGCAGCTGCCACATCAGGCAGCACCATCTCTGGCGCTGGCGTGGTAGCAGGCGGCTCCGTCTGTGGTGCAGCCGAGTTCGTGGCGTTGGCTGCTGGCATATCCGTCGCAGCCGGGGCAGTATTTTCAGTTGCTGGTGCATTTTCAGTGGGCGCATAAGGTGTTGCACCCGCCGCCTGCTGCAACTGGGCATCCGCTTCACTCTGGATGCCTTGCGGTGGCGGCACGTTGGACAAGGCCGAACTATCCTGCGTTACCGCAGGGGTTTCTGCCCAGGCCGGGGCGAGCATCAGCGCCGTCGCCAGCGAGCTTGCCAGCAACGTTTGCGTCAAATTCTTCATACTGCGCTGTCCTCTTTCACTGCCGACTGGTTTTCACGCTTATGCTTCTCACGGCGATCTTTCCAGGTCAGCCAGAACAGCTCAAATACGGTACGAATAATAGTGCCCAACGATACCAGCGGGTTGTCCTGCTTATACTCGGGCTGGATCCACGCATCGGCGCGCGCCAGTACCACACGCACCAGCTCACGACGACGCGATAGCGGCATATCACCAAAGCGCAGACGAATGGTCTCTTCATCGCCGGAGATTTTGCTCACCGGAATAGTGATGGCACCGGATTTCAGCAGCAGATCAATCTCTTCAATTTCATCATGCTCATGACGGTTGTCCGGTGCATCCAGTTGCGCGCCGCCCATCGACAGGTCGCTGGTTTGGGTGCGTGATGAGATACCGCTGGCGTAGTGAATCACCGCCGGAATCTGCACTTCGATACGAATGGTTTTACGTACCTGCTTGGTTTCGCGCGCCACGGCAATCGCCGCCATCAGGATGATCAGGCTGAACACCGCCCAGCCGACGTTGAGGGCGATAACATAAGGGTCAACACCGAAGTAATCATGTGCCGTTGCACGAACCACACCCGCGACGATACCAATGGTCAGCAGTACCGCGACAATCACATGGGGGCGGACGATGTGGAAATCGAAGAAGCCCTGGTCCAGCAGGCCCCCCTTATCCGTTACGTTAAATTTACCGCGCTTTGGTGCCAGCATGGTCAGCAACGTCGGGATCACGAGGTGGAAGCACATCACGGTTTCGTAGATTTCACCCCAGAAGGTGTAACGGAACTTGCCGTTCATGCGGGAGTTGACGTACAGCGACATCACCAGATGCGGCAATACGTAGGCGAAGATCAGCGACGCCGACGAGTGAATGATGTTCAGGTTGAACAGCAGGTACGCCAGCGGCGCGGTCAGGAATGCCACGCGCGGCAGACCGAACTGGAAGTGCAGCATGGCGTTGAGGTAGCAGAGACGCTGCTGCCATTTCAGACCACGGCCAAACAGCGGATTATCCACACGGAAGATCTGCGTCATGCCACGCGCCCAGCGGTTACGCTGAACCACGTGCAAACCGAGACGCTCGGTTGCCAGACCTGCAGCCAGCGGAATCGCCAGGAAGGCAGACCCCCAACCCAGGCGCTGCATTTTCAATGCGGTGTGCGCATCTTCGGTCACGGTTTCCACCGCAAATCCACCAATCTCTTCCAGCGCGCTACGGCGAATCACCGCACAGGAACCGCAGAAGAAGGTGGCGTTCCAGTTGTCGTTACCCTGCTGAACCGGGCCGTAGAACAAAGCCCCCTCGTTCGGAATGGTACGCGCTGCACGCAAGTTACGTTCAAACGGGTCCGGTGAATAGAAATAGTGTGGCGTCTGCAACAGCGCGAGCTTGGGATCGTTCAGGAACGGACCGACGGTCGCCTGCAGGAAAGTACGGGTGGCGACGTGGTCACAGTCAAAGATGCAGATCAGCTCACCCTTGGTGATTTTCATCGCATGGTTGAGGTTACCGGCTTTCGCATGACTGTTGTCGTCACGGGTGATATAGCCCACCCCTACATCGGCGGCAAAAACCGCAAACTCGCTGCGCTTGCCGTCATCCAGCAGATAGACCTTGAGCTTGTCACGCGGATAATCGATGCACTGCGCCGCCAGCACGGTATCACGCACTACGTCGAGGCTTTCGTTATAGGTCGGGACATAGACGTCAACGGTAGGCCACAGGCTGGTATCGTCCGGCAACGGTTCAATGGTGCGTTTTAATGGCCAGGTGGTTTGCAGGAAGCCGAGAATCAGAATCAGCCAGACATACAGTTCGGCCAGATATAAGCCGATGCCGAGAATCGCTTCAATCTCGGAATTAAACTGCAGCGTCTCCGTGGTGCGCCACCAGATATATCGGGTCGACATCAGCGCAGAAAGGATAACCATGATGACAGTTATTTTGCGGCTTTTGCTGAAGCCCAGTAAAAACATCATCCCGATGCTGATTAAGCCAAAAATATATTGTTTTTGGCTGTCCATAGGCGTGATGACGATTACCGCGGCCACAGGTGCAAGCACCAGCAGCAGCAGGTAAAACCCGAGTTTACTCATGATTCACCCTAAAGAAGCTGTGTTGTTATTATTGCTAATACCGCCAGGCAAATGCCTGGCGATTAATAATGGCTGCGGATAGGTGCCTGAACTTCACCGTTACCCACGGTAATATTCAGGATATTGGCTACGCGCTTCGCCACCAGTTCGATATCAAAGGCTGCGGCTGATGCCGGGCTGAAATCATAAACTGATTGTTGTGAAGCATTGGCTTCCGCGACGCTTTCATCACGATGCACCACGCCTAATAAATTCTCGCCCAAACGCTGCTGCATAAAGCCAGTGACTTCACGGCTAATATTGCGGCGATTGTCACTTTGGTTAAGCACGAAATAATGACCACGCTTATTATTGAGCGGCTGACCTATCATGCGGTCATTTTCAATTTGCGGCAGTAAAGAGACCGAGGCGGTATCTGCCAGCATCACCACTAAATGCATATCGGCCAAAGCGGCCATGGCTTTAAGTGCCGGACCTGGGCCTGGCGGGAAATCGGCAATAATGACCAGTCCCGGATAATTTAAAACCGTGTCCAGACCGCGGCGCAGGAAATGCGGATCTTTAATCAGGTTCTCTTCAAAACGCTCACGCTGATCTTCGGTCACATCGCCATAAGGCATGACGAAAATATTACCGCCGGTGGTGAGGATGGATTGGCTCCAGTCAGCCTGCTCTTCAGAGCGCGCAACAAAGCCGCGACCATCGTGCAGTGGCACACCAAAATGCAGGCGCAATGCGTTCTGGACATCGAAATCGATTGCCAACACCTTGCTGCCAGCGCGAGCCAGGCTCCATGCAAGGTTGGCCGCCATGGTGGTTTTCCCTACTCCCCCTTTTGGCGAGCACACACAAACTAACGGCATAGCGCAATCTTCTCCAATAGCGGTTTTAAGGGTGTTTCTTTTGAAAGATTAGCAGGTTCCGTCGCACGCGAGCGGAACAGGGCACCAAAACGTGAGGGTGCAGAAGCTGCCGGACGCGCCGGTTCAACCGGAGCGGTAAAGGTAGACGCGGGCGCACTGAACGTTGTTGTAGCCTGCGGCGCTTCAGCCGATGTCGCGGCAATCGGTGAGGCTAAAGGCGCTGGAGCAGGGTTCGCTACAGGTGCGGGAGCCGGCGTCACTGTAGGTACCGCAGCGATAGGTGCGGATGCAGATAAAGGTGCAGCAGCCGGTTTCGCTGGCGGCGGTGGAAACAGCGACGTCGTGGCCTGACGCTCAACATGGGTCGCTTTCGGTGCCTGTGAGATCACAGAAGGTGCCGGTTTAGCCGCGGGTGCAGGCGGGAAGAGAGACGAGACTCCCGCAGGCGGCGTGGCTGGCGCAGGTTCTGCAGGCGCAGTGGCCGCCAGGCTGTCGAGAATCGAACCGCGTGAAGTGCTGGCCGCAGGTGAAATTGCTGCCGGTGCAGCAGCGGGTGCGCTGAACTCATCACCGCGAATCGGCTGCGGCTGTGGCAGGTCAATACGCTGGCCGCTGCCTAACTCAGGCTCATTATCGGTCGCTAATTGGCGAATGATCGCCCACTGGCTGTGATCCGCTTCCTGCGATTGCCCAGACATATCCTTAAAAGCGATATCTAGCGTTTTGGTCTTTTCTTTAAAACGCTGCAGATCGTCGTAATTCTTCATGATCAGAGCCTGTAAAAGCGGGAGGGAATTTTCCGCGAATATATCACACACATTAAAAGAGAGTGAGGGAATTCTGATTACAAAAACGGCGGATTCAACAAAAGACTTTTATCAATATGATTGAAATTCTGGCAATGCAAAAAGCGTGCAGATATTTAAGGCCCGAGATTTATTAATATCGATTAACTGAAATAATAACGACAAAAACATTCACCTAAGCTACTGATATGAAGCAGAAGTGGTTCAAGTTGCGGATTTAACAGGTGCGTGATTATGCTCACATAATCCTGACGCTATTCAGAATTTGCCTTAACGATTTAACCCCTAATCAGGACCAATCGATTACTGATGCACTGGAGTAATACATTTCCAGGCGCTTCTGGCAGAAACATTTCTCTTGTTAGCATCCCTGAAGTATAACGCAGGAAAAAATAAAGGCTCCCGCAGGAGCCTTTATTCATTTTTGGCGTTGTTAATTACACGCCCACTGGCTGATTCTCGTCCTGATCCACCGCGAAACAGGCAATTTGCTGCTCGCCATATTGCTTAAGTTTGGGCTGCAACTGGACGCAGGTACCAAAGCGGCGGCGGCAGCGCGCGTTAAACGCACAGCCCGGCGGCGGATTGAGTGGACTTGGCAGTTCGCCGGTCAATTTAATCCTTTCACGACGCTCATCTGGATTCAGACGCGGCGTGGCTGACAACAAGGCCTGCGTATAAGGATGACGCGGATTGCTGAAAATGGCCTCTTTACTGCCGCGCTCAACGCAACGACCTAAATACATCACCATTACTTCGTCAGCGATATGCTCCACCACCGACAAATCATGAGAAATGAACACATAGGACAAACCCAAATCCTGCTGCAAATCCATCATCAGGTTGAGTACCTGCGCACGCACGGAAACATCGAGCGCAGAAACCGGTTCATCGGCGATCAGCACGTCCGGATCGAGCATCAGCCCACGCGCGATGGCGATACGCTGACGCTGGCCACCGGAAAACATATGCGGATAGCGATCGTAATGCTCGGTTTTCAGGCCCACCTTCGCCATCATCTCCAGCGTTTTCTCGCGACGTTCCGCTTTAGTCAGAGAGGTGTTAATCACCAGCGGTTCTTCGAGAATCTGGCTGATTTTTTTGCGCGGATTAAGCGAGCCGTACGGGTTCTGGAACACGATCTGGATCTTCTGACGACGCAGTTTTTGCGCCTGTGGATCGTGTTTCAGCAAATCCTGACCATGCCAGTAAAGCTGGCCTTCGGTCGGTGTTTCAATCATGGTCAGCAAGCGTCCAAGTGTGGATTTTCCACAGCCCGACTCACCGACCACCGCCAGCGTTTTGCCGCGTTCAAGGTTGAACGAGACGCCATCCAGTGCTTTCACCAGGCGCTCCTGGCCAAACAGCCCTTTCTTCACCGGGTAGTGTTTTTTCAGGTCGATCGCCTGCAGCAGGTAATCCTGCTGAGTATTATCAAGACTCATAAGTCGGTCTCCCGGCATCATCCAGTGGGAAATGGCATTTAGACTGGCGACCCGGAATGTCACGCAGTTCAGGTTCTTCACGACGGCAGCGTTCGGTCACATACGGACAGCGCGGATTGAGCAGACAGCCGGTTGGACGATCATATTTGCCCGGCACCACACCCGGCAGCGAAGCCAGACGCGCTTTATCTGCGGCAAACTCCGGCAACGCGCGCAGCAGCGCTTGGGTGTAGGGATGACGCGGGGCTTTAAAGATATCTACCGCCTTGCCGCTTTCTACCACCTGTCCGGCGTACATCACGATGATGTGCTGGGCTGCTTCGGCCACCAGCGCCAAATCGTGGGTGATCAGAATCAGCGCCATGTTCTCCTGCTTCTGCAACTCCAGCAGCAGTTCGATGATTTGCGCCTGAATGGTCACATCCAGTGCAGTTGTCGGTTCATCAGCAATCAGCAGCTTAGGTTTGCAGGCGATCGCCATCGCGATCATCACGCGCTGGCTCATACCGCCTGACAGCTGATGCGGATAAACATCCAGACGAGAGGCCGGATCGGGGATCCCCACCTGTTCCAGTAAATCAATGGCGCGCTGACGACGGGTGCTTTTACTGCCGCCCTGATGCACCTTCAGCGCTTCCATGATCTGGAAGCCTACGGTGTAGCACGGGTTGAGGCTGGTCATTGGGTCCTGGAAGATCATCGCCACTTCGGCGCCCACCAACTGGCGGCGCTCTTTCTCGGAGATCTTCTGCAGGTCGCGCTGGTTGAACTCCAGCTTTTCCGCCATTACGCGGCCGGGATAATCAATCAGCCCCATAATCGCCAGCGAGCTGACCGATTTACCGGAGCCGGATTCGCCCACAATTCCCACCACCTGGCCTTGTTCAACCTGGTAGCTGATACGGTCTACTGCACGGAACGGTGTTTTTTCGTCGCCGAAGTGCACCGACAGTTTTTCTACATTTAATAGTGCCATCTCGGTGCCTCTTTACTGCTTGAGTTTCGGGTCGAGTGCATCACGCAAACCATCGCCCATGAGGTTGAATGCCAGCACGGTGAGCAGGATGACGACACCAGGGAACGTCACCACCCACCAGGCACTTTGCGCATACTGCAATACGTCGGAGAGCATGGTGCCCCACTCCGGCGTTGGCGGTTGCGCCCCCATTCCGAGAAAGCCCAACGCCGCCATATCGAGGATGGCGTTGGAGAAGCCTAATGAAGCCTGCACGATCAGCGGTGCCAGGCAGTTAGGCAGAATATTGACGAACATCTGGCGCAGCGTACCGGCACCCGCCACGCTGGAAGCGGTCACGTAGTCGCGATTCACTTCCACCAGCACCGCAGCACGCGTCAGACGGATATAGTGCGGCAGGGCGACGAAGGTGATCGCCAGCGAGGCGTTGACAATCGACGGACCAAAGATCGCCACCAGCACCAATGCCAGCAGCAGACTTGGCAGCGCCAGCATGATATCCACCAGACGCATGATCACCGCGTCGACCACGCCGCCGAGGTAACCCGCCATCAGGCCAAACACCACGCCAAGGATCAGCGACAGCACCACCACCAGACAGCCAACCAGCAACGATAAACGTGTGCCGAACATCAGGCGTGACAGCACATCACGGCCCACGTCATCGGTGCCAAAGATAAATTTCCAGCTACCGCCTTCCTGCCACACCGGCGGATGCAGCAGTGCATCACGGAACTGCTCTGACGGCGCGTGCGGCGCCAGTACATCGGCGAAGATGGCGATCAGCAGCATCAGAATGATGTAAACCAGGCCAATCACCGCGCCTTTATTACGTTTGAAGTAGTGCCAGAATTCCTGAATCGGGGTCATCGGCTTGGGTGCAGCGCTTACGCTTGCGGGATCAACAGTTGTCATGATGCCCCCCTTATTTCTTATGTCGAATGCGCGGATTGACCACGCCGTACAACAGATCAACCAGCAGGTTGACCACGATGATCAGAATTGCCACCAGCAGCACGCCGCCCTGCACCACCGGATAGTCACGACGCTGCAATGCTTCGATTAGCCAGCGACCCAGTCCCGGCCACGAGAAGATGGTTTCTGTCAGAATCGCACCGGCCAGCAAGGTGCCGACTTGCAGACCAATCACGGTGACCACTGGCAGCATGGCGTTACGCAGCGCATGCACCACGATGACGCGCATACGCGTCAGGCCTTTAGCGCGCGCGGTACGGATATAATCCTCACCCAGCACTTCCAACATTGAGGAGCGCGTCATACGCACGATCACCGCCAGCGGGATGGTGCCGAGCACGATGGCTGGCAAAATCATGTGCATCACTGCATCTTTGAAATCACCCGCCTCGCCCCACAGCAGCGTATCAATCAGCATAAAACCGGTGAGTGGGTGGCTGTCATCAAGGAAAATCGTGTCACTGACACGCCCGGATACCGGCGTCAGGTTGAGCTGCACCGATACCAGCATGATCAGCATGATGCCCCACCAGAAAATCGGCATGGAGTAACCGGTCAGGGAGATACCCACAGCGGTGTGATCAAACACCGAACCGCGTTTTACCGCCGCCAGCACGCCCACCGGAATGCCCACCGCAATCGCGAAGAGCATCGCGCAGATGCCAAGTTCCAGCGTGGCTTTGAAACGAGGGACAAACTCATCCCATACCGGGATGCGGCTTTTCAGCGAGATGCCGAGATCGCCGTGCAGCACACCATTAATGTAGGTGATGTACTGTTTCCACATCGGCTGGTCGAGGCCAAATTGGGCCATCAGCTGGGCGTGACGCTCGGGAGAGATACCGCGCTCACCCGCCATGATCAACACCGGGTCACCGGGGATCAGATGGACAAACGCAAAGGTCAGTAAGGTAATACCGATGAACGTTGGGATGACAAGGCCCAGACGTCGGAGTATGAATTGCAGCATAAGCCGGATTCTCAGTCATTTCCCGTGGCGTTGCCGCCAGGGACTACATTGCTCACAACACGCAATCGACAAAGCCGATCGCGACGCAAGAAGCGCTTCAATATAAGAAATTAGCCGGAAAAAAAGTGCGGAGACCGGGCGGCAAAGGTGCCGCCCGAGGGCCAGCAGCGCTGGCCCAGACCGCGATAATCCGAAAGGTTATTCCTGGATATCGACGTTTTCGAAGTGATGTTTACCTAATGGATCAACCACATAGCCAGTCACTTTCTTACTCACCGGCTCATACACGGTGGAGTGAGCAATAATCAGCGCCGGAGCCTGGTCATGCATCACTACCTGAGCCTGTTTGTAGAGCTCAATACGTTTGTTGTGATCGGCTTCTGCACGTGCAGGCTGAATCAGATCTTCAAACGGCTTGTAGCACCAGCGTGAGTAGTTAGAACCGTCTTTGGCGGCGGCACAGCTAAACAGGGTGGCGAAGAAGTTGTCCGGATCCCCATTATCACCGGTCCAGCCCATCATCACGGTCTGATGCTCACCGGCTTTGGCGCGTTTCAGGTACTCGCCCCACTCGAAGGTGACGATCTTGGCTTTCACGCCAATTTTCGCCCAGTCAGCCTGAACCATTTCCGCCATACGACGGGCGTTCGGGTTGTAAGGACGCTGTACCGGCATCGCCCACAGGTCGATAGAGAAACCATCCGGCATGCCGGCTTCTTTCAGCAGCTCTTTCGCTTTGGCAGGATCGTAAGCGTAATCTTTCACATCGTCGTTGTAGCCCCACATTGTTGGTGGGATCAGGTTTTTCGCGGCCTGACCAGCGCCCTGATACACAGCGTCGATGATGGCTTGTTTGTTCACCGCCATGGTCAGTGCCTGACGCACTTTCACGTTATCCAGCGGTTTTTTCTCGGTGTTGAATGACAGGTAACCGACGTTCAGACCAGGCTGCTCCATCAGGTTAATTTTGTCATCTTTCTTCATGCTGGCGATGTCAGCCGGGTTCGGGTACGGCATCACCTGGCACTCACCCTTCTGCAGTTTGGCGTAACGCACAGACGCATCAGGCGTGATAGAGAACACCAGACGATCAATCTTCGGCTTGGTGCCCCAGAAGTCCGGGTTGGCTTTATACAGAATGCGTGAGTCTTTCTGATACTGCTGCAGCACGAATGGACCGGTGCCCACTGGATTGAGGTCCAGCTTCTCTGGCGTGCCGGCTTTCAGCATGTTGTCCGCATACTCTTTTGACAGGATCGAGGCGAAGTCCATACCGAGGTCGGCAATGAATGGCGCTTCAGGACGGCTCAGGGTGAAGCGTACGGTGTAGTCGTCAACTTTCTCGATTTTCTCGATCAGCTTCGGCATATCCATACCTTCGAAGTATTCGTAGCTGCCGCCCGATACACCGTGGTACTTGTTGTTTTTGTCGAGCTGGCGCTCGAAGGAGAACACGACGTCGTCAGCGTTGAAGGTACGCGTTGGCTTAAAGTCTTTGGTGGTTTGCCACTTCACGCCTTTACGCAGATGGAAGGTATAGGTTTTACCATCTTCGCTAACGTCCCATTTTTCAGCCAGGCCAGGCTGCAACTCGGTAGTACCGGTTTTGAACTCAACCAGACGGTTGTAGATCGGCACGGAGCTGGCATCGTAAGTGGTACCCGATGTGAAGAGCTGTGGGTTGAAGCCTTCCGGCGAACCTTCTGAACAATATACGAGGGTTTTCGCCTGGACACCCGCGGCAACAGTCATAGCAATCAGGCTAAGACCGACCTTCAGCATCCTGGATTTAGCCAGGGAGTTGATCATGTTTTGCTCCATTGTGATGTGATGTTGTGTGCGTCGCCCGACCTCTGAATTTTTTTATGCGGTTCGGGCAGCATGCGAGTGGTTTTTTTTGTCATCCGATAGCCAATGGCTCCTCAGAATCGCCCTACTCTGCATGTTATTGACGCATCAATTTGTCAACAGTTGCAAAGAACGTCAATACAAGGTGGGGTTATTTACACAGAGTGTGAGTAAGTGCAAGCAACGATAAAAAACAGGGTTATTGCGCTGAGCCAAAATTTAAAAAGGTGATAAAGCGCGCAATGCCGCGTGATTGTCTGGCTATACAGTCAAATGACAGTGATTATCACCGCTAAAAAACACACAAAAGTTATTGGTAAACGTCGAATAACTGAACGATTCGTCGTGCGTTATGACGTTCAGGCAGCGAAATATGCTGGTGTAATGGCATAAGAAATCAGCAAAAAGCATTAATCGGTCATAAGAAGAATGTGTCGCGAATTAAGCGTGCAGGGTTGATTGCGTGAGGGGTTGAGTCGGTAAAGTGGGAATAATGGCGGGTAAATGTGATTTGTCGGATGGGATGGGTGAATTCTAAGGTTAGGTGCAAACAGCATCGCTTTTAAATGGTGCGCTGCTCAGGGAAGGCGGCTCGATCGCAAAGACGGCGTAAATACATCCCTGTAGCCTCGGTCGCCGCATCCCTGCGGCGAACGCTTTGCTCCCCGAGCCGCCTTCCCATCGCTCATCAGCATTGATGCTGCTGTTTTGAAAAGCAGCACGCACCTAGGCGGCATCATGTTTTCTTTTTGCAACACGCACAGAACCGAATGTTAGCCTTCAAAAAACCGCACAGAATCAGATGAAGGAGGGAATGCGGGGCCGCGGAGTAAAGCGTTACGCGCCATGGATGGCGTGTGTCGAGCGATCAGGGACGAGACAGCGACTTTACGCAGCGGCCCCGTATTTACTCCTGACTGCACCGGTTTCGCTTTTGAAACCCCGCACAGAAGCAACAGTTTAACCTCTGGACACACGCACAGAGCCGAATGCCAGCTTCTAAAAGCCTGCTCATAATCAAACGAAGGAGGGAATGCGGGGCCGCGGAGTAAAGCGTTACACGCCATGGATGGCGTGTGTCGAGCGATCAGGGACGAGACAGCGACTTTACGCAGCGGCCCCGTATTTACTCCTGACTGCACCGATTCCGCGATCGACAGACGAAAAAAAACCTGCTTTTTCAAGCAGGTTTCTTCAAATATGGTCGGCGAGAGAGGATTCGAACCTCCGACCCACTGGTCCCAAACCAGTTGCGCTACCAAGCTGCGCTACTCGCCGATGGGGGCGAATATTACTGCTCCCCCTTGGGAGCGTCAATCCCTTTTCCGTAAAATCCGCCCGATCGCCTGGAAAGCAAACAGCGCCGCAAAAAGCCCTGCCGCTCAACACCTTCCAGAAAACCCTTACAACGCTTTAGCAGGCGTCGCCGCCGGTGCCTGACACCAGTTATTCGCCGCTTTAATCCCGCCATCCGGCGAACTGTAGCCCAGGCAGCCTAAAATGGTATCGAACAACTCAACATGACGATGGGTTTTCCCCACGCGCTGCTGCGCCTGCAAACGCTCGAAGTTACTGCGGTTGGTGGGATCTTCGAGATATTTATCAGAGGCCCAAACCATCATCGGCACGCGGAACTGCTCCGGCGGCGCCATCTCACGCGGCGTACCGTGTAAGTGCATATTATCGCTGATCGACTCACCATGATCGGCGGCATAAAACACAATCGCCTTCTTATCACGCAGCTGATCCAGCACGCTATCCAGCATGGTATCGACGTAAAGAATCGAGTTGTCATAAGCATTGATCAACTGCGCTTTACTACAGGTCTCATCCACGCCCATACATTCCGGCTGATAACGGGCGAAGCTGCGCGGATAGCGCTGTGAATACAGATAATGCGAACCCTTAGTGTGCAACACCACCAGATGCTTACCTTTCGGGAAACGTTGCAGCGAGGCCTGCAGTTCTGGCACCAGCAGCATGTCATCCACCGCTTTACCCTGATTACGCTTCTCAGAACCAATCTGCTCACGGAACGAGAAATTATTCACATCGGCGTTATCGTAGAACCACACTTCACTCTGCATGGCGAACAGCTCAGAGGTAAAGCCCAGCTCCTTCATCACCGCAAAAACGTTCTGCTCTTTCAGCGTGCGGCCAGGGTTATCCATGGTGCCGCCCTCGCGCACAAACATACAACGCAACGACAGCTTAGTGGCGGTATCACAAGATTCACCACGGAACGCCACCAGATTCTTCTCTTTTGAAAGCTTCGGCGTGGTATCGCGGTCATAGCCCAGCAAACCCATGTGGTCCCAGCGCGTGGTCTCGCCAATCACAAACACCACATAGGTATCATCAATGCCCGGCGGTGCCACGTAAGTAAACTTCTTCGCTGGATCGAGCAGTTCCGCACCATCCATCTCTTCATCGACTTTAGTCCAGGCAAACAGCCCTAGCGCCGCAATCCAGTTAGAAGGCAAATACGAGTGCGCCACCACCCCGCCGTAACTTGGCAGGTCGATATTGGTGATCTCTTCATTCACTTTTTGCAGTTTGTCGAAGTAGCGAATCGGCAACCACACCAGCGCCACGCTTAGCAGCATGATCAGCGCGGGCTTCAGACGCTGGCCCGGCGTTTTCAATTGCTCAATCAAGGTCTGGCTAAGGTTATTACGCCAAATCAGCAGCAGCGGCAGTGCGCTAACCAGCACCATCCACAGCACAAAGCGCATGCCGACCACTTCTTTAGAGAGATCCACATCAGTGGTCATCACCGACGCCACGATGCCGTAGCCGATCACCACATTAAAGAAGGCCATGTAATAGGCCGCCGCCACCGAAATAATGACGGTCAAAGTAGCAAGGATGCGATAAGCCCACTTACCGCCCAGCGATAGCAGACGCATCAGGAAAAACGTCAGCAACACCGCAGCAGTCACTTCTGCTACCGCAGAAAACCAGTTAGAGAGGGTGGATTTTGTTAGGAAGCCGTCAAATCGGCGATAAAAAATTGGCAAATTCAACAAGATGCCAAGATAGAGCGCAAGCAACAGCGACAGCTTTTGCTGCGTTAACGTTTTGATATAATTCATTTACTTATTCATTCCTGACCCGGTGTCAATAAACCAACCTTAAATGTGACTATTTAAAGTCAATAGAGTTCGTCCGTGAGCGAGAAAAGCGCAAGCAACGAGCAGGAACGGGACGAATCTGAACCGGAACGGCAATGAAGGCGCATGCAGCGCAGCAGTAGAACATTTAACCAATGGTAAGACCAGACAATAATTGATCTGACCCTATAAAATGATAAAAGGCCCCTAATGGAGCCTCTCTTTGGACTGGCTGCGACCTTAGTTGATGATATTCAGAGTCACATCAATGTTGCCGCGCGTGGCGTTAGAGTACGGGCAAACAATGTGTGCCGCATCCACCAGTTTCTGCGCTTCGGCTGCATCCATCTCTGGCAGGTGGATATTCAATTTGGCTTCGATGCCAAAACCGGTTGGAATTGGGCCGATACCGACTTCGCCTTCAATCCACGCATCTTTTGGCATGGTGATTTTGTCACGGCCGGCCACAAACTTCATCGCACCGAGGAAGCACGCTGAGTAACCCGCGGCGAACAGCTGCTCTGGGTTAGTGACTTCGCCGCCTGCGCCGCCCATCTCTTTTGGCACGCCCAGTTTCACATCCAGCACGTTGTCAGACGAAGTGGCACGGCCATCACGACCGCCGGTGGCTTTGGCTTTTGCGGTATAAACAACTTTATCTAAAGACATATTAACCTCACTATTCGCTATATAATCGCGCACTATATATCTATGCGCAGTTTTGACGTTGATATCCAGGATGCCGCGTTAGCGACATCCAAAATGCTTTATTTGGCGCGGTTAAGATTGGTGCGCAAATCGTCCAGCTGATTTTTCAAAGCAATCAAGGTGTCATCGTCACAGGCGGTGGCACAGCGTACCGCCTCGGGAATGCTTTGTGCTCGTTCACGCAGCGCACGACCTTCATCTGTCAGGGTCACCACCACTTGGCGCTCATCGCGACGCGAACGCTGACGGCGTAACAAACCAGCGGCTTCTAAGCGTTTCAGCAGCGGCGTCAGCGTGGCTGAATCAAGGAAAAGCTGCTCGCCAATCTCCGATACGGTCACATCATCCTGATTCCACAGCACCAGCATCACCAGGTATTGCGGATAGGTAATCTCCAGCTCAGCCAGCAGCTGGCGATAGACTTTGTGCATCGCGAGATTCGCCGAATAGAGCGCGAAGCAGAGGTGTTGATCAACCTGGAGTGGCGTCTGCTGCACTTTTTTGTCATCTTGATTACTGTTCATGCGATTCAATATAGATAGCGCGCTAGATAATTGCAAGCAACTTTATTCCGGAGTGTTAAAGATGCGTGATTCACTGGAAGAGCAAGCGCGCCGTTATGCCACGCAGGCACATGCTGCTGCGGGTCAGCGTCGCAAATACACCGATGAGCCTTACATCGTGCACCCGGCTGCGGTGGCCGAACTGGTGCGCAGCGTCACCGATGATGAACAGATGATTGCCGCCGCCTGGCTGCATGACACCGTAGAAGATACCCCAAGCACGTTACAGGACATTGAGAGCCATTTTGGACAGCGCGTCGCGCAGCTGGTCGATATGCTGACTGACAGCGCGCAGCCCGAGGCGAAAAACCGCACCGCCCGCAAACTGGCGCACTTCCGCCATACCGCCGAAGCCTGTCCCGATGCGCAAACCATCAAGCTGGCCGATATCATCGACAACACCCGCGCCATTGTGCATTTCGATCCCGACTTTGCACGTATCTACCTGATTGAAAAACAGATCCAAATTCAGTTGTTGAATCAGGGCGATCCGCAATTGTGGCAGCAGGCAGAGAAGATCATTCAGCAAGGGATTGATCAGCTGGCGCAGCCACCGCACAGCGTGCCGGAGAGTTGGTTTGTGAAACAGGCGGCAAAATACGGCGGTTTAAGCTAAAAAAAACCCGCCGTGCAGGCGGGTCAGAGAACCGATAGTCTTCTTACTCGAGTAACTGCCGTCCCAGGTAGGGATTCGCTTGCAGCAGTTTCATCAGTTTACGTGCCGTAGCGGATGGGCGCGTGCGTTGCGCCTCCCAACTTTTTACAGATGAAACGCTCACCCCCATCACGCGGGCGAATTCATCCACCTGCATGCCGGTCATTTCGCGTAAACGCTGTGGCTCGGGAACGGATACTGCGTTGAGTGTAATTTCTGATACGGAAGGCTGTGCATCACGTGTCAAAACAATCTGCTCAAGGCTACTCAATAACTCGACCATTGGATCTTTTATTTCCATAGAGAACTCCTTAAAACTCACTATGAAGCACGTGAAAGTAGAGAGGTAAGCGCCACCAGGCGCTGAAACCCGGCCAAGTCAGGCTGTATCCCGCAGCGGTCTTTTCAATTTTTTATTAAACCGTTACGGGACACAGCCTATTGCACACTGCGAAAAGATGTCATAGCAATGCAACAATCAGCCGGGTTACTAATTATGGGTCAGATCCCCGGCTTTGCTGCCTGATTACTGATTATTTTTTATTCTTACTTATGCCGCTGAAGGATCGATCACCATAAGTAACTGACCCGCCTGCACTTGCTGCCCGGCCTGGCGATAGAAACAATGGATTTTTCCACTGACTGGCGCCACGATCGGGATTTCCATCTTCATGGATTCGAGTATGCCTACCGTGTCACCCGCTTCAATCTCACTGCCTTCGTCAACCAACCATTGCCACACGCTGCCCGCCACCTGGCTCTCTACCGGGCTACACCCTGCAGGCACCGTAATCTCTTCACTACTCTGTTCCTGCAGCTGACTGTCGAAGGTGAATTGCCCTTCTGCGCGCCAGCGCGCCAGCTCACTGTCAAAAGCCTGCTGACGTCGCTGCTGGAAGGCGTCGATTTCCTCCGCCTGCTCCACCAGCATCGCCTGATAATCTGCGAGGCGGAATTCGCCCTCTTCGCTCCGCAGCGGATAGTCACCCCACGGGAAACGCTCGCGAATGCTGAGCAATTCCTCGGCGCTGACCGGATAAAAACGGATTTGATCAAAGAAGCGCAGCAGCCACGGCTGTGTGAAGGCCGGGGTTTGTCGATCGCGGTTCCACATCTGCATGGTGCGCCCGACAAACTGATAACCGCCCGGCCCTTCCATGCCATAGACGCACATGTAAGCGCCGCCAATACCTACCGAGTTTTCTGCTGTCCAGGTGCGCGCCGGATTGTACTTCGTGGTCACCAGGCGATGACGCGGATCGAGCGGCGTCGCCACGGGCGCACCGAGATAGACATCGCCCAGCCCCATCACCAGATAGGCGGCGCTGAACACGATCTCCTTCACCTCATCAATGCTGGTAAGGCCATTGATGCGGCGGATAAATTCAATATTGCTGGGGCACCAGGGTGCATCAGGTCTCACTGACTGGCTGTAGCGGGTAATGGCCTCACGGCATGCCGCATCATCCCAGCTGAGCGGCAACCACACGGTACGAGAGGGCACGGCGGCCTCGCTCAGATCGCCCAGCTCTCTATCAATGTGCAAAATTTGCGCCAACAGCTCACTTCTTGCACAGCGCTGTGCATCGTAGTGCACCTGCAGCGAACGAATGCCCGGCGTTAATTCCAGCTGACCCGGCAGAGAATGGGCTTCCAGCTGTTGCATCAGCGCGTGCACGCGGAAACGCAGGGCGATATCCAGCATCAAATCGCCATACTCTACCAGCAGGAAACGGTCACCTGCCGCACGCACACTGAGCGATGGGCGGCCATTTTCTGCCGCCTGATGGTGCAATAGTGGATCAATAAGGGGCAGCGCAGCGTTCACTGTAAGCGGTACGGATTGCAGTTTGATGATCGCTTCACGCTCTGCCTGAGCCAGTTGATCCGCACTGCTGAGATCGATCGGCAGGAAGCGCACGCGATCCCCTGCTTTGAGCTGTCCGAGCTTCCACAGATCGGCTTCGATCACCGTGGCCGGGCAGACAAAGCCACCGAGCGAAGGACCGTCCGGGCCGAGGATCACCGGCATATCGCCGGTAAAATCCACCGTGCCAAAGGCGTAGGCGTTGTCGTGAATATTGGAGGGATGCATACCCGCTTCGCCGCCATCGCTGCGCGCCCAGGTCGGTTTGGGGCCAATCAGGCGGATGCCGGTGCGGCTGGAGTTGTAGTGCACCTGCCACTCGGCGGCAAAAAACGCCTCGATGTCTTCATCGGTAAAGAAGGTCGGTGCGCCGTGCGGGCCGTAAATCACCCGCAGCTGCCATTCGCCGTTGAGTTCCGGCACCAACTCGCGAGGCAAGTCTGCCGTTGCCAGCACCTGCGGATCGGCAAGATGCAATACATCGCCCGCCCGCAAAGCCCGCCCGGCGTGACCGCCAAACTTGCCGAGCGTAAAGGTGCTACGGCTGCCAAGATAGCGCGGCGTATTCAAGCCGCCCGCCAGCAGCAGATAGCTGCGGCACCCTCCACTCACATCACCCAGCGTCAGGGTTTGCCCGGCCTGTGCAGTGACGATCTGATGCATCGTTAACGACTGCTGATCCAGCTGCGCGGCAATCGGTGCGCCGGTCAGAACAAAACTGCACGCCTGATTAAAACGCAGCGTGGGACCGCGCAGGGTGATCTCCAGTCCCGCCGCCTGCGTGTCGTTATTCAATAAGCGATTACCCAACTGGAACGCGCGGCTGTCAAATGGGCCAGACGGCGGCACACCGACGTGCCAGTAACCGACGCGGCCTGGCGCATCCTGCACCGTGGTCAAGGTGCCGCCGCTGAGGATATCCAGCGTCGGCGGTTGCCACTGCACGCCGCCCAACGTGGCGGTGATGATGCGGCCCTGCTGCACTTCCGGCAGGGAACAGAGATGGCGCAACCACAGCAGATTGGTTTCGATACCGTACAGCTCGGTGGCGTCCAGCACCTGTTCCAGACTGCGCAATGCCATTTCACGGCTGGCCGCATGCACAATCACTTTCGCCAGCATCGGATCGTAGAACGGCGATACTTCCATGCCGGTTTCCACGCTGCTGTCGATGCGCAGCGTGGCGTCTTCACTTTCCGTCGGGAACTGGACGTGACTGAGCAAACCGGCACTGGGCTGGAACTGTTTGGCCGGATCTTCAGCGTACAGGCGCACCTGAATCGCATGGCCTTGCGCTTCGGTCGATAAGGTGTGCAGCGGCGGCAACGTTTGTTGCGCCAGCTCCACCATCCAGCGTACCAAATCCACGCCATACACCATTTCAGTGACGCCGTGCTCCACCTGCAAACGGGTGTTCACTTCAAGAAACCAGAACTGCTGGCTGGCATCATCGTAGACATACTCCACGGTGCCCGCGCTGCGGTAGTTGACCGCACGCGCCAGTCGCACCGCAGTTGCTTGTAGCTCAGCGCGAACCGCCGCACTCAATCCCGGTGCGGGCGTCTCTTCCAGCACTTTTTGGTTGCGGCGCTGAGCAGAACAGTCACGCTCGCCAAGGGCAATCACATTGCCAGCACCATCGCCAAAGATCTGCACCTCAATGTGGCGCGCGCGGGCGATAAACTTCTCTAAAAATACGCCATCGTCGGCGAAATTATTGCCTGCCAGTCGTTTAACACGCGTAAACGCCGCATTGAGCTGTTCGGCATCATCACAACGCTGCATGCCAATACCGCCGCCACCGGCGGTGCTTTTCAGCATCACCGGGTAGCCAATCTTCTCCGCCATCACTCGCGCTTCGTCCAGCGAAGTCAGTAAACCACTGCCCGGCAGCAGCGGCACCTGATTCTCCTGTGCCAGCGCACGCGCACGATGTTTTAAACCGAACGCGGCCATCTGCCCGACACTCGGCCCGAGGAACTGCACGCCGGCCGCTTCACAGCGCGTCACAAACTCGGGATTTTCGCTGAGGAAACCGTAACCGGGATGCACTGCCTGCGCCCCGCTCTGTGCGGCAATTTCCAGTATTTTTTGCTGATTGAGATAAGTGTCTCGCACCTGCCCCTCGCCCAGCGACCAGGCTTCATCGGCCATTCGCACATGGCGCGCGTGGCGATCGGCTTCGGCATACACCGCAATCGCGCGGATGTTCATCGCTTGCAAGGTACGGATGATGCGCACAGCAATCGCGCCACGGTTGGCAATCAATACGCGATCAATCATGAGTGAAATCTCTTATTACGGCAGGTCGTCCTGCAGGGACAATGACGGCTTAAAAACGGGTCGTCCCGTTGCGTCAAAGATTCACCACACGCTGACTAAGATCGGCGTAGGGTTGTAACCGTTACAGGGGTTGTTGAGCTGCGGGCAGTTGGAGATCAGCACCAGGATATTCATCTCCGCCACCATCTCGACGTATTTACCCGGTGCAGAAATGCCATCGGCGAAGGTCAAACCACCGTCGTGCGTCACCGGCACGTTCATAAAGAAGTTGATGTTGTGGGTGATATCGCGACGCGTCAGGCCAAATTCTGGCTTCTCAGCCACCGCCAGCATCCAGCTGTCACGGCAGGAATGCATATGGCGCTTCTCCAGGTCGTAGCGCACGGTGTTGCTCTCACATGAACAGGCCCCGCCCAGCGTATCGTGGCGACCACAGGTATCAGCGGTAATCGTCAGCATCGGGCGATCGGCGTTGGAGCGCAGCACGCTGCCCGCACTGAGGAACACATTCTTTTGCCCGCGCAGCGTATCGCTCATGCTGTAGCGCTCGGCAGTGTCGTCGGCGTTGAAGAACAGAGTGTCGGCAGCCTGATTCCCTTCCAGATCGGTGATACGCAAGGTCTGGCCCGCTTCGATGCGCTGCAGCCAGTAATCACCGGCGTTCACCTGCTGCTGGAATTTAGCTTCGGCGGGATTGAGTAAGCTTTCAGTGATCATCAGATTTCTCCTTGCAGCTGATAGAGCGCGTTGTTGCGCAGTCCGCGCTGATTTTCGGCACGCGCCAGGCAAATGTCCGGCAGCGGCGCGCGCTGGGCGTCCAGTGCGATCTGCACCGGCTGGCGCGGATATTCGCTGCTTACATTCAGCGGATGCGGGCAGGTGTGTAGGATCACCAGCGTGTCCATGGCGAAGCGCAGCCGCACCTGTGCGCCAGGTGCACCCTGCTGCACCAGTTGCAGCGTGCCGTTATCATCGGCGCGCACCCTGGCAAACAGGTTGAGGCAAGAGGCCATATCACGCTGGCCGAGGCCGTATTTCGCCAGCTCGACGAGGAAACTGTCGTAGCCGTTTTGATGGCGCAGATTGCGCGCCTGCTGATAGTCGCTGGCGCCGAAGCGTGCGGCAGTGTGCTCAGCATTCAAGGTGCCGCAAACGCTCTCATGCCAGCCGAAACTGTCTTCTTCGATGCCGCAAAAAATGCGCCCCATATCGGAATAAAGGCAGTGCCCGGCTGTCAGACGGAAAGTGTGCTGGCACTTCAACGTATCGGGCGCGTTGTAGCGCTCCAGCAGATTTTCCGGGTTGTAGAACAGCATGCCGACGTTGGCACCGCCTTCAATATCGGTCAGTGTCAGCGCCGTACCGCTGCGCATTACCAGCGACCAGTGCGATCCCGCCGGTAACAGGGTTTGATAAGCATTCATGTGGTGCTCCTTTAAGCCACCTGCGGCTCAGATGGCAGCGCAACATCAGGCTGTGTGCGATCCAGCGGCAGGTCGTAAGTGATAGTCGCGCCCCAGGCTTGCGGCGCGTGCGGGTCATGACGCAGTTTGTCGAACACCAGCAGGCGCGAAGCCAGGCTGAAGCCCTCTTTCAGGTCATGCGTGATCATAAAAATGGTCAGGTTGTGTTGCTGCCACAGGCGGGTAATCAGCTGGTGCATTTCACTGCGGATACCGGGATCGAGCGCACCAAACGGCTCATCAAGCAGCAGGATACGCGGCTGTTTCATCAGCGCCTGTGCCAGCGCCAGGCGTTGCTGCATGCCGCCCGAGAGCTGGTGCGGGTATTTGTTTTGCGCATGCTCCAGGCCAACCTGCGCCAGCATTGCCTGCGCACGCTGACGAATCGCCTGGCGCTTTTTGCCCCACACACGTCCCAGCCAGCGGGCGCTGCTGAACTCTTCCGCCAGCATCACGTTGCCGAGCACCGTCAGATGGGGAAACACCGAATAGCGCTGGAATACCACGCCGCGATGGGCATCGGGTTCGTCGGGGATGGGTTCACCGTCCAGCAGCAGTTGGCCTTTGGTCGGCGATTCGGTGCCAAGTAGCATGTTGAGGAAAGTGGTTTTGCCACAGCCGGATGCCCCGACAATCGCCACAAACTCGCCCTGCTCGACGTTGATGTTGAGACGTTCCAGCACCACCTGATCGCCGTAATGTTTTTCGAGGTTTTTCAGTTGCAGTAATGGCATGGTTCGCTCCTGAATCATTTCGCGTGATACCACGGCCAGCAGCGACGGCTGATCAGCCGCAGCAGCAGGTCGAGCACAAAGGCCAGCAGCGCGATCCACGCCACGTAAGGCAAAATCACATCCATCGCCAGATAACGGCGCATCAGGAAGATGCGATACCCCAGCCCTTCGGTGGCGGCGATCGCTTCAGCAGCAATCAGGAACAACCACGCTGACGCCAGCGACAGACGCACCGCATCCAGCAGACGCGGCATCATCTGCGGCAGGATCACGCGCCACAAAATCTGCGCGCTGTGCCCACCGAGCGTCTGCGCTTTCACCAGCTGCTCGCGCGGGATTTTCTCCACCTGCAACTGCAAATCGCGCGCAATCAGCGGGGTAATACCAATCACGATCAGCACCACTTTCGACACTTCGCCGAGGCCAAAGCAGATAAACAGAATCGGCAGAATCGCCAGCGGCGGCACCAGCGCGACTACCGTCACCAGCGGTGCCAGCACTGCCCGCACCACCGGCAGCGCGCCGGTGAACAGGCCAATCGCCAGCGCCAGCAGTGCGCTGATCGCCACCCCGCTCAGCAGGCGCATCAGGCTGGCGGCGGTGTCGGTCCACAGCAGGTATTCCCCGGTGCGCGGGCTGGGCTGAAACGCCATGCGACTGATGGCGTCCCCCATCGCGTTAAACCCTGGCAACAGTTTGTCTGCGGCGTTCAGGCTGAGACGCGCATCCGACGCGAACAGATAGACCAGCAGCAGCGCCAGCAGCGGCAGGATGCCAAGCAGCAGGCGACCGAGCGGCAGCGGTTGGTAGTTGATCAATTTACGCATCGGCATCGTCTCGCTTAAAGCTGACCCGCAGCGGCCAGTTTGGTGAACTCATCGGTGAAGCGCAGTTTCAGGTTGTTGGTATCGCCCCAATTGCCTGCTGGCGTTTCCACGCCCACCACATCAGCACTCGGTGCGCCTTCACCCAGTAAACCGTGCTTGAAGGAGAACTCTGCGACCAGTTGCATGGTGGCTTTCAACTGCGGGCTGTCGACAAAATCGAGGGTGGTTTTGGCATCGCTGAACAAGTGAGTGGCGGCCAACTGCTGATCGAAGCCCGCCAGATCGGTGCCGGAAGCCTGCGCCATTTGCGTGCGCGCAGCTTTGGCGCTGTCACTCGCGCCGGACATGGTTTTCAGCGTTTCATACCAGGCACCGGTCAGCGCCTTGCCCAACTGCGGATACTTTTTCAGCGTGGCGGTATTCACCACCAGCAGATCAAGGATTTCGCCGGGGATTTGTGCTGAAGAGAAGATTAAATGACTGTCTGGCTGCTTTTCCGCTTCGGCCAGCAGCGGGTTCCACGTGACGATGGAATGCACGTCAGACGTGCCGAACGCCGCCACCAGATCGGCATCCGCGGTGTTCACCACTTTGACATCCTTCTCGCTCATGCCCGATTTCTCTAGCGCACGCGCCAGCAGATAGTGAGAGACCGAGAGTTCGACCAGATTGATCGGCTTGCCTTTGAGCGAGGCAATGTTGCCTTTGCCCTTCAGCAAAATACCGTCATTGCCGTTGGAGTAGTCGCCGACGATCAGCGCCGTGCTGTCCACGCCGCCGGTGGCAGGAATGGTCAGGGCATCCATGTTGGTCATGGTGCAGCCGTCAAAGCCGCCGGCGGTGTACTGATTCACCGATTCGATGTAGTCATTGACCTGCACAAACTGGATGTCGATGCCGTATTTATCGGCCCATTTTTTCACGATGCCGCTCTGCTGGGCGTAATCCCATGGCATCCAGCCCGCGTAAATGGACCAACAGATCTTGAAGGAGGGTTTGTCGGCGGCCAGCGTATTGACGCTGAACAGTGCGACGGTGCAAAGCAACAGCAAGCGAAGGCAGGCTTTGATCATGATGGTTCCTCTGGCGTTAACGGGCGAAATAAAAGCAGGAGGCGGCGAGCAACGATCTCGCTTTCCTCCCGGGCTTTTGTCCCGCCGTGTAACCGTCAGAGGACGGTCGGTCACTCTCGGACCAGCATCTTTCGACCGGAACCCTAGTGACCCATTGCAAATTGTCTGGCGACATCGGTTGCCCGCTATCGCTCCTGCATCTGCATAAACACATTCAAAAAAAGTGCCAATATTTCAATTCATTGAAAAACAACATCATTCACGTTATTTCCAGTTCGAACGGTTCGCCTCGTGCACAGCAATGCAGCGTGAGCGCACCAACATGAAGCGCAACTTCCACCATGAATATTGATGCACCTCGCAGTTTTAAACGAAGCCCGAAAAAACTTTTACTTACTGTTCAAAGGGTTATTCCTGTCACGTACCTGTCATCTTTGAACCAATCCAATATTGGTTCGCTTCTTGCCTAAGCTGATAAATCCGATTGCTCAGCCTTTCATCAGTAAAAGTGCTGGTTAATCCGGGATTACCGATCTTTTTCTGATGCTTAAACAGGCGAACCAATCATGAGTCACACGTCAGATAGCGCCCGCAACTCCAGTTCTGCTCTGGAGCAACTGCGTCAACTGATCCAGCAACAGGAGCAGCAGCCCGACCGCGCGCTGCCCACGGAACGTGAACTGGCAGAGCGTTTTGGCGTCGGACGCCGTGAGATCCGCCGTGCTCTAGATGTGCTGGAAGAGGAGGGACGCATCTGGCGCAAACAGGGTAAAGGCACCTTTGTTGGTCCTGCTGCACCGGTGCAGCCGCTGGCACTGCACGACCTGCCGCAGCAGTCGAATCTGCTGGAAGTGATGGAAGCGCGCTTGCAACTGGAGCCAGGGTTAGCGCGACTGGCCGCCCTGCGCGCCAGTAAAGAGCAGATTGCACTGATGAAGCGCCTGCTGGAACGCATGAATGGCATCACGGCACCGGAGGATGGCGACCAGCACGAACTGTGGGACAGCGCCTTTCATCGCGCTATCGCGGAAGCCGCCGGTAATCGCTTGATGCTGGGCCTGTTCGACGCCGTGGATGCCGTGCGCCGCGATCCAGGTTGGCAGCATCTGCGCGTACAGGCACGCACCCCCGCCCGCCTCAACAACTATGACGACCATCATCAGCGCCTGGTGAATCACATCGCGCAACGCCAGCCGCATGAAGCCGCTGCCGCGATGCGCGAACACTTACTGGCACTGCAACAGGCGCTGCTTGAAGCGCTTTACAACCATCAGGAGGAGACGCCATGAACGATCACCCGGTGCTTAGCGTTCGCAACCTGCGCGTGCAGTTTCGCGGTTCGCCCGTTACGGTATTGGACGATATCTCTCTGACGCTGCACGCGGGTGAAACGCTGGCACTGGTTGGGGAATCGGGCTGCGGCAAAAGCATCACCTCACTCACATTGATGGGCCTGCAACCCGCCAGTGCTGAGATTTTACAAGGCGAGATGCAGTTCGACGGGCGCAGCCTGCGCGATCTTAGTGCCAGCGATTACGCCAGCCTGCGCGGCAATCAGCTGGCGATGATTTTCCAGGAGCCGATGACCTCGCTCAATCCGGCCTTCACCCTCGGCGACCAGCTCAGTGAAGCGGTGATGCGCCATCGCCACGTCAATCGCCGCACGGCGATGGAAGCCGCGCTGACCATCCTGCAAAAAGTGCAGATTCCCGCCCCGGAAATGCGGCTCAAAGCCTATCCCCATCAGCTCTCTGGCGGCATGCGTCAGCGTGTGATGATCGCCATGGCATTGATTAACAATCCAAAATTGCTGATCGCTGATGAGCCAACCACCGCACTCGACGTCACCATTCAGGCACAGATTCTGGCGCTGCTGAATACCCTGAAGCAGGAAACCGGCACCGCCGTATTGATGATTACTCATGACCTGGGCGTGGTGGCGGAAGTCGCGCAGCGTGTGGCGGTGATGTACGCCGGTCAGGTGGTAGAAACCGGCAGCGTGGAAGCGATTTTTAACGATCCCCAGCATCCGTACACCATTGGCCTGATGGGATCGATTCCCAGCCTGAGCGCACGCAGCGGCACACTGGCCACCATTCCTGGCCAGGTTCCATTACCGGAAAACATGCCCTCAGGGTGTCGTTTTGCCAACCGTTGCCCCTTTGCCGAACTCCGCTGCCAGCATAACCGCCCGACGCTGCGTGCGCTGGCTACCGATCATCAGGTCGCCTGTTTCCGCGCGCCGCTGGAACAGTACGTCTCGTTGGGAGAGATCGCATGAAGCCGATTTTAGAGTGCCGCGATTTAAGCAAAACCTTTGCCGGGCCCAACCGCCTGTTCAAACGCAATCGCGGCGTCACCGCGGTGGATCGCGTGTCGTTACAGGTGATGCCGGGTGAGACGCTGGCAATTGTCGGCGAATCGGGGTCGGGTAAATCGACCCTCGGTCGTTTGCTGCTACGTCTGCTGGCGGCCAGTACCGGAGACGTGTTTTATCAGGGCGAAAGCATTACCGATGCCAGCGGCGCACGCCTGAATCAGCTGCGCCGCGAACTGCAAATCATCTTTCAGGACCCCTTTGCCTCACTAAATCCGCGTATGACGGTGCAAAAGATTGTCGGCGAGCCGCTGTGGCTGCATGAAAAACTGAGCCGAGAGGCGCGCCATGCGCGCGTCGCTGAGCTACTGCGCACCGTGGGTTTACCGGCTGCCTGGGCAGAGCGTTATCCGCACGAATTTTCCGGCGGTCAGCGTCAGCGTATCGGCATCGCCCGTGCCCTCGCCTCCCAACCCAAATTGCTGCTGGGCGATGAGCCGGTTTCCGCCTTAGACGTTTCCGTGCAGGCGCAGGTGGTGAATCTGCTGGAAAGCCTGAAACAGCAGTTTGGCCTGACGATGATCATCGTGGCGCACGGTCTGGCGGTGATTCGCCATATGAGCGATCGCGTGGCGGTGATGTATCTCGGCCAGATTGTTGAAGTCGCCACCGTGGACGAGATTTTTGACGCGCCGCTGCACCCCTATACCCAGGCGCTGATCGCCTCCGCGCCGCAGATGCAACCGGGTGTCAGCCGCCAGATTCCGATGTTGCAGGGCGATCTGCCCAATCCAGCCAATCCGCCCAGTGGCTGTCGTTTTCACACACGCTGCCCATGGGCGACATCGGATTGCCGTCAGTTTGAACCGATTAACCAGGTGCTGAGCGGTGGCCGCCAGATTGCCTGTCATCGCTGGCAAGAGATTAACCGCGATCGCAGCGTCATCGTGATTGCCCCCCCTTCTGCCGCCTTTTTACGTCGCCGCGCGCTGTTTGAGCAGGCGGCCAAGCAACAAGCCTAACCCTCTGGAGATTCGCCTGTGAAGAAAGCTCGATTAACCTTACTCACGGCCGTAAGCGGCCTGCTCTTGCTCGGTGCCAGTGCACACAGCCAGGCGAAAAGTGTGATTCGCATTGGTCTGGGTGCCGACCCGGACATGCTCGATCCGCATCTGGCGCGCACCTATTACGGACGTTTCGTGTTTGCGGCTATGTGCGACCGCTTGGTGGATGTGGATGAGAACCTGAAAGTGGTGCCCGGCCTGGCAACCGATTGGGCGTGGAGTGATGACGGTAAAACCCTGACTATGAACCTGCGCGAGGGCGTGACCTTCCAGGATGGCGAGAAGTTTGATGCCAACGCGGTGAAGTTTAATATTGAGCGTGCGCTGACGCTGCCGGGTTCGCTGCGTAAAAGCGAAATCTCTTCCATCGACAGCGTGGAAGTCAGCGGGCCGATGCAGGTGAAATTCCACCTGAAAACACCGGATGCGGCGCTGCTCAGCCAGCTCACCGACCGCGCTGGCGCGATGCTGGCACCGGAAGCCGCTAAAAAACCGGACTTCGCGACCCATCCAGTCTGCTCCGGCCCGTATCAGTTTGCCAGCCGCGTGCAGCAGGACCGTATCGTGCTGACGCGCTTTGAAAACTACTGGAACAAAAGCGCATACCACTTCGATAAAGTGATTTTCCTGCCGATCCCGGATGCCTCAGTGCGTCTCGCCAACCTGCGCGCAGGCGATCTCGACCTGACAGAAGGCGTGGCGGCCAGCGATGTGAAAACGGTTGAAGGCGACAGCAAGCTGGCGCTGGCCAAAGTCACCGGCCTCGGTTATCAGGGCATCACCTTCAACATCAATAACGGCAAGGTTGACGCCAACAGCCCGCTAAAAGATCCGCGCGTGCGTGAGGCCTTCTCGCTGGCGATCGATCGCGATGCGCTGAATCAGGTGGCGTTTGAAGGCTTATATACCCCATCCAACCAAGCCTTCTCGCCGGTCAGTGCCTATCACGTCAACACACCAATCCCACCGCGTGATGTGGAAAAAGCCAAAGCGCTGCTGAAGGCGGCGGGCGTGACTACACCGCTTAATCTGACGCTGCTGGTCACCAATAACCCAACGGCACAACAGGTCGGCCAGGTGATTCAGGCGATGGTCGGCGAGGCGGGCATTAACCTCAACTTGCAGATGAGTGAGTTCGCCAGCTTGTTGGATCGTCAGCAGCGCGGCGATTACCAACTTAGCTTATCCGGCTGGTCCGGCCGTCCCGATCCCGACGGCAGCATCTACTCGTTTATCAACAGCAAAGGCACGCTCAACGACGGTCGCTACAGCAATCCCCAGGTTGATGAGTGGCTGAACGCCGCACGTCTCACCAACGATCAGGCGCAGCGCCAGGCGTTGTACACCAAGGTGGTGAATCAGCTGCAAACCGATATGCCAATCGCCTATCTCTATTTCGAGCCGCGCATCTTCGGCATGACGAAAAAACTGCAGGGCTTTAAAGCCTGGCCTGATGGCTTAGTACGCCTCGCGGGTGTGAGCATGGCGCAGTAAACCGCTGAGGAGCGATGATGCTGGAACTGATAGTTAAACGCTTACTGCTGGCGATCCCCACGCTGCTGCTGGTGAGCATCATGGTGTTTGCGCTGCAAAAGCTGCTGCCGGGCGATCCGGTGCTGGCGATGGCGGGTGAGGAGCGCGATCCCGCGGTCATCGCGCAACTGCGGGCGGAATATCACCTGGATGATCCGATCCCCACGCAGTATTTCTCGTGGATCGGCAATGCGCTGAAGGGTGATCTGGGCATGTCACTGCGCACCAAAGAGCCGGTAACCTCGCTGATCGCCAGCAAACTGCCGGTGACGCTGGAGCTGTCGCTGCTGGCGATGGTGATTGCGCTGGGGATTGGCATCATCATGGGCATTATCGCGGCGGTGCGTAAAGACACCTGGGTCGATCACACCACCAACTTTGTCGCGTTATCCGGCATATCGGTGCCGCATTTCTGGCTGGGGATTCTGCTGATCCTGCTGTTTTCCGTGCATCTGCAATGGCTGCCAGCCTCAGGCTTTGTCCCCATCAGTGAAGATGTGGCGCAGAACCTGAAAACCCTGCTGCTGCCGGCGTTGGTGCTGGGTACCGGCCTCGCCGCCACGTTGATGCGCCATACGCGGGCGTCAATGATCAGCGTGCTAAAGGCCGATTACATCCGCACCGCGCGCGCCAAAGGTCTGCTGGCCCCCAAAGTGGTGCTGAAACATGCCTTCCGTAACGCACTGATGCCGATCGTCACGCTCACCACCTTGCTGTTTGGTGAGCTGCTGGGCGGTGCGGTGTTAACCGAGCAGGTTTTCACCCTACCCGGTTTCGGCAAGATGATTGTCGATGCGGTGTTTAACCGTGATTACGCGGTGGTACAAGGTGTGGTGCTGGTGGTGGCGATCGGCTTTCTGCTGCTGAATCTGCTGGCCGATGTGCTCTATCTGTTAATCAACCCGAAAATGCGAGGCTAACCATGAGCGAGGTGTTAACAGCAGGCGCAGTGCCTGCGGTCACAAAGCCTAACCGCCGGGTGCTGAAGAAATTTCTGCGTAATAAGAGTGCGCTGATCGGCGCAGTGATCGTGCTGCTGTTTGTAGCCGTGGCGTTGCTGGCCCCTTGGCTGGCACCGGCCGATCCGATCAAGGCAAACTTCCTTGCCGTGCGCAAAGCGCCCTCCGCGCTGTTCTGGTTGGGGACCGATGAGCTGGGCCGCGATATTCTGTCGCGTCTGATTTGGGGGGCGCGCACCTCTCTGCTGGCGGGCTGTATTTCAGTGATGATCGCCATTTTGATTGGCGTGCCGCTGGGCTTAATTGCCGGTTACTGGCGGGGGTGGTGCGATGGCATCATCTCGCGCTTTATCGAAGCGCTGCTCGCCTGCCCGTTTCTGATTCTGGCGATTGCGTTGGGCGCTTTCCTCGGACCAAGCTTATCCAATGCAATGATCGCCATTGGGCTTTCCGCCATGCCCATCTTTGCTCGTCTGACGCGCGGCCAGGTGATTGCCATCCGCCATGAAGAGTATATCGACGGCGCGCGCGCCATCGGTTTGCCGGACCGTTGGATCATCCTGCGTTATGTGCTGCCCAACGTGCTGTCGCCGATTCTGGTACAGGCCACGCTGGCGATTGCCTCGGCGATCATCACGGAAGCCAGCTTGTCATTTCTCGGCCTTGGCCAGCAGCCGCCGTCACCTTCCTGGGGTGCGATGCTGAACACCGCAAAAGGCTATCTGGAGCAGGCACCCTGGATGTCGATTTTCCCTGGATTGGCCATTTTTCTCACTGTGCAGGGCTTCAATCTGCTGGGTGACGGACTGCGCGACGCACTTGATCCGCGCAATGACTCACATTAAGGAACCGTTATGAGCGATTTGGATTTCAACGTTAGTTATGTCTCGCACCGCGCCCCAATGATGGGCCGCAATGCAGTCGCCACCTCACAGCCGCTGGCGGCACAGGCGGGGATGCGCATGTTGCAACAGGGCGGTAATGCGGTAGACGCGGCGATTGCTACGGCGATGGCGCTCACCGTACTGGAACCCACCGGCAACGGCATCGGCAGTGATGCGTTTGCCATTATCTGGGATGGGAAAGCGCTGCATGGCTTAAATGCCTCCGGCCGTTCCCCCGCCAGCTGGAATGCAGAACGCTTTGCCGGACAGAGCACCATGCCGGAAATCGGTTGGGAAGCCGTGACCGTGCCGGGCGCGGTTTCTGCCTGGGTCACGCTGGCCGAGCGCTTTGCCACGCTGCCGCTGACCACACTGGCACAACCGGCGATCGAGTACGCCCGCGACGGCTTCCCGGTTTCGCCGCTGATCGCCCATCTTTGGCAGCGCGGCTACAACAAACTGAAGTCTCAGCCGGGGTTTGTTGAGTGTTTTGCGCCAGATGGCCGACCGCCGCGTGCTGGTGAGCTTTTCCGTAACCCGGCGCAGGCCGCCACACTGCAGAAAATCGCCGAAACCAGGGGGGAAGCCTTCTATCGGGGAGATCTGGCGGAGAAAATGGTGGCATTTGCCGGGCAGCACGGCGCGGCACTGAGCATGGCCGATCTCAACAACCATCGCGCCGATTGGGTTGAGCTGTTGTCACGCCCGTTTGCCGATGGCTCGGTGCAGGAATTACCGCCCAACGGTCAGGGCATCGCCACTCTAATTGCGCTCGGCATTCTGGAGCAGTGGGACATCGGCAGCTACACGCCGGATTCCGTGCCGTGGCTGCACTTGTCGATTGAAGCGATGAAGCTGGCGCTGGTCGATCTGGATCGTTACGTCACCGATTACGACCATCTGGAATTCCCGGCAGAGTTGCTGCTGAGTGACAGCTACCTCAAGCAGCGCGCTCAGCTCATCAATCCTGACCAGGCCGGGGATTTTACCTTCGGCTCCCCACAGCAGAGCGGCACCGTATATCTGTCGACTGCCGATGCCAGCGGCATGATGGTGTCGTTTATTCAGTCTAACTATATGGGCTTTGGTTCAGGCGTGGTGGTGCCGGGCACCGGCATCAGCTTGCAGAACCGCGGCTGCGGCTTCTCGCTCGATCCGCACCATCCGAACGTAGTGGCCGGTAGCAAACGTCCGTTCCACACTATTATTCCGGCGTTTGCGCTGGATGCGGCGGGACAGCCATTGATGTCGTTTGGCGTGATGGGCGGCCCGATGCAGGCGCAGGGGCACTTACAGCTGGCGTTGCGCATCATGCAGCACAAGCAAAACCCGCAGGCAGCGATTGATGCGCCGCGCTGGCGTGTTGAGCAAGGCCGTGCGGTAGTGGTGGAACCGGGTATTGACCGTAATGTGCTGGCGAAACTGCGCGAGATGGGTCACCAGATTACGGTGGAGGATCCATTACAGAGCTACAACTTCGGCGGTGCGCAGGCGATTGTGCGTGACCCGCAGGGCTTCTACATAGCCGCCACTGAAAGCCGGAAGGATGGACAGGCGCTGGTGTTTTAAATCACAATCTGGCGGCATCAGTGCGGACAGCCAGATGCCGCCAGGTGATTTCAGCCTTCGGGTTCGGTTTTTGCCTGCGTTCGTTGGTGTCGATGGAGCACAACCTTTAGGGCCGACTACCCGCACATTTCTTTCATGACCTTAATCCGGCGCGCCAGAGTGCGCCTTTTCCCACAGTTTGCCGCGCCTCAACCCGTTGTACACGCCAGGCCATTGCACTATCCTTTAGGACCATTCCCACCGAATCGAAATTAGCCATAACAGGAGTTCAACATGGCGTCAGGATTATCCCGCATCTGGATGCGTACCGGCATGCTTATGATCAGCGCACTGGTTGTGCTGCAACTTACCGCCTGTGGCGATAAAGAAGGCGATCAGCGTAAAGCTTTCACCGATTTCCTGCAGAACACCGCGATGCGTAGCGGCGAACATCTGCCAAGCCTGAGCGAAAACCAGAAGCAAACCTTCGGTAACTACGCCAGCGACTACGCCATTTTGTATGGCTTCTCACAGCAGGCCAATCAGGCGGTTGAGCAAGGCATGCGCCCTGTGGTTGATGAACTGGCTGCGATTCGTGTGCCACAAGATTATCTGACCCGTCGCGATAGTCTGCGTCAGGCGAGCGGCAACCTCAGTGTGCTGTCACAGCAGATTCAGAGCGCCAAAATGCAGGCCGACAGCAGCAAAGCCACGCTGAAGCAGCCTGACGATCTGAAGAAAGTGTATGACAGCGTCTACGCCAAAGTGGTGACGCAGCCAGCGGGTACACTGATTCCGTTACTGCCTCAGCTTCAGGCGTTGAGCCAGGCGGCGGTGCAAACCGGTGATTATCTGCAGTCGCAGGGCACGCGTGTGACCTTCAATGACGGTGGCGTTCAGTTCCCAACGCAGGATCAGGCCACGCAGTACAACACCCTGATGAGCAACCTTTCCAGCAATGCTCAAGCCCTGACTCAGGCACAGAATGCTGTGCAGGGTGGTTTGTAACCTCGCTTTGAATGCGTTCAGGGGCGACTAACAGGTCGCCCTTTTCCTGACATACTTTTCATTGCATCTTTCAGATTTTTCGTCACTCCCTTACACCTTACTTATCAGCATCGCTATTGTGTGATCTGACGCATTTTCAACCAAAAATAGTTTGTGATCTCAATCACACTTATGAAACAAACCTGAGAGCTGCAAAGGTGACTTAAGTCACATTTATCCCGTTGTTTTGCTTAAAATTTCGCCTTCGTACTTTTCTTACACTCTATTTATGTGATCTTCATCACCTTATAGCACCCTGACCACCCCAATTTTGAGTGATCTGCATCACACTTATCCCGGATGCTACGCAGCGTAATAAACTAGTGCTAGAGTCCGCGTGCATACAGTGATGCCACGGCCCGCGCCGGAACGGCTCAATAAAAGTCTTAACAAAAACAACCGCGCTCTTATTGCAGCGCGTCTCAATAAGGGGTGGGTTTATGTCCTCATCAGCGAAGGTCAAGGTCCAGAGCTTTGGTCGCTTTCTGAGTAACATGGTGATGCCAAACATCGGTGCGTTTATCGCCTGGGGTATCATCACAGCACTGTTCATCCCAACCGGATGGATTCCAAACGCAACGCTGGCGAAACTCGTCGGCCCTATGATCACTTACCTGCTGCCATTGTTGATCGGTTTCACCGGTGGACGTCTGGTGGGCGGCGATCGCGGTGGCGTGGTCGGTGCCATTACCACCATGGGTGTGATTGTCGGTGCAGATATGCCGATGTTCCTCGGCGCGATGATTGCCGGTCCACTGGGCGGCTGGGCGATCAAAACCTTTGACCGTATGGTTGATGGTAAAATCAAAAGCGGCTTTGAGATGCTGGTTAACAACTTCTCAGCCGGTATCATCGGTATGCTGTTGGCGCTGCTGGCGTTCATCGGCATCGGTCCATTGGTTGAAGGTCTGTCACACATTCTTGCGGCGGGCGTAAACCTGATGGTGCAGAACAACCTGCTGCCACTGACTTCTATCTTTGTTGAACCGGCGAAAATCCTGTTCCTCAACAACGCCATCAACCACGGTATCTTCTCGCCACTGGGTATCCAGCAGGCTAGCGAAGCCGGTAAATCCATCTTCTTCCTGATTGAAGCGAACCCAGGCCCAGGTATGGGTGTACTGGTTGCCTACATGATTTTTGGTCGCGGTAGCGCTAAGCAGTCTGCAGGCGGTGCGGCAATCATCCACTTCCTCGGTGGTATCCACGAAATTTACTTCCCGTACGTGCTGATGGCGCCACGTCTGCTGCTGGCAGTGATCCTCGGTGGTATGACAGGCGTGTTCACCCTGACCGTACTGAACGGCGGTCTGGTGTCTCCAGCGTCTCCGGGTTCTATTCTCGCAGTACTGGCGATGACGCCAAAAGGTGCATACTTCGCCAACATCGCGGCCATCATCGCGGCGTTTGCCGTCTCCTTCGTGGTCTCTTCTATCCTGCTGAAAACCAGCAAAGTAAAAGAAGATGACGATATCGAAGCTGCGACTCAGCGTATGCGTGATATGAAAGCGCAGTCGAAAGGCCAGGCCGTTGCCGGTTCTCCGGTTATCGCCGATGCCAACAGCGTTGATGTCAGCCACGTGCGTAAAATCATCGTCGCCTGTGACGCCGGTATGGGTTCCAGCGCCATGGGTGCAGGTGTGCTGCGTAAGAAAGTGCAGGATGCCGGCCTGAGCAATATCTCGGTGACCAACAGCGCGATTAACTCACTGCCGGGCGATGTGGATCTGGTGATTACTCACCGCGATCTGACCGAGCGTGCGATGCGCCAGGCACCGCAGGCGCAGCATATTTCGCTGAACAACTTCCTCGATAGCGCGCTGTACAGCAATCTGACAGAACGTCTGATCGCCGCTAACCGCAGTGAAACACATCGTGAAACCGTGCAGACCACGCTGGCAGACAGCTACGACGATGGCAGCGCTAACTTGTTTAAATTGGGCGCGGACAACGTGTTCCTGGGCTTGAGCGCCAGCAACAAAGAGCAGGTGATTCGCTTTGCTGGTGAGCAGTTGGTGAAAGGCGGTTATGTCCAGCCAGAGTACGTTGAAGCGATGCTGGAACGTGAAAAGCTGACCCCGACCTATCTCGGTGAGTCTATCGCTGTGCCGCACGGCACCGTGGAAGCCAAAGATCGCGTGCTGAAAACTGGCGTGGTGTTCTGCCAGTACCCTGCGGGCGTATTGTTTGGCGAAGAAGCCGATGACGTGGCGCGCCTGGTGATTGGTATTGCGGCTCGCAATAACGAACACATTCAGGTGATTACCAGCCTGACCAACGCGCTGGATGATGACAGCGTGATTGAGAAGCTGGCGAACACCACCTGCGTTCAGGATGTGCTGGATCTGCTGTCAGGTAACACCGCGAAAGCGTAATACCACGTTTTAACTTCCCTGGGGCGGGCAAGCCCGTCCCACATTTCCGGGGCGGATTTGCCCGCCCTTTCGTCATTTGATATGGGTCAAATTTATGAAAGCGTTACATTTTGGAGCAGGTAACATCGGTCGCGGTTTTATCGGTAAGTTGCTGGCTGATGCCGGTATCGAACTGGTCTTCGCGGATGTGAATCAGGTGGTTCTGGATGCCCTTAACGCCCGTCATGAGTATCCGGTTCATGTAGTTGGCGAGCAGGCAAAGGTCGAAATCGTTACCGGCGTTAGCGCAGTGAACAGCACCAGCGACGACATCGTCACGCTGATTGCTGAGGTTGATATCGTTACCACGGCGGTTGGTCCGCAAATTCTGGAGCGCATCGCAGGCGGTGTGGCGAAAGGTCTGGCCAAACGCAGCGACAACGGTAATGTCCGTCCGCTGAATATCATCGCCTGTGAAAACATGGTGCGCGGCACCAGTCAGTTGAAGCAGCACGTTCTGAAAGCGCTGCCAGAACAGTATCACGCGTGGGTTGAAGAGCACGTTGGCTTCGTCGACTCCGCCGTTGACCGCATCGTGCCGCCATCTGAGGCCGGCAGCAACGATCCGCTGGAAGTGACAGTCGAAACCTTCAGCGAATGGATTGTCGATAAAACGCAGTTCAAAGGTGAATTGCCAAACATTCCTGGCATGGAGCTGACTGATAACCTGATGGCATTTGTCGAGCGCAAACTCTTCACGCTGAATACCGGCCATGCCATCACCGCGTATCTTGGCCAGTTAGCTGGCCACGCCACCATCCGCGATGCGATTCTGGATGAGAAAGTGCGTGCCGTGGTGCAGGGTGCGATGCAGGAGAGCGGCGAGGTGCTGATCAAGCGCTATGGCTTTGATGCCGACAAGCACGCCGCTTACATCCAGAAAATCCTCACTCGTTTTGAAAATCCGTACCTGAAAGATGATGTGGAACGTGTTGGCCGCCAGCCGCTGCGTAAACTCAGCGCGGGCGATCGTCTGATCAAACCCACGCTCGGCACCCTTGAGTACCACCTGCCACACGCCAACCTGGTGCAGGGTATTGCTGCCGCGATGCACTACCGCAGCGAAGCCGATCCGCAGGCGCAGGAACTGGCTGCCCTGTTGGCTGAAAAAGGCCCGCAGGCAACGCTGGCCGAGATCTCTGGACTGGAAGCCAATAGCGAAGTGGTCACCTCAGTGGTGAGTGCTTACAACGCTATGGCATAATGCGCGCCTTTTAATAGCTCACTCGGGCGCGGTGCCAACCGTGCCCGTCGGCGGTAGCGGAACGATGCAGGCAATAATGGAAGAGAAGCAAGCTTTTGAAAACCGGGTGCTTGAGCGCCTGAACGCCGGTCGATCGGTGAGAAGCTTCCTGATCGCCGCCGTTGAGCTATTGGCTGAAGCGGTCAACCTGCTTGTGTTGCAGGTTTTCCGTAAAGACGATTATGCCGTAAAGTACGCGGTTGAACCGCTGCTGCTCGGTGACGGTCCGCTGGGCGAGCTATCGGTGCGTTTGAAACTGATTTACGGTTTGGGCGTGATTAATCGCCATGAATATGAAGATTGTGAGCTGCTGCTGGCGCTGCGTGAAGAACTCAATCACGACACCAGCGACTACCGCTTTACTGACGATGAGATTTTGGGGCCATTTGGTGAACTGCACTGCGTTGTAGCGTGGCCGCCACAACCTGACTTCACCCGGGATGACGAAGCATTACGCAGTATGCAGCAGCAGCGCTATCTGCAAATGGTGCGATCCACCATGGTGCTGTCGCTCACCGAGCTGATATCGCGCATCTCCCACAAGCAAGCCTTCAAGAAGCCGGCCGTTTAGGGGCTCTGTCGCGGTCGAATCCGCCCCGCTGCAAAATCGCCCCGTTTTGATGTATCCTTTGCCTGTTTTCCTTAACGAGTTTCCCCTGATGAAAGAACAAGAAAAAGCCGAGATCAAACTGCTCAGTGATCAACTGGACGCATTGAATCGCAAAGAACCCCAGCTGCTGGAATCTGGCGATGCCGAAAAACTCGGCGAGCTGCTGCGTGAAAAAGAGAAGCTGGTGCAGGAAATTGAACGTCTGCGCAGTGTTCGCGATGAGAAACTGAGTAAAGAAGCGCAACAGCTGCAGAAGCTGGGTTTCAGCCGTGAGATCACCAGGAAGGAACAAGCCAACATGGGCGCATTTAAGAAGAGCGTGCGCGGCCTGGTGGTGGTGCATCCCATGACCGCGCTGGGACGTGAGATGGGGCTGAAGGTGATGACCGGCTACGCGAAGCAGCCGTTCTGATACCCGATTACGCGGCGTGTGATACGTCGCGTTCCACGCTCTGTTCCTGCACTGCTTCAACCCCTGCTGCCAGCAATACCTGGGTGTTCAACGCATCCAACAGTGCATAGCGACGACGATACTCCGCACGTTTCTTACTGGCGATCTCTTCCAGTGCTTTCCTTTCCATCTGCAGCGGCAACGTAAACAGGTCGTCGGCACGGGCTTCACCGCCCAGTGACAGCCAGAACTCGCTGTAGCTGGCAAAGAACTTATCACCTTTACTGTGGCGATAACGCATGCTGCGGAACACATGCGTGGTATCTCCTACTGCGCAAATCGCTTGCACGCCACATTGTTGCGCCAGAATAAATACCGCTTCCATTAACAGACGTTTCGGGAATACGCCATGTGCGGCTTTGGTTGCATCGCGGATAACATCATTTGAGATGTGTTTGCGCGGCCCCTGCAATCCACCAATCAATAATGTGCGCTTGCCCTTTTCCTGGATAATGGAAAAAGAGAGCGAGGCAATATTCATGGTTTGATAATGCAGTGTCAGAGTTATTTCACCTTCACGGTCAAAATGTCCTGGGCAGCAATTAATAGCAAACACCTCATCATTTTTTCCGTTAAAAGTGGCAATCACATTTAACACCGGACTCAGCAGTAACTGGCGCAGTTTGGCATTATCCAGTTGATCCATCAGCGTGTAATGGTCCAGCAGTGCTTGCGCACGTTGTGCCACGCTAAAGCCTGCGCGCAGGTAAGGGCGATGCGGTTTAGCCGGCAGCAAACCCTGCATTTTCAGCAGTTGCGGCAGAAACGGCAGTTTCGCTAATGCGCTAAGGTAATTAAATGTTGTAACAGGAAAGATTAAAGACCTTAAAGCAAATTTAAAGCGGAACATACTGCTATTCCATAACTTATCAGGTCTGACTTTTCCGCTAATTAACGGCAAAAACAGGGATGCCGACGAATCTTTATTCGCCACAGGGGTAGTGATAGTAGACATAGTTATTTTACTTTCGTGTGATCAACTGCGGCTACTGTATGCCCCAAATTATCAACGGCAGGTTAATAACGAACGTAACGGTATTGTCAGCAGAGGTAATCTCGAAGTGGTTTAAGAAGTGTTTAGCTTTCGTAAAGAAAAAAACCGGTGAAGCAGCTTCACCGGTTCTGTGCGTTGGCTATCGCCTGAACTTACTTAGCAGCAGCGAAACGTGCAGCCGCTTCATCCCAGTTCACCACGTTCCAGAACGCTTTGATGTAGTCAGGACGTTTGTTCTGATACTTCAGGTAGTAAGCGTGTTCCCACACATCCAGACCAATGATTGGCTCACCGGATGCGCCAGAGATGGCTTCACCCATCAGCGGGCTATCCTGGTTAGCGGTTGAAACCACAGCCAGTTTATCGCCCTTTTTCACCAGCCACGCCCAGCCTGAACCGAAACGGGTGGTAGCGGCTTTCTCGAACTCAGCCTGGAAAGCTTCAACGCTGCCGAAATCTTTTTCGATAGCGGCTTTCAGTTCGCCTTGCAGGCTGGTGCCCAGTTTCAGGCCTTTCCAGAAGAAGCTGTGGTTAGCGTGGCCGCCTGCGTTGTTACGCAGTGGACCTTTTTTATCTGCTGGCAGCTGATCCAGTTTAGCGATCAATTCTTCAACCGGCAGGTTAGCGAATTCGGTACCTTCCAGCGCTGCATTCGCGTTGTTAACGTAAGCCTGGTGGTGTTTAGAGTGATGGATTTCCATCGTCTGCTTGTCGAAGTGTGGTTCCAGTGCGTCGTACGCGTAAGGCAGGGATGGCAGTGAATAACTCATGTTCTTCCTCTCCATTTAGTGTTTTGCAGCATCACCTTAGCAGGGTGCCGCGTAAGCAGTCGGATCATTATAGTTAAAATCATGATCGGTAAAAGGGTTATCAATGCCTTAGTAATGATAAGGATTTGATGAATCTGGGAAAAGCACCGCACGCAGAGTCACATCTCATGCACGCGATGCCGCAGGATTACATCTTGTGGGTGCTGGCACGCAGTTTGAGCTGTGCCGGCAGTTCGTTGATGGCAGGAGGCTCATCGCCTTTCAATGCGGAAAGTAAGCGCTTGCCCGCCATGCGCCCCATCTCTTCATAAGGCAGGACAACGCTGGTGAGCGGCGGTGAGCAGACTGCTGCCAATGGGCCGCCACCGATGCTGGCAATCGCCAGCTGGCTGGGAATGGAGATGCCTGCGGCGTGGCAAGCCATGATGGCACCGCACGCCACTTCATCGCTGGTACAAATCAGCACATCCAGTTCCGGCCAGGTAAGCCGGATCTCCGCCAGCAGGCTATGTCCAGCGGCAAAGGTCGGCATTTTCGGCGAGGTCACCACGCGGTGCGGCGCCTGATTTGATGCCAGCATGCCGCTGTGCCAGCCATTCAGCAGTTGGCGGAAAATCGTGGTATTGGTTTGCGTACACAACAAGCCGAGATGACGATAACCGCGTTCCACCAAACTCTGCACCAGCTGGCGAATCGCTTTAGCGTAATCGACACCAATGCTAATACCCGCAGATTCCTGATGCACCCCGCCGATATCCATCACCGGCAGGCCGGAATTACTCAGCAAACGATGAGCTTCAGCGGCATTGTCGAAGTTGAAATGCACCATCGCCGCCGGATTATACGAGAGCAGCATCTCGATCAACTCGCTCTCTTCCGCCGCCGAGTGGTTGGCTTCCGCCAGCATCATGTTGTAACCCTGCGGACGCAGAATCTCTTGCAGCGCTTCCGACACAATCGCGCTGCCCGGCGTGGCGAACGAAGGCACCACCATGGTGACTAGCTTCGACGATGCCGACGCCAGATTACGCGCCTGGATATTTGGCACGTAAGCCAGTTCGGCGACGGCCGCATCAATTTTGGCGCGGATTTCAGGCGAGACCTTTTCCGGCATGCGTAACGCACGTGATGCCGTCATGGTGCTCACGCCGACCAAACGGGCAACATCGGCCAGTGTGCTTTTGCCGGTACCGCGCCGTTTTTTCTCTGCCATGCCTTCTCCTAGCTGACTTACCACCATTACCCGCACGCAGCTTAAAACCAAATGCGCCAACGTGCCACGTTAATCACCACAGATTCGGGCACGCCTCACCTGCTGAGCATTTTCAGAATCTCCGAGCATGTCAGGTGCTTGCAACGATGACAAACGGGCTGCACAAAAATGTTAGCGATAACACATTTTTTAACAACACCTGTGTTAGCGCTAACTTTTGCGACAATCATCACAGAAAAGCGCTGAGAAAATCACCTAAAGTGCACTCCATCGACGAATAACCAGGAATTACTGATGCTCACTCAATGGCTGACACCGCAACATATCCGCATCGTAGATCAGGTCAGCAACTGGCAGGAGGCGGTGCGTTTATCCGCTGAGCCGCTGCTGGCTGAAGGCGCGATTACCCCAGCCTATCTTGATGCCATCTTCACTTCGCATGCCGAACTGGGGCCTTATTACGTACTGGCACCCGGCCTGGCGATGCCGCATGCCCGTCCGGAACAGGGCGCGCGTAAGAATGGCTTGTCGTTGCTGCATGTGAAGAACGGTGTGAGCTTTGAAGCGGATGAAAACGATCCGGTTTACGTCGTCATCATGCTGTGCGCGCTCTCCGGCGACGATCATATCCAGATGATCACAGCGTTAGCCGAAGTATTCAGCGACGAATCCCGCCTGCAGCAGTTGCTGTCGGCTGCGACCTTGCCAGCGATTGAAGCTGTTATTACAAATTAACCACCAGAGAATCCTATTATGAAAAAAGTCCTGATTGTGTGCGGTAATGGTTTAGGCAGCAGCTTTATTGTGGAAATGAACGTGAAGAAAATTGTGGCGGAATTAGGGAAAGAGGCCGAAGTGGGCCATACCGATTTAACCACGGCGAAATCTGAACAGGCCGACCTCATTATCAGCGCCAAAGATATTGCCGATCAGTTATCCGGGCATAGTGCGCAGGTATTTGGCCTGACGAATTTATTAGATAACGCCAAAATTAAAGAAATCCTGGCGGAAAATCTGTAATAGCCCGATTTTACTCACATGGAGTAATTATGCTGCAATTTATCATCAAGGATGTTCTCGGAACACCCGCAATACTTGTCGGCCTTTTTTCCCTGATTGGTTTATTACTGCAAAAGAAACCGGTGTCGGATGTGATTTCCGGCACGCTGAAAACCATCATGGGCTTTGTGATTCTTATCGCCGGGGCCAACCTGATTGCGGCGACACTGACCATTTTCAGCCAGCTGTTTGAGCACTCGTTTAATATTCAGGGTGTGGTGCCAAATACTGATGCAATGGCCGCGCTGGCGCAGAAGAGTTACGGTACTGAAACCGCGATGATCATGGTGTTCGGTATGCTGGTGAACATCCTGCTGGCGCGTATCACCCCGCTGAAGTACATCTTCCTGACCGGTCATCACACGCTGTATATGTCGGCGATGCTGGCGGTGATTCTTTCCGTCGGCGGTGTACATGGCTTCTGGCTGGTGCTAATCGGTTCACTGATTCTCGGCACCATGATGGTGGTGTGCCCGGCGATTCTGCAGCCGTTCACACGTAAAATCACCAATTCGGACGATCTGGCGCTCGGCCACTTCGGCTCAACCGGTTATCTGCTGTCTGCGCTGGTCGGTAAAGCAGTGGGCAAAGGCAGTCCATCCACCGAAGAGTTGAAGGTGCCGAAAACCCTCAACTTCCTGCGTGATTCCTCGGTCGCGATTTCGCTGACCATGATGATTCTGTTTATCGCGCTGGTGTTGGTGGCGGGTAAAGAGTTCACCGAAAGCCAGGTGAGCGGCGGTCAGAACTTCATCGTGTTCGCGATTATTCAGTCCATCACCTTTGCGGCGGGCGTTTATATCATCCTCGCCGGTGTGCGTATGGTGATTGCCGAGATCGTGCCGGCCTTTAAAGGCATCGCAGATAAGTTAGTACCGAACGCCAAACCGGCGCTGGACTGCCCAACCGTGTTCCCGTTCGCGCCGAATGCCGTGATCATCGGCTTCCTGTGCAGTTTCTCCGCCGGTCTGATCAGCATGTTCCTGTGCCCATTGTTTGGTCTGAGCGTGATTGTTCCTGGTCTGGTGCCCCACTTCTTCTGCGGTGCCACCGCGGGTGTATACGGCAACATCACGGGTGGACGTCGTGGCGCGGTAGTCGGCTCCTTTGTACAAGGGCTGCTGATCTCCTTCCTGCCGGCGATTCTGCTGCCGCTGATGGGCGACCTGGGCTTTGCCTCGACCACCTTCGGCGACGCGGACTTCGGTATTGTCGGCATCGTACTCGGCCACATTATTTCGTTCATCCATTGATGTCATAACACAGCGCCTGCGGGCGCTGTTTATGTAATGAGGAAAAAAACAATGAACGCTCAATTTTCACCGTCATTAATGTGTATGGATCTCACCCGCTTTCGTGAACAGATCGAAGCGATGAATACTACTGCGGCTTTTTATCATGTCGATATTATGGATGGCAGCTACGTTAAAAATATTACGTTATCGCCGTTCTTTATTGAGAACCTGAGTAAAATTACCGATGTGCCAATTGATGTGCATTTAATGGTCAATCACCCGGAAGATATTATTCCGATGTGCATTGAAGCGGGGGCGGATATTATTAGCTTCCATCCCGAAACCGCGAATAACAAAATATTCCGCCTGCTGACTCAAATCAAAGAAGCGGGCCGTCGCTGCGGCGTGGTATTAAACCCGGCGACACCTGCCGAGAGCATTCGTGAGTATGCACATCTGCTGGATAAGGTTACGGTGATGTCGGTGGATCCTGGCTTTGCGGGGCAGAAATTTATTCCGGAGACGCTGAACAAGATTCGCCAGCTGATTGCCCTGCGCGAAGAGCACGGTTATCACTATCTGACCGAGATTGATGGTTCCTGCAATGCGCGCACCTTTAAGCAGATCGCGGCTTCTGGTGTGGATGTGTTTATCGTTGGCACGTCAGGTTTATTCAATCTGGATGACGATGTGGCGCAGGCGTGGCAGAAGATGGAAAGCATTTTTGCCGAGGAAACGGCAGCCGCGTAATCCTTTCCAGGTACGCATCCACGTGCATATTGAGTGAAACGTGCAGATTCTCAGCCGGGTCGCCAGGAATGGCGACCCGCTTCATCATCCTGATACTGCTTTGGGGCAACCTTAGCCTTTTACCGACCCAGCTCGGTCAGTGACTTATCCAGCGCACCCACCAGCCAATCAATATCCGATTCCTGGAACGCCAATGGTGGACGCAGCTTCAGTACGTTGCCATGCGGCCCGGCCACCGACGTCAGCACATGGTGATCGCGCAGCTTCTCGGTGAGATCCAGCGCCAGCGCTTTATCCGGCGTTTTGCTGGTGCGGTCCTGCACCAGTTCGAAGCCGATAAACAGCCCCGCTCCGCGCACATCGCCAATGCTTTCATGGCGATCCATTAACTTCTGCAACTCGGCAAGCAGTTTGGCACCCACCACCCGGCTGTGCTCTTGCAAGCCCTCTTCTTTAATCACCGTCAGGACCGCCTGTGCCGCCGCCATGGCAACCGGGTTACCGCCAAAGGTGTTGAAGTAAGGGATATCGTCACTAAACGCCGCCAGCACATCGCTCTTCGCCAGCAGGCCGGAAACCGGAATGCCGTTACCCATCGGCTTACCCGTGGTGACCACATCCGGCACCACGCCATGACGCGCAAAGCCCCAGAACGCATCGCCAGTACGACCAAAGCCAGGCTGCACTTCATCGGCAATGAAAATACCGCCGTTGGCGTGCACCACATCCACCGCCTTTTGCAGGAAACCGCGTGGATTCGGTAACACACCATCGGAAGAGAAGATCGAATCCGCGAGGAAGCCAGCAAATTTAATGCCGTGTGCTTTCATGTCATCGATCTGTTTCTGTATTTCGTTGGCAAACCATTCGCCGAGATCCGGTGCGTTGACGCGGTAAGCATCGGGTGGCGAAACCAAACGCGTGGTGGCCGCCAGTGGCTGACCGCTGCCCAGTGCCGGGGAGACGCCAGACGTGAGATCGCTGGTGCCGTGATAGGCCTCCTGCGACACGATAATGCCCGTGCCGCCGCTGAAAGCACGCGCCACGCGGATCGCCAAATCGTTAGCTTCCGACCCGGTGCACATATACATGGCACGGTCGATAGCATCGGGCGTGGTTGCCAGCAGCTCTTCGGTGTAATCGAGAATGCGTTCGTGCAGATAACGGGTGTGGGTATTCAGCATCTTCATCTGCTGGTTTACCGCTTCGATCACCGCCGGATGGCAGTGGCCAATACTGGCCACGTTGTTGTACACATCGAGATATTTGTTACCTGCAGCATCCCACAGATACTGCCCTTCACCGCGCACCAGATGCACCGGCTTGCGATAAAACAGGCGATACGACTCGCCCAACACTTTGCTGCGCTTGTCCGTCAGCTGGCGGGTTGCTGCATCCAGACCGTCGGCGTGCTCAGCACGAAAACTGTTGGTGTCCATGATGGTGGAACGTGTAGCCATGGTAACTCCCGTTGCGAAGGTGAAAGGGGTGCATGATGTGTGACCGTTGTCACCATCATGCCTGCTTTAACGAGAAATGCAACCAAATACACAAATACAACCAAATACACATGACGCCGTAATGACACTCAGGTAAGCTTAGGCCCAGATTATTACGCTACAGGGAAAAGTCATGCTGCAGGAAACCCGCTTACACCGCATTCGAGCCCTGCTGACCACGCAGCAGCAGGTCAGCACCGAGCGCATTATCAATGAGCTGGGTATTTCACGGGAAACGGCACGGCGAGATATTATTGAGCTGGAAGCGCAGGGTTTAGCACGACGGGTGCACGGCGGTTTAGTCGCGGTAGATAGCCAGCCGGAAGCACCGCTGCAAGTGCGCCGCAGTGCTCAGGCCAAAGAGAAACGTGCGATTGCCGTGGCGGCCGCACAGCACTTGCAGCCGGGCCAGACGCTGTTTCTGGATGCCGGCACCACCACCACCATGCTGGCGGAGCAGCTGCGCAGCATGGCCGGCTTAACCATTATCACTAACAGTTTGCAGGCTGCACTGGCGCTAAGCGCCGCCGAAGAACATGAAACGCTGAATAATCAGGTGATTTTGCTCGGTGGGATGATGATGGCAGGTGCACAGCAGACGCGCGGCGAAATCACGGTCAGCGAGATTTACCGCTATCGCGCCGACGTTGCCCTGCTGTCACCGGTTGGCATTGATGCTAAAAACGGCGCCAGCAGTTTCCATCCACACGAAGCGGCGATTGCCCGTGCCATGGTGCAGCAGGCTTCGCGCACCTTTTTACTGGCGGATCACAGCAAGCTGGGGGTGATCAGTCGCACGGTATATGCGCCGATTGGAGAGGTGGATTTGCTGATCTGCGACAGCGGCTCCGCCAAACCAGGCGCATTAGCCGCGCTCCAACAGGCGCTGCCACAGGTACAGGTGGTTTAAATCAGGCGCTGTGGATGGCTATACACCGTAGCGCGTCCCGGTTTACTAAACCCTATCAGCGTTAAATGACAACGCTCGGCGACCTCAACGGCAAGTTGAGTCGCCGCAGATACCGCAAATAATATCTCCACGCCGCACATCGCTGATTTCTGCACCATCTCATAACTGGCGCGGCTGGAGACTAACACTGCACCCTGTTGCCACGGCTGCTGGCTGCGATGCCCCAGCAGTTTATCCAGCGCCACATGGCGGCCCACGTCTTCGCAGCCACCGAGCAATTCCCCCTGCGGCGACATCCATGCCGCCGCGTGCGTGCATCCGGTGAGATTGCCGATGGGTTGGTAATTGCGCAGTTGCGCCAGCCCGCTATCGAGGTTTGCCAGATCGAAGGTTTGGGTAAACGGCAACGGTTGCAGCGGTTTACCAATCTGGTCGAGTTGTTCCACGCCGCACACGCCACAGCCGGTTCTGCCCGCCATGGCACGGCGCTGCTCTTTCAGCGCCATAAAGCGGCGGCTGGAGAGTTCGATCTGCACTTCAATGCCGTTGCAGCCGGGCACCACATCCATGCCGAAGATCTCATCCGGTTTATCGATGATGCCTTCCGAGAGCGAGAATCCGAGCGCAAACGCCTCGAGATCGTTGGGCGTGGCCATCATCACCACATGGGAAATGCCGTTATACACCAGCGCGATCGGCACCTCTTGTGCCAGCCAGTCGGTTTCCGCCGTGCGGATATCACGCCGCTGACGTACCGGCGCCTGCACTGCGCCTGAGATCTCAATCACACTCTGATGACTTTCCTGTGCTTTAACTTTCACTTTGCTCGCCTCGGACAACAACCCTATTAAAGCAGTGGTATTATTCTACTGCTATTCTCACACTGTTAGTTGGGTCATTGTGAATCTCGGCCCAACGCTTCACAAAAAAATTTTTGCCCGTCATGCGGATGGTGACAAGGCAGCAAGCCCCTTCAAACCGGGAGCTTACACCCGTAAGCGACAGAAACGAATGGGTGAAGGTCATGTAGCGACCATTTGAACGACGCAGGCAAATTGTAGCAATGTCGACTCAAGGATTATTCATGAACGTCAGCCGAAGAAAATTCTTCAAAATCTGTGCTGGCGGTATGGCAGGGACATCGGCAGCACTCCTCGGCTTTACGCCAGAGGTGGCGCTGGCGGAAACGCGACAGTACAAGCTGCTGCGTGCCCGCGAAACCCGCAACACCTGCACTTACTGCTCAGTGGGCTGTGGCTTGTTAATGTACAGCCTCGGTGACGGCGCGAAAAACGCCAAAGAGACCATTTTTCACATTGAAGGCGATCCGGATCATCCGGTGAGTCGTGGTGCATTGTGCCCCAAAGGCGCTGGCCTGCTGGATTTTGTCCACAGTGAAAGCCGCCTGCACTACCCCGAATACCGCGCGCCAGGCTCCGATAAATGGCAGCGCATCAGCTGGGACGATGCCTTTGACCGTATCGCGAAACTGCTGAAAGCCGACCGTGACGCCAACTTTATCGCGCAGAACGCCGCAGGTGTTACCGTCAACCGCTGGCTGTCATCAGGCATGCTGTGTGCTTCTGCCTCCAGCAATGAAACTGGCTACTTAACCCAGAAATTTACCCGATCGCTCGGCATGTTAGCGGTCGACAACCAGGCACGCGTTTGACACGGACCAACGGTAGCAAGTCTTGCTCCAACATTTGGTCGCGGTGCGATGACCAACCACTGGGTCGACATCCGTAATGCCAATCTGATCGTTGTGATGGGTGGCAACGCCGCTGAAGCGCATCCTGTGGGATTCCGCTGGGCGATGGAAGCCAAGATTCACAATAAAGCCAAATTGATTGTTATCGATCCGCGCTTCACGCGTACGGCATCGGTGGCAGACTTTTACACGCCGATTCGTTCCGGCACCGACATTGCTTTCCTGTCGGGCGTGCTGCTGTGGCTGCTGCAAAATGACAAAATCCAGCATGAATATGTGCAGGCGTACACCAACGCCAGCCTGATAGTGCGCGAAGACTATCATTTTGATGACGGTCTGTTCAGCGGCTACGACGAAGCCAATCGCAAGTATGACAAAACCAGCTGGAACTATGAGCTGGGCGATGACGGCTTTGCCAAACGTGATGACAGCCTGCAACATCCACGCTGTGTGTGGAATCTGCTGAAACAGCACGTCAGCCGCTACACGCCAGAAATGGTGTCACGCATCTGTGGCACGCCGAAAGAGGACTTCCTGCACGTCTGCGAGCTGATCGGTGAGACCAGCGCGCGCGATCGCACCACCTCATTCCTGTATGCGCTGGGCTGGACGCAACACTCGGTCGGTGCGCAAAATATCCGCACCATGGCGATGATCCAGCTGTTGCTCGGCAACATGGGCATGGCGGGCGGCGGGGTTAACGCCCTGCGCGGTCACTCCAACATTCAGGGGCTCACCGATCTCGGCCTGCTGTCGCAAAGTTTGCCAGGTTATATGACATTGCCGTCGGAGAAACAGACCGATCTGCAAACCTACCTCGCAGCCAACACGCCGAAACCGACGCTACCCGGCCAGGTGAACTACTGGGGTAACTACCCGAAATTCTTTGTCAGCATGATGAAGGCCTTCTTTGGCGACAAAGCGCAGGCCGAGAACAGCTGGGGATTCGACTGGTTACCGAAGTGGGACAAAGGCTACGACGTTTTGCAGTACTTCGAGATGATGTCGCAGGGCAAAGTGAATGGCTATCTTTGCCAGGGCTTTAACCCGGTGGCCTCATTCCCGAACAAACGCAAAGTGATCGATTCACTGTCGAAGCTGAAGTTCCTGGTGACCATCGACCCGCTCAACACCGAAACCTCGACCTTCTGGCAAAACCACGGTGAGTTTAACGATGTCGATCCGGCGAAGATTCAGACCGAAGTGTTCCGCCTGCCCTCCACCTGCTTCGCGGAAGAGAATGGCTCCATCGTTAACTCCGGTCGCTGGCTGCAGTGGCACTTCAAAGGTCAGGATGCGCCAGGCGAAGCACTGAACGATGGCGAAATTCTCTCCGGTATCTACAGCCGTCTGCGCAAAATGTACGCCAGTGAGGGCGGTGCCTTGCCCGAACAGGTGCTGAACATGACCTGGAACTATCAGACGCCTGATAACCCGGCTTCGGAAGAAGTGGCGATGGAGAGCAACGGCAAAGCGCTGGCGGATGTGTTCGATGACAAAGGCACGTTGCTGGTGAAAAAAGGCCAGCAGATCAGTAGCTTTGCGCAGTTGAAAGATGACGGCAGCACCAGCAGCGGCTGCTGGATTTTTGCGGGCAGCTGGACGCCAGATGGCAACCAGATGGCGCGGCGTGATAACACCGATCCGAGTGGATTGGGCAATACGCTGAACTGGAGTTGGGCATGGCCGCTCAATCGTCGCATCCTCTACAACCGTGCATCGGCCGATCCACAGGGCAATCCGTGGGATCCGAAACGGCAAATCCTCAAGTGGGATGGCAGTAAATGGGGCGGCATGGATATTCCGGACTACAGCGCCGCCGCACCGGGTAGCAATGTGGGGCCGTTTATCATGCAGCCAGAAGGCATGGGCCGCCTGTTCGCGCTCGACAAAATGGCTGAAGGTCCGTTCCCGGAACACTACGAGCCATTTGAAACGCCACTCGGCACGAATCCACTGCATCCGAACGTCATTTCGAACCCGGCAGCACGCGTGTTCAAAGACGATCTGGCGGCGATGGGTAAAGCCGAGCACTTCCCGTATGTCGGCACCACGTATCGTCTCACCGAGCATTTCCACTACTGGACCAAACACGCGTTACTCAATGCCATCGCGCAGCCGGAGCAGTTTGTGGAGATTGGTGAGAAGCTGGCCAACAAGCTGGGCATCGTGCAGGGCGATACGGTGAAAGTGAGCTCCAATCGCGGTTACATCAAAGCCAAAGCGGTGGTCACCAAACGCCTGCGCCCACTTGATGTGGATGGCAAAACCGTCGATACCGTCGGCATTCCGATTCACTGGGGCTATCAGGGCATTGCGAAGAAAGGCTTTATCGCCAATACCCTGACGCCGTTTGTCGGTGATGCCAACACGCAAACGCCCGAGTTTAAGGCGTTCCTGGTTAACGTTGAGAAGGTGTAGGAGAACGTAGATGGCTTATCAATCACAAGACATTATCCGCCGCTCCGCCACCAATGGTTTCACGCCTGCCCCGCAGGCGCGTAATCATCAGCAGGAGGTGGCGAAGCTGATCGACGTGACCACCTGCATCGGTTGCAAAGCCTGCCAGGTGGCGTGTTCAGAGTGGAACGACATCCGCGATGAGGTTGGGCATAACGTTGGGGTGTATGACAACCCAGCGGATCTGACCGCCAAATCCTGGACGGTGATGCGCTTCTCAGAAGTGGAGGAGAATGGCAAGTTAGAGTGGCTTATCCGCAAGGATGGGTGCATGCACTGTGCCGATCCTGGCTGCCTGAAAGCCTGTCCGTCCGAAGGTGCGATTATTCAGTACGCCAACGGCATCGTCGATTTTCAGTCCGAACAGTGCATTGGCTGCGGCTACTGTATTGCCGGCTGTCCGTTCGACGTGCCGCGCCTGAATAAAGACGACAACCGCGTGTATAAATGCACGCTGTGCGTCGATCGTGTCAATGTCGGTCAGGAACCCGCCTGTGTGAAAACCTGCCCGACCGGCGCGATTCATTTCGGCAGTAAAACCGATATGCAGGCGCTGGCGGCAGAACGCGTGGCGGAGCTGAATACGCGCGGCTATGAGAATGCGGGCTTGTACGATCCGGAAGGCGTCGGCGGCACGCATGTCATGTACGTGCTGCATCATGCTGATAAACCGCAGCTGTATCACGGTTTGCCAGAAAACCCGAGCATCAGTCCGGCGGTCACCTTCTGGAAAGGTATCTGGAAACCGCTGGCGGCCATCGGTTTCGCCGCCACCTTCGCTGCCTCGGTATTCCACTATGTCGGCGTCGGGCCGAACCGGGTGGAAGAGGATGAGGACGAGAACCTGCACGAAAAAGAGGAGCGCGAATGATGAAAAAGCGCGATCGTCTGGTGCGCTACAGCGCACCGGAACGCATCAATCATTGGATTGTGGCGTTCTGTTTTGTTCTGGCAGCCCTGAGCGGGCTGGGTTTCTTCTTTCCCTCCTTTAACTGGCTGATGCACGTTTTGGGCACGCCACAACTGGCGCGCATCCTGCATCCCTTTGTCGGCGTGGTAATGTTTGCTGCTTTTCTGATCATGTTTTTGCGCTACTGGAAACAGAATCTGATCAATCGCGAAGACCTGATCTGGGCGAAAAACATCAATAAAATCGTACGCAATGAAGAGGTGGGTGATACCGGCAAATACAACTTCGGGCAGAAGTGTGTGTTCTGGGCTGCTATCATCAGCTTAGTCTTGCTGCTGGCGAGCGGAGTGGTTATCTGGCGTCCTTACTTTGCAGGCGCCTTTGCGATTCCGCTGATTCGCGCCGCTTTGGTGGTGCATTCGGTCTCAGCTGTGGCATTGATCGTGGTGATTATGGTGCATATCTACGCGGCCCTGTGGGTCAAAGGTACCATTACTGCCATGGTTGAGGGCTGGGTGCCGGCCGCGTGGGCAAAGAAACATCATCCACGCTGGTATCGTGAGCAGCGCCAACGCCAAACACAACAGGAAAAACGTCCCTGATGAGTATTCGCATTATCCCGCAGGACCAGCTGGAGAAAGGCGAAAAAAACACGGCGGAACAGGTTCCGCCGCTGCTTTTCCCTCGGCTGAAAAATCTGTACAGCCGCCGTGCAGCGCGTTTACGTGAGCTGGCCGCGAAGAATCCGCTGGGCGATTATCTGCGCTTTGCTGCCGTGATCGCGCAGGCGCAAGACATCGTGCTGTACGATCATCCGCTGCAACTCGATTTGCGCCAGCGTTTGGCCGAAAGCGCCGAACAGGGCAAGCCGCCGCTCGATATTCACACCTATCCCCGCGATGCCCACTGGCAGCGTCTGCTGCATTCGCTGATTGCCGAGCTGAAGCCCGAGATGAGCGGCCAGGCATTGGCGGTGCTGGAGAACCTGGAAAAAGCCTCTTCTTCCGAGCTGGAAGGCCTGGCCAGTGCGCTACTGGAGGGTGATTTTGCGCAGGTCAGCAGCGATAAAGCCCCGTTTATTTGGGCAGCGCTTTCGATCTATTGGGCGCAAATGGCAGCGCTGATCCCTGGCAAAGCCCGCGCAGAATACGGCGAGCATCGCCAGTTCTGCCCGGTGTGCGCCAGCGTGCCGGTGACCAGCGTGGTGCATATGGATGTAGGCCAGCAGGGGCTGCGTTATCTACACTGTAATCTGTGTGAAAGTGAATGGTATGTGGTGCGCAGCAAGTGCTCCAACTGCGAGCAAACGCGCGACCTGCACTATTGGTCACTCGACAGCGAAAGAGCCGCAGTGAAAGCCGAAAGCTGTGGTGATTGCGGCACCTATCTGAAGATGTTGTATCAGGAGAAGGATCCGGCGGTGGAACCGGTGGCCGATGACTTGGCCTCGCTGGTACTGGATGCGCGTATGGAGCAGGAAGGCTTTGCGCGCAGCAGCCTGAATCCGTTTATGTTTCCTGGGGATTGAGCAAATTGCCGCTTTCCTACGAACTGTCGCGGCACGATTTATCGCGCTGTTTTTGAGCCAGACAACAACGTGCAATAAATCGCGCCGCTACAATTTGTGTACCTATCTCTGTCGCAAAGGAAACACCTGATGAAACTGATTGGCAGCTACACCAGCCCTTTTGTCCGCAAAATTTCAGTGATCCTGTTGGAAAAAGGCCTGGTGTTCGAATTTGTTAACCAGTCGCCTTGGGTGGAAGACAGCCACGTGCCGCACTATAACCCGCTGGGCAAAGTGCCTGCACTGGTAGACGATAACCATCTCACCTGGTTTGATTCTTCGATTATCGCCCAGGTCATTGAGCTACGCGGTGATGCCCCTGCTCTGTTGCCGGATGACGCCCTGCTCGCTCTGCAGGTACGTCAGCTGGAAAAGCTCGCCGATGGCATCAACGATGCCGCCGTGATGATTGTGCGCGAACAGATGCGCCCCGGCGATCAGCAATCCGAAGAAGTGCTAATGCGTAATCGCGAGAAAATTTTGCGTGGGTTGGATGCGCTGGAAACGGCGGCGGCCCAGGGTGAACTCTTGAACAGCGGTACGCTCAATCTGGCCGACATCGCCACTGGCTGCATGATTGGTTATCTCAACTTCCGCCGGGTGCTGCCTAACTGGTGCGTGAACCGCCCGGCATTGATCAAGCTGGCCGATACGTTGTTTGCGCGGGAGAGTTTTGCCCGCACCGTTCCGCCTTCCAGCTAAGCTAAGCCACCCGATGAAAACACTGTATTCACAACTGCCTGCTATCGACAGCCTGCTGCGCGATCCCGCGATGCAGCCGCTGCTGCTGCAGACGGGCACCGCGTTTACCACCCGTCAGCTGCGCGCCATGCAGCAAGAAGCACGCATGCACATTCAACAGCATCAAACTTTACCCGGCTGGCATCTTAACTGGCCAGAGGAAGCGCAGCGCCGCGCGCAACAGCAGCAACAAAGCGCGCTGCGTCCGGTGTTCAATCTCACCGGCACGGTGCTGCACACCAACCTAGGCCGTGCGCAGTTAAGCGATAGCGCAATTGAGGCGGTCACAGCCTGTTTGCGCCAGCCGGTCACGCTGGAATATGCGCTGGATGATGCGTCACGTGGCCATCGCGATCGTGCGGTAAGTGCGCTGCTGTGTGAACTGACGGGGGCTGAAGCGGCCTGTATCGTGAATAACAATGCCGCCGCCGTGTTGCTGATGCTGGCAGCACTGGCGCCAGGTCGCGAAGTGATTGTCTCACGCGGTGAGCTGGTCGAAATCGGCGGCGCATTCCGCATCCCCGATGTGATGCGCCAGGCGGGCTGCCAGCTGGTTGAAGTCGGCACCACTAATCGTACCCATCTGAAAGATTATCGTGCTGGCATCAGCGACAACACCGGTTTGTTGATGAAGGTGCATACCAGCAACTACCAGATTCAGGGCTTCACCCATGCGGTAGCGGAAGCCGAGCTGGTGGCGTTAGCGGCGCAACATCAGCTGCCGGTGATCACTGATTTAGGCAGCGGTTCGCTCATCGACATGACCGCTTTTAATTTGCCCGCCGAGCCGATGCCGCAACAGCTGATTGCCGCCGGTGTGGATCTGGTGAGTTTTTCCGGCGATAAACTGCTGGGCGGCCCGCAAGCAGGGATTATCGTCGGCAAACAGGCGCTTATCGATCGGCTGCAACAGCATCCGCTCAAGCGTGCTTTGCGCGTGGATAAAATGACGCTGGCCGCGCTGGAAGCCACTTTGCAGCTTTATCGCCAACCGGAAACGTTGCGCGAAGCGCTGCCCACCCTGCGCTTGTTGACGCGATCGTCACACGAGATTTTGCAGCAGGCCGAACGGCTGATGCCTGCGCTGGAACACGCCTATGGCGCTGATTTTTCCCTTAATATCGCCGCCTGTTCGTCGCAAATCGGCAGCGGTTCATTACCCGTTGAGCGCTTACCGAGTTTTGCCATCACGTTTAGCCCACGTGAATCTCACGGCAGCTCGCTGGATGCACTGGCGCAGCGCTGGCGTGCATTATCACAACCGGTGATTGGCCGCATCCAGGAAGGAAGACTGTGGCTGGATTTACGCTGCCTTGAAGATGAAGCGGCGCTGATACGGACCTTAACCACATGATTATCGCCACCGCTGGACACGTCGATCACGGTAAAACCGCACTGCTACAGGCGTTAACCGGTGTCGATGCCGATCGCCTGCCTGAGGAGAAACGGCGCGGCATGACCATCGATCTTGGCTATGCCTACTGGCCGCAACCGGATGGCCGCGTTGTGGGCTTTATCGATGTACCAGGACACGAGAAATTCCTCGCCAATATGCTGGCGGGCATCGGCGGTATTCATCATGCACTGCTGGTGGTAGCGTGCGACGACGGTGTGATGCCGCAAACGCGTGAGCATCTGCAACTACTAAGCCTGGTCGGGCAACCCCCGCTTAGCGTGGCGTTGACCAAAGCGGATCGCGTCGACGCCGTCCGTATCGCTGAAGTGCAGCATCAGGTGGCGGAGTTGACGCAGCAACTGGGCTGGCTGGCAGTACCGCAATTTGTCACCAGCAGTACCACCCAGCAAGGCATCGACGCGCTGCGCCAGCACTTGAGTGAACTACGCGCACCGGATGTCGATATGGGTCGCCGCTTCCGCCTCGCCATTGATCGCGCGTTTACCCTCAAAGGCAGCGGATTAGTGGTTACCGGCACCGCTCTTTCGGGTGAAGTCAGCGTGGGCGATACCTTGTGGCTCAGCCGCCTCAATCTACCCGTACGCGTGCGTTCGCTGCATGCGCAGAATCAGTCGGTGACGCGTGCGCAGGCTGGAGAACGTATCGCGCTGAATATCGTCGGCGATGTGGAGAAAGACCAGATTGCGCGCGGTGACTGGCTGCTGGCACAACCGCAACCCTCGGGCACCCAGCGACTGATCGTGGCGCTGCGTTTGCTACAGCCGTTAAGAAATCCCTCCCAGCCAGTACATCTTCACCATGCCGCCAGTCATGTGACTGGCCGACTTAACCTGATTGCGGGCGAACTGGCGGAGTTGGTGCTCAACGAGCCGCTGTGGCTGGCGGAAAACGATCGGCTGATTATCCGCGACAGCAATGCACAGCTCACGCTCGGTGGCGGACGGGTGCTGCTGCTGAACAGCAAGAAACGTGGCAAGCGCCATCCTGATTATCTTGACTGGCTGCTACAGCTGGCGGCGGCGGAAGCCGATGAGGAGAGTCTGCAGGCGCACCTGGCACAGCAACCCGTCGAGATGGCCGAGCTGAGTTGGGCACGCCAGCTGAGTGACGATGCACTCAACAACCTGCTGGACAAGGTGGCGCCCGTGCGACTCGGCAGCGCCATCATGGCTGTGGAACAGGCCAATGACTGGCAGCAGCGACTGCTGGAAGCGCTCACCGCGTTTCATCAGCAGCACCCTGAAGTGCCGGGCATTGGTCGCGATCGCTTGCGTCGCGTGGCTCTCCCCCACCAGCCGCCGGAACAGGTTATCGCATTGATCGATCGGCTGCTTTCACAAGGCCAGTTGCAGCACCGGCAAGGCTGGTTGCATTTGCCTGATTTCGAACCGCGCTTCAATCCCCAGGAAGAAGCGCTGTGGCAGCAGGTCGGCCCACTGTTCAGTGACCAGCCGCTATGGGTACGCGACATCGCACTGGCCACCCAGCAAGATGAAGAAACCATTCGCAGCCTGCTGCTCTCCGCCGCGCGCCTCGGTCATATCACGGCGATCGTGCGCGATCGCTATTACCGCAGCGACCAGATCCAGATCTTCGCCGATCTGATTCGCCAGCGTGACGCCAACGGTGGCAGCACCAGCGCCGCCGATTTCCGCAATCAGCTCGGTACCGGGCGTAAAATCGCGGTACAGATTCTGGAATTCTTCGACCGCAGCGGTTTCACCCGCCGTCGTGGCAACGATCACCTGTTGCGCGATGCCCGCCTGTTCGACACCAGCGCTTAATCCTTCGCGTTGCTTCGCAGTTGTCGCTGTAACTGCGCTGCAACGCCGATTCCGCATTGCTCAAAAATGTGCCAGGATGTAAGAATATTTCTTACATTGGGGCACAATGATGGCACGTACCATGACAATCGATTTAGGTGATGAACTGCGCGAGTTTGTTGAATCTCTGGTGGCGTCCGGTGACTACCGTACTCAAAGCGAGGTGGTGCGAGACTCGCTGCGTTTACTGCGTGAGAAGCAGGCGGCGTCGAAGCTGGAGGCGCTAAAAGAATTGGTAAGACAAGGATTCGAGAGCGGTCCTGGTAAAGAGTGGGACCATGAAGATTTTCTGAGACGAGCAAAAGCCAGGGTGGGCATTTATGAAAAGGAAGATCACGATAAAACCGGAAGCTGATGCCGATCTGATGAAAATCTGGATTTACGGATACTGGAATTTTGGGGAGCAACTCGCAGACGCTTACAACCTTAAATTTTCCCAGCTCTTCGATAAAATTGCCCTGTTCGACTTAGGGCGAAAACGGCCTGATTTAGGCTATCAAATCTATTCACTTTCCTTCGGTCAGCACATTGTGATTTACCGTGCTGAGGTTGATGAGATCTTTATTGGGCGCATCTTGCACCACTCCCAGGAAGTCAGCGCCGAATTTTAAAATACAAAAAGGGACGATTTCTCGTCCCTTCGGTTCACTTCAACACATCGCTTACTGCAGCAGTGAAATATCCGCTACCTGCAGGAACAGCGCGCGCAGTTGCGCCAGCAGCGTCAGGCGGTTAATACGCACTTCCGCTTCATCAGCGTTAACCATCACGTTGTCGAAGAAGTTATCGACCGCTTCGCGCAGCTGCGCCAGTTCCACCAGCGCATCCTGATAACGGCCTTCCGCGAAGTACGGCTGCAGCTTGTCGCCTAGTGCCGTCACGAAAGTCGCCAGCTGGATCTCAGCGTTCTCTTTCAACAGCGATGCCTGCACACTGTCGTTCAGGGTTTCGGTGGCTTTCGCCAGGATGTTGGACACACGCTTGTTGGCCGCAGCCAGCGACGATGCCGCTTCCAGCGTACGGAAGTGGGAAACCGCTTTCATGCGCGCATCGAAGTCCGCCGGGCGGGTTGGACGACGTGCCAGCACGGCCTGAATGGTGTCGACGCTGTGGCCCTCTTCCTGATACCAGGTACGGAAACGACCCAGCATGAAGTCGATCACTTCATCCACCACTTTGCCGTTGCTCAGCTTGCTGCCGTAGAGACGCACCGCTTCTTCGGTCAGCGTTTGCAGATCGAGTGGCAGGTTCTTCTCAACGATAATACGCAGCACGCCCAGCGCAGCACGGCGCAGTGCGAACGGGTCTTTATCGCCTTTTGGATGCTGACCAATGCCGAAGATGCCCGCAAGGGTATCCATTTTGTCGGCAATCGCGACAGCACAAGCCACGAGGTTCGATGGCAGTGCATCACCGGCAAAGCGCGGCTGATACTGCTCGTTCAGCGCCACCGCGACATCTTCGGCTTCGCCATCATGACGTGCATAGTGCATGCCCATCACGCCCTGCGTATCGGTGAACTCGAAGACCATGTTGGTCATCAGGTCACACTTCGACAGCAGGCCCGCGCGGGTGGCGTGGTTCACATCGGCACCAATCTGAGCGGCAATCCAGCCCGCCAGCGCCTGAATGCGGTCCGTTTTATCACGCAGCGTACCCAGCTCTTTCTGGAACAGTACGGTCTCGAGACGCGGCAGGTTATCTTCAAGACGCTTTTTACGGTCAGTGTTGAAGAAGAACTCGGCATCGGCCAGACGCGGGCGCACGACCTTTTCGTTACCGGAGATGATTTGCTGCGGGTCTTTGGATTCGATGTTGGTGACGAAGATAAAGTTTGGCAGCAATTTACCGTCAGCGGAGTACACCGGGAAGTACTTCTGGTCGCCCTTCATGGTGTAAACCAGCGCTTCAGCAGGCACCGCGAGGAACTTCTCTTCGAATTTCGCGGTGAGCACCACTGGCCACTCCACCAGCGAGGCCACTTCTTCCAGCAAGCTGTCGCTCAGATCGGCGATACCGCCCAACTGCTGCGCCGCCGCTTCCGCATCCGCTTTGATTTTTGCTTTACGGGTCGCGAAATCAGCCACCACTTTGCCGCGTTCCAGCAGCAGTTGTGGATACTGATCGGCGTTGTCGAGGGTGAACTCTGGCTCACCCATAAAGCGATGGCCGCGAATCACGCGATCGGACTGAATACCGAGAATCGTCGCCGGGATCAGCTCATCGCCCAACAGCAGCGTCACAGTATGTACCGGACGGACAAACTGCACGTCGCTTGCGCCCCAGCGCATCAGTTTTGGAATCGGCAGCTTGCTTAGTGCGGTTGCCACCATCGCGGGCAGCAGTGCCTGAGCACTCTCGCCTTTCACCGAGGCGCGATGCACCAGCCATTCGCCTTTATCCGTGCTCAGACGCTCAGCCTGATCCACGGTGATGCCGTTACCGCGCGCCCAACCTTCGGCTGCTTTGGTGGCATTGCCATCGGCATCAAACGCAGCAGCAATCGCTGGGCCACGTTTTTCCACTTCACGATCGGCCTGCGCTGTGGCCAATTGGGCGACTTTCAGCGCCAGACGGCGTGGAGAGGCAAACCAGTTCACTTCACCGTGCGCCAAACCGGCGCTGTCCAGTTCTGCGGTAAAGTGCGCAGCAAAGGCTTCTGCCAGGCTACGCAGGGCTTTCGGAGGCAACTCTTCGGTGCCAATTTCCACCAGGAAAGTTTTATCGGTCATGGCTGCCTCTTACTTGTTTTTATTGCACATGGGGAAACCGAGCGCCTCACGAGACGCGTAATAGGCTTCCGCCACGGCTTTCGTCAGGGTGCGGATACGCAGGATATAGCGCTGACGCTCGGTTACCGAGATCGCCTTGCGTGCATCCAGCAGGTTAAAGCTGTGTGCCGCTTTCAGGATGCGCTCATAAGCTGGCAACGGCAGGGGTTTTTCCAGCGCCAGCAGCTGCTGCGCTTCTTTCTCGTACTGCTCGAAGCAGGAGAACAGGAAGTCCACATCCGCGTATTCAAAGTTGTAGGTCGACTGTTCAACTTCGTTCTGATGGAACACTTCACCGTAGGTGGTTTGGCCAAATGGGCCGTCGCTCCACACCAGATCGTAAACACTGTCGACGCCCTGGATATACATTGCCAGGCGCTCAAGTCCGTAAGTGATCTCACCCGTCACTGGCTTACACTCCATGCCGCCCACCTGCTGGAAGTAAGTGAACTGCGTCACTTCCATGCCGTTGAGCCACACTTCCCAACCCAGTCCCCAGGCACCCAGCGTTGGGTTTTCCCAGTTATCTTCCACGAAGCGAATATCGTGTACGGTCGGATCCAGGCCCAGCTCTTGCAGTGAACCCAGGTACAGCTCCTGCAGATTGTCCGGGTTAGGTTTGATCATCACCTGGAACTGATAGTAGTGCTGTAAACGGTTCGGGTTTTCACCGTAGCGACCATCGGTAGGACGGCGTGAAGGCTGCACATAGGCGGTAGCCATCGGCTCTGGGCCAATGGCGCGCAGGCAGGTCATTGGGTGTGAAGTGCCAGCGCCCACTTCCATGTCCAGCGGCTGGACGATGGTGCAGCCCTGACGCGCCCAGTAATCCTGCAAGGTCAGGATCAGGCCCTGAAAGGTCTTGGTATCAAACTTTTGCATGTTGAGTACGCGATAAGGGTCGATTAAAAAAGAGTGCGACAGTATACCCTTTGACCGCGGATTGTGCAGCCGGAAATCCTGGCGCGCCGGGCAGTGGTTTTGCCACGGTTTAACCGGCTAAAACCTTGAGATAAGAAAATCGTATACGATTCTACCCAACACCTCCGCGAACGCGTCACACCCTAATTTAAAACTTAATTTTCATAATATTAACCACTATATAATCAAATCCTATTACGTGACACGCATCACCTTTTCGACCCAATGGTCAAAAATCGCACATTGACACTTGTATAATCGTATACGAAATTGCGGTGAAACAGTTTTGCTTGGAATTTCACCATGAAGACCGCAATTGCTTATCCAGGAATGAACGCCAGTGACCGTCCAATGGGACCGGCTCCGCTTTCCGCCGCCGTACTGCACGAACCGATGCTGTTTATCTCCGGCCAGGTGGCGATTGACCCCTACAGCGGTGAAATCAAGGGCAATGACATCGCCAGCCAGACGCGTCAGGTGTTGAAAAACGTCGGCGATCTATTGAGCGAAGCGCAGATGACCTTCGATAACGTGGTGCGCGTGACGATCTATCTCACCGACCTCAGCACCTTCAGTGAGATGAACGCGGCGTATAGCGAGTTCTTCCAGTTCCCCTTCCCGGCGCGCGCCACCGTCGGTATTCAACTCAACCATCCTGACCTGCTGGTCGAGATGGAAGTCACGGCGATGCGCTGATGCATATTCATATCGAAAACGACGCCAGCGCCCCGCAGGCATTACATCTGACCCCGCAGCACCTGCAACAGCTGTTGGATGCCCATCCGCAACTGCGCGGTCACTTTACCCTGAGCGAAAACAGCCAAGCCGCGCATACCGCAGATTTCCTCGCCACCAGCGACATTTTGTGGAGCGGACGCAAGCTGGCGCTCGATACCTTTAGCGCACCACGTCTCGGCTGGGTGCAGGTGATGTCCGCCGGCGTCGAGCAGTGGCTGGCACATCTGCCGGAGGGCGTGACGCTGACCAATGCGTCCGGCGTGCACGGCGATAAAGGCGCCGAGTTCATTCTGATGGCGGCGTTGATGTTCAACTTTGGCATTCCGGGTTTTCTGCAGGATCAGGCTCAGCGCCTGTGGCGCCCCACCTTCGGCGGCTGCGCGCGTGGCAAAACGGTCTTGCTGCTCGGCGTCGGCGGTATCGGTGCCGCGGCGGCGAAACTGCTGACCGCGCAGGGCTACCGCGTGATTGGTGTGACGCGCAGCGGCCAGTGTGATGCCGACGTAGCGCGTTGTATTCGCATTGATGCGATGGACGATGTTCTGCCGCAGGTGGATGTCCTGGTCTCAACGCTGCCGCTCACGCCCCAGACAGACAGGTTGTTTGACCGTCGCCGTCTCGATCTGCTGCCTGCCCGCGCCGGCATCGTGATTGTCGGCCGTGCCGCCGTGTTCGACTACACCGCGATGCGCGAAAAACTGTGCGCCGGTGAACTGGCCGGTGCGGTTCTGGATGTTTATCCGCAAGAGCCGCTGCCAGTAGACGATGCGCTGTGGAGCACGCCGGGCGTGGTGATGACACCGCACTGCAGTCTGGACGATCACAGTGCCTACCTTGAGGGCTGCCTTGAGGTGTTTATCGATAACCTGGTGCGTTTCCGCAGTGGCCATCCGCTGCGCAACCAGGTTGATGTTGCAAGAGGTTATTGAAGTCGCAGTACCGATAAAAGCCGTAAGACGTTCATAAAACACAAGGTCATCGCTTACACATTCACCAGCACCAGGGGAACCTTATTATGAAATTTGCACGCATCGCATTACTGATCTCTGGCATCACCGGCACGCTGTTAGCGGGCCTCTCCAGCGCCCATGCCGCCAGCACCGACCCGATTACGCCAACCGCCAGCGATTTTGCGGCGATGGCGCAGTGCAAGGCGCTGCAGACCAAATACCCGTCACTCAAAGGCAAAGATCTGGTGGTAGGCTTGGGTGGCTACACCAAAGGCTTCGAAGCCCCTTCCGAAAAAGACCCAAGCATTATTGAAGGTCTCGATCCTTCGCTGTTCGAACGTATCAGCAGCTGCCTTGGGGCAAAACACAGTTATCAGACCGGTTCGTTCAACGTGCTGCTGACCTCCATCTCCAGCGGTCGTGCCGATATCGGTCCGATGCTGTATGTCACCGATGAACGTCTGAAGCAGATCGCTTTTGTCGCCTCAATGCAGGTGCAGGATGGCTCGATTCTGGCGAAGGGCAATCCAAAGAAAATCACCACCGTTGATGACCTGTGCGGCAAAACCGTGGCCGCCGCTGCCGGTTCTTACGAAGCCAACAAGTTAGTGCCCGAGCAGAGCGCCAAATGCACCGCCGCTGGTAAGCCAGAAGTCAGCATGCTGATGGTGCAGAACACTGACAACAGTATTCAGGCGGTGAAAAGCGGTCGCGCAGATATCTATCTGACCGAAGCCGGTTCCGCCATCGCTATCGCTAAAGCCGACAAAACGCTGGAGAGCGGATTCACCGTTGACCTGCCGATCATGGTCGGCTTCCCCATCGCCAAAGACAACACCACACTACGCAGTGCGGTGATGGATGCAATGAAGGTGATTCAGGAGAGCGGTGCGCAGAAGAAATTGCTGGATTACTGGGGTCAGGGCAGCGCGGCTGAACGCCCGGTTGTTGCACGTGGTTAATGCATAAACTCAGTCGGATCAATTGGGTTGCTGCTTCACGGGCAACCCAAGCGATCGCATTGAGGGAGATAACGCCTTGGATGATTTTCTTAAGTACCTGACCTTCCCTTACCTGTGGGAAGGGGCCGTCATCGCTGTTCAGCTGCTGGTAGGCGCATTAGCGGGCGGCATCCTGATTGGCTTTTTCCTGGCGTTGGCCAGCACCTCAAAGCACTGGTTTATCCGTGTGCCGGTGAAAACGTACATCTATCTGCTGCGCGGCACGCCGGTGCTGCTGCAACTGATTCTGCTCTACAACGTACTGCCAGAGTTTGGCCTGCGTTTCAGCCCGTTCACCAGCGCCCTGTTGGCGTTGATGATCAACGAAACCGCCTTCTGCGCCGAGATTATTCGCGGCGGCATTATGGCCACCGATCGCGATCAGAGCATGGCAGCGCAGGCCTTTGGCTATTCGCGCACCAAAGAGATGATCCACGTGGTGATTCCGCAGGCACTGCGCGCCATTCTGCCGACCATGGGCAATGAAACCGTCGGCCTGCTGAAATCTACCTCGCTGGCATCGGTCGTAGGCGTGAATGAGCTAACAATGCGCGGCCAGGCCATCGTGTCGCAGAACTTCCTGTTCATTCCGGTGCTGGTGGCTTCGGGCGGTATTTACCTGATTCTCTCTACGCTGCTGGCGGGTGGCCAGTGGTGGCTGGAGAAGTTCTATAACCTTGATGAGCGTGCACGCCGTGCCCGTGCGCGTCTGGCAAAACTGCCGCCAGAAGCGGACGTGATGTCGATGCAGTTGCCGAAACGTCGCTGGGATACGCAAACCGCCGCGCCGGTGCTGGAAGTGGACAACCTGTGCGTCGAATACGCCGGTAAAGCGGTACTGAAATCCCTGTCGCTGACTGTACGCCGTGGCGAAGTGGTGGTGCTGCTCGGTCGTTCCGGCTCCGGTAAAAGTACCCTACTGAAATCGATTCTGGCGCTGACGCCACGCAGTAGCGGCACCATTCAGACCGAAGGCCACTTTATGGGCAGCGATGAAAACGGCCGCCCACTGGCTGCCCGCCATCTGCCGGCTAACCGCGCCAAATCCGGCATCGGTATCGTGTTCCAGCACTTCGCGCTGTTCGATCACCTCACCGCGCTGGAAAACGTGATGAGCATTCTGCTGCGCGTGCAGGGTGCTCAACCCGAAATCGCCCGCGCCAAAGCGATGCGCGCCCTGAAGATGGTCGGATTGCAGGACTTCGCCGCTTCACTGCCGCATGAGCTGTCCGGCGGCCAGAAACAGCGTGTCGGCATCGCCCGTGCGTTAGCCGCCGAACCGCAAATCCTGCTGTTCGATGAGCCGACCTCGGCGCTCGACCCTGAGCTGGTGCGTGAAGTGAACCAGACCATGCGCAGCCTGGCGCAAACCGGCATCACCATGATTATCAGTACCCATGACATTGCCTTCGCGGCGGGCGTGGCCGATCGCGTGGTGTTCCTGCAGAACGGGGCGCTGATTGAAGAAGGGCCACCGGCGATTTTGCAGAATCCCAAAACGCCGGCTTTTGCCACCTTCCTCGAACATGAAAATGCCACGGAGGCCCAGCATGCCAATGCATGATCTTGCGGCGCGTGAACGTCTTGGCGATGCGCTGTTCCGCTATATGCAGGGGCAGCCCGCCGATGCGCTCGCTGACGAACCGGATGCTAACCAGCAGGCGCTGCGCCGTTTTCGCTTGCTGCCGCGTGTACTGCAGGGCAATGAGGCGATCAGCACCCAGACCACCATCCTCAATCAAAGCTGGTCTGCTCCGCTCGGCGTCGGTGCCTTTGCGGGTGATCGCATCTTCCATGAAGAGGGATTGCTGCCGATTGCCCGCGCCTGTAAACGTCTGCAACTGCCGCTGGTGATCTCCGAAGAGACGGTCACGCCGCTGGAACAGATTGGCGCGGAGTACGACCGCTGCTGGCTTCAGCTACGCGCGGCAGGTGATGTTGGGCGTATCAAAGATTTGATCGATCAGGCTGCACAAGCCGGATTCAAAAATATCGTTCTCACCGTGCTGGCACCGGTGCATCCGGTGCCGGGATTACAGCCAGGCGGCTTCTCAATTGGTGAAGCGCTCAAACAGCGCGGCTGGCACACCGTCGGCGGCACGCAACCGGGCGTTGAAACCTTGCCGGCCTTTCCGGTGTGGCGCTGGCAGGAAATTGACGAGGTGGCCGCACACTGCGCTGCGCGTCAACTGCCGCTGTGGCTAAAAGGCATTTTGCATCATGACGATGCGGCACCGGCGGCACAGCACGGTGTGAGCGGCATCATCGCCTCGAATATTGGCCTGCGCCAAAGCGCGCGCTGGGCAACACCGGTCGATCAGCTCGCCGATTTACAGGCGGTCACTCGTCTGCCGCTGCTGCTGGATGGCGGCGTGCGCTGCGGCAGCGATGCTGTGGTGGCACGTTGCCTCGGCGCCTCGCTGTCACTCAGCGTGCGACCGATCATCAGCGCCCTGGTAGCAGGTGGCGAAAGCGCGGTGTTCGATCTGCTCTCCGGCTGGATCAATGAAATCACCGCCATTAGCCACTGGTGCGGCGTCAGCGACATGGCTGCGCTCAACGGCAGTTTTGTTGCGGAGGTGCGCGGATGATGCACAGGTTAATCTTCAATCAGGGCGACGCCAGCGAATCCCGCATCTATTACTGCGCCCACTATTTGGCCGACAGCCTCGGCTTGTTCGCCGCCGAGCAGTTGCAGGTCACCTTCACCACCAGCGCATCGGGCGGGCACACCGTGCAGGGCGGACAAGTGCCGGCTGTGTTGAGCCGCGAAGCGGATCTCACGCTGGGCGGGCCGATGGTGGTGATGAAGCATTACCAGCAGCACGGCGCTGAGTTGCAGTGCTTTTGCGCCTCGGTTGCCGCTAATCCGTGGTTTCTGGCGGCAGTGCAGGCTCAGCCCGATTTTCAGCTCAGTGATTTGCGCGGTAAACGCGTGCTGGATGTCGGTAATGTCGGCACCGCTACGCTGACCTTCCGCTGGCTGCTGTCCCAGCATGATTTGTTGGATCAGGTGGAGCTGATTGCCGGTAGTGGCGATCAGGCACGGGATTTCGCGGCCGTAGCAAGGGGTGAAGCGGACTATGCGCTGCACGCCATGCATATGCTGGCACCGGCGATTGCCGCCGGGCAATTAAGCAGCATCAGCAGCCTCGCCTCACTGTGTGGCAATGTGCCGTGGAGCGCCTATATTGCACGCGCCGATGTCCTCACGGAGAAAGCCGCTGCGTTTGCTGCCTTCTCACGCGCCATCGAACAGGCACTGGCGTGGCTCGCCACCCATGACGCCGAAACACTGGCCGCACAGGTGCAGCACTGTTATCCCGATTATCCGCTTGATGCGCTGATCACCGGTTTAGCCGCGTATCAGCAAGCGCACGTCTTCGCGCCCAGCGGCCTGATTCCAGCCAATGAATTTGACCACTTCAGTCAGTTGCTGAGCGCTATCGGCTGGCTGGATCCTTCTCAACCCGTGCCCTATGGCGCACTGGTGACGCAAGCAGGAGCAGAGTGATGAAACAATTAATTATCAACGGCCTGGTAGTGACAGAAACCCGCGCCGCGCCCGCCGATGTGCTGATTGAGAATGGCAAAATCAGCGGCCTGCTGATGCCGGGTGCCCTCGCTGACGGCGTCGATGAGATCATTGATGCGCAGGGGCTAATCATCGTACCCGGCGCGATTGATGTGCATACCCATTTCACCGGCTCGCACGATTTCCCTGAACAGGAGCTGCGCGAAGGCACGCGTGGTGCGGCTGCGCACGGCGTCACCACCATCGTTGAGATGCCGCACTCACTGCCGCCCGCCACCAGCCTCGCTAACTTCACCGCCAAGCAGCGCTGGCTGGCGGACAACTGCTCGGTGGATTACGCCATGTGGGCCGGACTGGATGGCCGCAACGTGCACGAGTTAGCGGCGCTGGATCAGGCGGGCGCACTGGCGTTCAAAGCTTTCCTGTGCAGCGGCGCGCCGAACGGTGAAGCCACTGACGAGAAAGGCTTACCGCGCCTCGACGATGATGGCTTGCTGCGCGCGATGCGTGAACTGGCCACCTTTGACGGTTTGATTGGCGTCCACGCCGAGAATCACGACATCCTGATCGGTGCCGGCAGCGAACTGCGCCGCGCCGGACGTAAAGATACCCGCGCGCATGCGCTGGCCGGGCCTGAAATTGCTGAAATCGAAGCCGTGGGTCGTGTATTGGCGGTGGCGGAAGAGACCGGCGCACGCTGCCACATCGTGCACGTCAGCTCCGCTCGCGCCGCCGAAGCCATCGTCGCTGCCAAAAGCAAAGTGCGCGCCAGCTTCGAAACCTGTCCGCACTATCTGATTCTTGATGTAGACGACCTGGTGCGCATCGGACCGAATGCGCGCTGTGGCCCACCGATCCGCCCACGCCCGGTGGTCGATGCGCTGTGGCAGGTGCTGCTGCGCGGCGATGTCGACATGATCGCCTCTGACCACTGTCCGTACACCCCGGCGCAGAAACAAGCCGGTGAAGCCAGTATTTGGGACGCAGGCATGGGATTAACCGGCGTCGAAACCTTGAGCCCGATGTTCTTCAGCGCGGCACATATCGATCGCGGCCTGGCCCTCACCGAGTTTGCGCGCATGACCGCCAGCGGTCCGGCCAAAGCCTTCCAGCTGTGGGGCAAAAAAGGCGCGATCGCACCTGGCTTCGATGCCGATTTGGTGTTTATCGATGCGCATCAGAGCTGGATCGTGGAGGGGGAAAAATTCCAGGGACTCGGCAGGTGGAGCGCATTTGAAGGCATGCGCTGTCAGGGTAAAGTGGTGCGCACACTTATTCGTGGTGTCACGGTATTCCAGGATGACCAGATGCAGGTTGAACCCGGCTTTGGTCAGTTCGTGACCCGGCAGGTATAAACAGGACAATCACCATGGCAGGAAAATCATCCACCCCAAGCCGTAAAAGCAGCGCACCGCTGGCGCAGGAAGCCGCTTCAGACGGCAACTGGCAAGCTGCGCGTCCGCGCACGCTGGTCGATCACGCCGTCGATGCGATTCTCAGCGCCGCCTCGCGCGGATTGATTTTACCCGGCGACCGTATTGCCGAACCGGATCTGGTGGCAAAACTCGGCATGAGCCGCGTGCCGATCCGTGAAGCGCTGCGCATTCTTGAAAGCCAGGGCATCGTCACCAGCGAGCCGTATAAAGGCATCCGTTTGATGGAGATTTCCCATCAGCGGCTGGAGCAGATTATTGATGTGCGCATCCCACTGGAAACATTGGCCTGTCGCCGCGCGATTGAAGCCGGACGCAATGGCGCCGAGCAACTTAATCAGCTGTATCAGGGCGTGGCACAGATGCAAACCATGATGCAAAACGATGATGTGTATGGCTTTGCCTCGGCGGACACTGATTTCCATCGCACGCTGTGCAGCTTCGCCCACAACCCGGTATTGAGCAATTTGTGGGAGTCAATTGCGCGCCAGCTGACGGTGATTTTTGGCCTCTCCACCATGGGCAAATCGATGAGCGACATCATTGAAGAGCACCAGCGACTGATCAACGTGTTCGCCGAGGGCGATATCGCGCAGATGACCGATGAAATTGAAAACCACATCCGCATTCAGGCACTGGATGTGGATTACGAGACCTTGATTACGCAGCGCCGACAGCAGCGTTCCGCTGTGGGCTGATGCTTTATTGATTGCCTTTACACCAGGAAAACCACGATGAAGATCACCAACGTTGAAGCGTTTTATCTGCGTCTGCCGGTTATTGAGCAGCGCACCGATAGCTCGCAGGATGCACTGCTTATCAAAATCACCACCGATGCGGGCATCACCGGTTGGGGTGAAGTGGATGGCAGCCCGTATGTCACCAAAGCCATTATCGAAGCACCCTATTCGCACACCATGGTCACCGGACTGAAATCGCTGCTGATCGGCGAGAACCCGCTGGAGACCGGCCGTTTGTGGAAGAAGATGCACAAAGCCACCATCTATTACGGACGCAGCGGTGCCGTGCTGCAGGCGATGGCGGGCATTGATATCGCCCTGTGGGACATCAAAGGCAAAGCGCTGGGCAAACCGATTGTTGAACTGCTGGGCGGGGCGATGCGCGACAAGATGCGCGTTTACTCCTCCAACATGTTCCAGTACAGCGTCGAAGAGACGGTGGCGCGCGCGCAGCACGCCATCGATACTGGCCACACTGGCGTGAAGTTTGGCTGGGAGCCGTTTGGCACCGATGAAGCGCTGGATCTGCGCTATCTGGAAGCGCTGCGCACCGCGATGGGTGACAGCGTGGATCTGATGCTGGATGTCGGCCACGTCTGGGATGCGAAGACCACCGTGCGCCGCAGCCAGCGCTATGAACATCTCAACCTGTTCTGGATCGAAGAGCCGCTGCACCCGGATAACTACGCCGGTTACGGCCAGGTATCTGCCGCCTGCCAGCAGCACATCGCCGCCGGTGAGCAAGAGTGTTCGGTGGTTGGCTTCCAGCGCCTGATTGATGAAGGCGGCATCGACATCGTGCAGATCGATCTGACACGTACCGGCTTTACCCAGGCGATGGAGATCGCCAGCTACGCGCACAGCCGTGGCCGTAAAGTCTGTAACCATAACTTCACCACCGACATCAACACCGCCGCCTCGCTGCATTTCCTGTGTGCGATTGAGAACGCGCTGGTGATGGAATATTGCGTTGAGCCAGGCGAAATCAGCCGCTCGCTGGCGAAAAATCCGGTGCGCATTGCAGATGGCTATGCGTGGTTGCCGAGCGAGCCAGGTCTGGGCGTTGAGCCGAACGAAGCGGTGATCGAGAAGTTCCTCGTCCGCGATTAAGTCACCGCCAGGCAAACAACGGATGCGTGATTAATCCATTGTTCAGCACACACTCGGTTGCGGCGCGATTTATCGCCTGAGGCTCATCCGTTTTATTCGCCAAAGCGGCCACGGTGAAACGTGGTCGCTTTATTCGTTTGGGTGAGAATGCCTGCGTGCAGGCCAGAGCACCACGGCTATTGCCGGGCTGTCCTCACGCTGCGACCAGGCAGTGTCACCCGTAACAGAGTGATCCGAATTTCAGTCCCAAAGGTTGTTGACGCATCACGCTGTGACTACCCTTCTTCGAACGGACGTATTGCCGACGAGGAAGCCATGTCGCAAAAAATACACTGGATCGACAACTTACGTGCGGTTGCCTGCCTGATGGTGATCGTCATTCACACCACCACCTGGTATATCACCGGCCCGATGGCCGTCACAGGTATTAGCTGGGATGTGGCGAACCTGCTCAACTCCGCATCGCGCGTCTGTGTGCCGTTGTTCTTTATGATTTCGGGCTATCTGTTCTTTGGCGAACGCAGCGCGCAAGGGCGACATCTGCTGCGCATCGTGCTGTGTTTACTGTTCTACAGCGCGGTGGCGCTGGCCTACATCACCTGGCTGACGCCGATCAGCGAAGGCCGCTCGCTGCTGAAGCTGCTGCAAAAACCGGTGTTCTATCACCTGTGGTTTTTCTTCGCCATTATCGGCATCTACCTGCTGTCGCCATTGATTCAGGTGAAAAGCGTGCAGCCGCGCTACGTCGCATTGCTGGTCGTGGTGCTGGCGGTGCTGGCCAATCCCAACACCGTGAGCCAGTCGCTGGGGCCGTTTCATTGGTTGCCGGTGAATCTTTACGTCAGCGGCGACAGCATTTACTACCTGCTGTACGCGCTGCTGGGGCGAGCAATTGGCTGCATGGACACCGAGAAGCGCGGCATCAGCTGGCTGGCGGGATTGGGCTTTATCGCCTGCTGGATTGGCATTACGCTCGGCACCAAACAGATGCTGAAAATCAACGGCGCATTCAACGACACCTGGTATCTTTACTGCGGCCCGCTGGTGTTTATCGCCGCTATCAGCTTGCTGGTGCTGTTCAAGAATGTGCTGAACAGCCGCACACTGCCGATACTGGCGACGATTTCGCGCTATTCACTGCCGATATATGGCTTTCACGCGCTGTTTATCCACTATCTGCGCACCAACCATTACGACGATATGTCACGTCCGTGGCTCGATCTGCCGTGGGTATTTGGCATCACGCTGATCGGCAGTTTGCTGCTAGCTATGCTGCTCAAACGCGTGGATAAACATCATCTGGTGAGCTGATCGTCCCAGCGCTGATGCGCCCGACGCAGCTGGCGTGCTGAAGAGAATCCAGCCGCCAGCGCGGCTTTCTCTGCCGCTTCGCCCTGTTGCTGGCGCTGACGCGCAATTACCAAACGCAGCTGTTCATGGTATTCGCGCACGCTAATGCCGAGATGCTGGCGGAACAGGCGCGTGAGATGACGCTCGCTGACATGCGCGCGCTCGGCCAGCGCGGTCAGTGACCAGTCATGCTCGGGATGGGCGATCATCACGTCCTGCGCCCGGTGAATCGCCGGATGCAGGTGATTGCGATAGCGCAGCCACGGCGAGAGCTGGGGATCGTCACCCGAACGCCGGAACCACACCACCATTTCCCGCGCCACCTTCAGCGCCTGCGGTGCGCCGCAAAGCCGGTTGATCAGATGCAGCGCCAGATCGATGCCCGCCGTGATACCCGCACTGGTCCAGATGCCATGATCTTCCACGAACACGCGGTTATCCTTCACTAACGCTTCCGGTGCGGCGGCTTTCAGGCGCGGTAACACATCGTGGTGAGTGGTGCATTGCACGCCATTCAGCAATCCCGCCTGCGCCGAGAGCAGTGCACCGGAACAGATGCAGACTAATGTGATGCGTTTAGAGTGGATGGCGGACTGCTGCGAGCGTAACCAGTCGCGGGCAGCGGCAGCGGGTGCCGTATCGAACCAGACTTTGGAGTCATACACGCCGGGCACCACCAGCAGGCTGTTATCGGGTAGCTGCTCAGGAAGTGGCGCAATATCCGCGATCGTCATGCCGGTGGAGCAGCGCACGCTGGCTTGCGGGCCAATGTAGTGCAGAGCAAAAAAGCCATCCGCCAGTTGCAGCGTTTCCGCCGGACCAGTGAGATCGAGCGCCATCACGCCAGGAAGAACCAGAAAATAGACGGGCTGCGGCATTAAAGGCTCCAGGGTAGGTGATGTGTTTTTCCCTCAGCCTCTGCGTGGCAGAGAACTGTTCGAGGGTTAACGTAACATTGCTGCTGCCTCAGCCTCTCTGGATGTCTTTCCCTCCGGTAAAGGGAGCGTGCTAAGGACAATTCAGGCCATAAGGAACTAACCTGATTTGCCCATCATAGCGGAATAAATATAAAAACCACGACCCAATCCGGCCATCACTTAACCGAATCAGGACATCAGCGGTTTGAGATGCTGATACAACTGCGCAAACTTCTCACGCTGCGGCTGATAAGCCTGATGATGAGCCGCATCGGGCTGATGCCGCTGCACCAACTCTGGCGCGGGCCACTCGCTCTGCGGATCAATCGCCCATTGCGCCAGACGTGCAGCACCAAGAGCTGGCCCTACCTCACCGCCGTGGCAATAATCCAGCGTTAATCCGCTGATATCCGCCAGCATTTGCCGCCAGTACGCACTGCGCGCGCCGCCGCCGATCAGCATCACGGTTTGCGGCTGCACCCCGCACTCATGCACCGCGTCCATGCCTTCTGCCAGCGCAAAGCCCACCCCTTCCAGCACCGCGCGCGCCAGTTCAGGACGGCCATGCTGATGGGTCAAACCAAAAAATACGCCTTGTGCCTGTGGATTGTTGTGCGGGGTGCGCTCACCGGACAGATAGGGCAAAAATAAAATCGGTGCGGCTTCACTGCTGGCTTTTTCCGCTTCCTCCAGCAGCTCAGGCACGTCTTTACAGCCGGTTAATGTGGCTGCCCAGTCAAGGCAGGATGCGGCACTCAGCATCACCGACATCAAATGCCAGCGGTTGGGTAACGCATGGCAAAAACTGTGTACCGCTTGCTGCGGGTTGCTGAGATAGCCGTCGCTGACCAGGAAGTAAACGCCTGATGTGCCAAGCGACAACATTCCCTGACCCGGCGCCACCATGCCGACACCCACCGCACCCGCCGCGTTATCTCCGCCGCCCGCCACGATCGGCACCGCGTTCATCTTCCAGCGTGCGGCAACGTCAGGCGACAAAGTGCCAGTGATCTGATCGCCTTCATAAAGCGCGGGCATCTGGCTGCGGTTGAGATCGCAGGCGCTGAGCAGGGCATCACTCCAGTCACGCTGTGCCACATCCAGCCACATCGTGCCGGCTGCATCGGACATGTCGCTGGCGAAGTCACCGCTCATCCGCCAGCGCAGGTAATCTTTGGGCAGCAGGACTTTCGCCACTCGTTTAAACACACCGGGTTCATTCTGCTGCACCCATAACAATTTGGGTGCAGTGAAACCGGGCATCATCAGGTTGCCGGTAATCTGGCGCGAATCGGGCACGCGCTGCTCCAGTTCCCGACACTGCTCACTGCTGCGCCCGTCGTTCCACAGAATCGCCGGACGCAGTATCTGGTGCTCAGCGTCCAATAGCGTGGCGCCGTGCATCTGACCGCTCAGACCAATGGCCTTCACGCCGTTGAGATCGTGCTGCTGCGCCAGCGCCTGCATCGCCTTGTCCGTGGCACTCCACCAGCTTTCGGGATCCTGCTCACTCCACAACGGCTGTGGACGCGATACCTGCAATGGCGCGCTCTCCACGGCAATCACCTGCCCTTGCGCATCCAGCAACACCACTTTGACGCCAGAGGTGCCTAAATCAATCCCGATAACCATGTTCAGCTCCTGATGCAGTGAGAAATCATAACTGTAGCCTTAGGTGGAGAATTTAATCACCTCTGCGCGGCGACGCTTCATATCAGAGCGTGAGAACGTGCTGTAGCGCACGGCTAAGATCAAGATTTCGCGCTGGGTTGTCGCTATAATTGCGCGGCATCTTCAAAGGAAGATCGTCGTCTCCGGTGAGGCGGCCGGATTTCAAATCCGGTTGGGGCCGCCAGCGGTCCCGGGCAGGTTCGACTCCTGTGATCTTCCGCCACCTTCCTCTTACTGTTACTCATTTCTAAATGATTGGCTTAGGCAACCTGTAAGTCATCATTACAAGTTGGAAAATTTCAGCCTGAGGATGTAGAGCAAGGTTGGCACTTTACTTCTGCACTATCCTCCGCCACTTGTTCCAATCTCTTTACCTCGCCTGCACAATGCAGTTATTCGGTAAAACCGAACAACTGAGCTCTGTTTAAAAATCAGCTTGTTCATGATTCTATACTGTCTTTCACGCTGGCTATTGCGGAATCACCCATGCTCATCCATCCCACCGACAACCTCACCTTCTCTGGCGATCCGCGTGCGGATGAGCTGCGCAAAAAACTGCTGCAACCCAATGCACCCAAAGTGATTGCGGCGTCATTATCGAAACAGCTTGATCGAGAAAGCCGCACCCACAGACATGCCGCCGGACAACTTTACTGCCTGAAGCAAGGGATGATGACGGTCAACACGCCCTCGGGCATCTTCGCCAATCCGCCGCGCCTGGTCGGGTGGATTCCGCCGCACTTCGAACACGCGATTATCGGGCCAGGTCGCGTGCTCGGCTGGACGGTGTTGGTGGATGAAGCGCTGACGGCACCGCTGCCAAAACATCCGGTGCTACTCTCCTGCCCTTCGGTGCTGGAACCGCTGGCTGAGCGGCTGGCAAGTTTGTCGCCGGATAGCTGGGGCAGCGATCGTTACAACCGATTATGCGATGTGTTTCTTGATGAGCTGTATGAATCCACCGAGCATGCGCTGACGCTGCCACTCCCCGAAGAGCCACGCCTGCGGCAGATTGCGCGCTTGTTGATGGATAATCCGGCGGATACCCGCACTGGCCCCGAGCTGGCACAGTGGGCGGGGTTGAGTCCACGTAGCCTGAGCCGTCACTGGGCCAGTGCGGTGGGCATGAGCCTCTCGCGCTATCGCCAGGTGTCGCGACTGTTGAAATCACTGGAAGGACTGGCCGACGGAAAAAGTGTGCAGCAGGTAGCGTGGCAGGTCGGCTTTGATAGCGTGAGCAGTTACATCAACGCGTTTCGCAGCGCCTTTGGTTCCACGCCCGGCAAATACTTTACGCCGCCTGACGCGTCTGCGGTTGCAGCATCAGAAGACTCGTAGGTCCATCGATCGCTGGCAGGCTGTGATGATATTTGCGACGAAACGCACCGGGCGGCAGATCGTACATGCGGCGGAAGGTGCGGCACCATGTCTGCTGCGACTCAAAGCCATACTTAATCGCAATCTCCATCAACGGCATGTGACCGTTCATCAGCGCAATCGCCGATGCCGTGAGTTTACGCTCGCGAATATAGCTGCCCAGCGCGATACCAGTATGGTGGCGGAACATGCGTTGCAGATGCCACTGCGAATAGCCCGCACGACGCGCCACCGTCTCCAGCGTCAGTCGCTGTTCAATATTGTCTTCGATCCAGAGCATCAGTTGATGCATACAAGCTGCCTGAATATCCATCTTTCCTCCTGATGGCGGATTAAAAAGTCAGCAGCATTATAAAAAAGCTTCAGTTGGCTATGTTTAGCGTTAAAGCCAATAAATAACGATATCTCGCCAAACTTTCATGGCTGTCGTTCTGACCCGACGCTTGCAGCTTACACCATCATGTAATATTGTAAGTTACATGACAAATGCCTGACAGGAGAATGTATGAATAGTTGGATGACTTCAGACGTGGGAACTTGTGTCGCGATAGCTCTGGCAGCGGCCAGTATCGCGATGACCCTCACGCAAACCGAGTTGTTTGCTGGCTTACGCGCGTGGGCCGCCAAAAAGCACGCGCTGCTCGGCCATCTGTTCCACTGCTTTTACTGCATGAGCCATTGGACGGTGCTCGCGGGCATGGTGATTTATCGCCCTGCGCTATTGCACAGCGAGATGGCACTCGTTGATTGGGTGATGACCGCGTTCATTACCTTAACCCTGACCACCTTTATCAACGGGTTGATGTTCAAAGTGTTCCAGGCAGCGGTCACCACGCATGTGATGAAGCACAATGCGCAGATCACTTTGCAGAAGCAGGATTGAGGTTATTCACTGCACAGCGGATGGGGCTCAGATTCCAGCCCCAGTTTTGCCATTTTCTTGAGGTAATCATCGGCAATATCAGCCACGGTGATGTGGCTAAAGCGTTGAAGCAGCAGCACTTCCGCTTCATGGAGCGCCTGATCCAGACGCTCATCGACCGCATGTTCAACTAAACACGGCGAAGGATCGGCAGCAGGCCCGATACTGAACAGCGCAGGCGACCCAATCGCCTGATACACATCCAGTAGCGTAATCGCGCTGAGTTCCACCCGCAGCTCCCAACCGCCGCCGTGCCCCTTCTCCGAGACCACATAGCCTTTTTCGCGCAGGCCAGACATCATGCGGCGTACCACCACCGGATTGGTGCCCAACATCTTCGCCATCGCTTCCGAGGTGGCGCGTTTAACGTGCCGATCAAGATGAATTAAGGAGTGCAGTGAGCGGGACATTCGGTTGTCGCGGGGCATGGATCATTCCTCTAAAGTTCACGACACTGTAGCAAAGCCGCCCGGTAGCAACAATTTATCCCGCCTTTTTGCTATGGCTTCACCAGACTCGCCTGCCAGTCACTGAACAGGGTCAGCCAGTTTTTGGCGGGGATATTCTTTTTCTCGCCGGTACCAAAACCATGGCCGCCCTGCTGGAAAAGATGCATCTCGACCTTCACCTTGTTTTTACGTAGCGCGTCGAACATCAGTAAGGAGTTTCTGGGGGAGGCGGTGCCATCATCCAGCGCCTGTGCCAGGAAGGTCGGGGGAGTTTTGTCGCTGACGCGGTTTTCCTGTGAATTCTGATCGATCACCGCCTCGCTGATATCCTTGCCGTACATCGCCGTGCGGGTACCGACATGCGTCACGCCATCTTTTAACGACAGCACCGGATAGATCAGGGCGCTAAAATCTGGTCGTGCCGGAATCTGATCCAGCTTATCTACTGCGGAATAATTGGTGGCATCCGCATTGTTGCTGAGGTTGGCAGCAAGGAAGGCACCAGCTGAAAAGCCCATCACGCCAATCTGATCAGCGGCGATATGATAATTCGCCGCATTGCCGCGAATCATGCGCATGGCTCGTTGTGCATCAGAAAATGCATTATTGCGGTTAACCTCTGAACCACCGTGCGGCATTCGATAAATTAAAACAAATGAGGAATAACCTTTCTGGCTCAACACTTTTGCGACATCCAGCCCTTCAGCATCCTGCATTATATAAGAAAAACCCCCACCAGGAATGATTAACACAGCAGAGTGATTATTCTTTCCCGCTGGAGGAACATACATCATTTCTGGAGAATCGACATTTGTGACAGCACGATTATTGATGGCCGGGTTTTTACTGAAATTAATAAATTTATTATTTACTGACACTTCATTTGGCCAGATAGGAATTTCCTTATTGGCAAACGCAGCCGGAAGATACAGAAGAAAAAGAAGAGCAGTTAATTGAGGTGTTTTCATCTCGATGGCTCCAAATCCTGAATAAAAACAGTGACAAATGGCAAAGCCGATTGAAAACCTCAAGCTTTGCAGCGCAACACTTACCCCAGAGAGAACCAAATTAAATGAACAGCCTGAGTAAAGTAACAAATAATATCCCCTGCCTGCATTCAGTATAATACCGGACCAGAAAAAATTAGACTTTTCTCATGTTTACGGCAACAAGGCCATATGTTATAAGTAAATTTTAAACTATAAGAATCTGTGACCATGGGAATTTACTGGATCATAAGTCTTAGCCTGACTTTTGTCGCTCTCGTCGAAGTCATGTTAAGTAAAAATGAAAACACAGCACAAATCAGATCATACGTTTATTTTGTTGCCGTTGTAGTGCTTTTTACTTTCGGCGGCATTCGTGGTCTGGGTACGGGACTCGATGATTTCCAGTATCGTGATTTCTTTGTTCATTTCGTCGATAAAATTACTATTGAAGGATTCTGGCGCACCGCGGATGAATTCCGTTACGAACCGGCGATATATGCGATTGCGGGATTAACGCGTATATTTACTGTTAACCCCGATATCTTTATGTATGTCTTTACTGTGATTGCCGTGTGCGTTAACGCATGGTATTTCCGTAAACTGACACCGTTGCCAATTGTCGCCTTAGCAGTCTACTCCGCGCACTTATTTATCAACAAAGACATGAACCAGATTCGATTTGGCTTATGTTCCGCCTTCTTAATGGGCTTTGTTTATCACATGTCCCGTCGTAGTAAATCCGGGATGATAACCACCTTTATTCTTTCCTTCATCAGTCACGCCACAGGGATTGTTGCTCTCCTGATTCCGATGGCGATGATTGTCAGGAAAAACAAATACATTCCTATTATCATTGTCGTCGCCAGTTTACCTCTCGCCTTTATGGGGAGTTCAGCGCTGATCGCACTGCTGTCCAGTCATCTGGGCGGATTAGGTGACAGGGCCATGGGCTATGCTAATCAGGAATCAACGCAGGATCAGGGGATTTTTACCCTATCAAACCTGAAGAATATTGGCTTTGTGTTTATCTTCAGCTTTTTGCTGCTGAGTGACCGAATCAAAAACTTCGATCCGGTAAAGTTTAATACTTATTACATCCTGGTCATTACCTTCGCGCTTGGTGCGGGACTGAGGATGGCGCTGCAGGATTATGCATCAGGCGGTCGTTTAGCGAACTTCCTGCTGCAAGTTGAACCGGTGCTTATTTCCCTGTGTATCTGGGAAACCAAAAAATTGAAAAAACTGCTCGCTGTTGGCGTGACGGTGTTAATGGTGCTCTATTATCTATACTACAATACCATCTCAAGCAAACAGTCGATTACCGGTTATGAAGTTTCGCAAACCTTTAAGATATTCCGCTAAGCCGCCAAAACGCTAACCTCTGGTTAGCGTTTTTTCTTTTAATCTCAGATAAAACTGATGGACGCATAAGGAAAGTCTGAATGTTTTTATGGCCCTGGTCATTGCTTGCTTTTTGATTTTTTTAAACCTCTAATAGGCTCATATCTGCGCCAGCAGAGTTCGGAGTTTTCTTATTAGAGCGATACCTGTTTTCCCCTGATTTTTCTGGCGCGACGTCACTCAATGAAAGAACGCAAATATGAACGAAAAAAACAATTTTGACATCGTCCGATTCTCTCTCGCTTTTATCGTGATGCTGGTGCATAGCGCAGAAGTAACCAGAAACGTCGACATTCGTTTTCTCGATCACTTCCTAAATAGTGACTTTGCAGTAAAAGGGTTTTTCGCAATAAGTGGTTTTCTTATTGCAAAAAGTTACTTAAGAAGCAAATCACTCACGTCCTATTTTATTAAGCGTGCGCAACGTATCTTGCCGGCTTATATATTTGTCATCATTCTGTGCTTTGTGATTGGGATGTGCCTTACGACGCTACCGCTGATGGATTTCCTGAAAAATAAAGAAACTATCAAGTATCTCGTCGCTAACTTCTCTTTCCTAAACTTCATTCAGGCGTCGTTGCCCGGCGTGTTCACCAACAACCCGAATCAGCCGATGGATGGATCGCTGTGGACCATCAAAGCTGAGTTGACGCTGTATGTCCTGCTGCCATTGATTGTTCCGATGATGAAGAAAAACCCTCTTAAAGTGTGGGGCGCGATCTTCGTTATCTCATGCGCCTGGTTCTTCTACTTCACTTCGGTGTACACCGGTCCGAAAGCCGATACTTTAGCGAAGCAGTTTGTCGCACTCTCATCTTACTTCTTCTTTGGTAGCCTGTTGGCGGTGCACCAACCGACCTTTGATCGCCTGAAAGAGATTACGATTATTTCTCTGGTGGTGTTCCTGCTGTTTAAGTCGACCGATTATGCCTTTATTGTCGAGCCAGTAGCGTTCTCTTCCGTGGTGATTCTGTTCTGCACCAATCTGTGCAAAGAGATCAAAATCAGTCAGTACGGCGATCTTTCCTATGGCATGTATCTTTACCACTGGCCGATCATGCAGGTCCTGCAACATTTCGGCGTGTTCGATACCAATGCCTTCCTGGGGCTGGGATTGACCATCGTGATTACGCTCGCGCTGGCTTACACCTCGTGGAATTTGCTGGAGAGTCGTTTCCTGAAACGAGCGCATCACGCTCAGCCATCGATTACGCCACCAACCACCACCGCGCGTGATTGACCCGTTTGACTGAATAGTCAGGCCATTAAAAAACCCCCATCCGGGCAACCTGAAGGGGGTTTGTCGTAATTAGATAGTCGCTCCCATCGAGAGTCGATAATGCAGATTGACCTGTTCAATAGTCGGCTGCTGGTTAATCTTCTTCAGCACAATCTCGGTGGCGACTTTACCCATCTCAAAACGTGGCGTGATCACGCTGGCTAAACGCGGCGTGGTGGCCTGGCCAATCTCCAGCCCGTGAAAACCGGCAATCGCCATCGTCTGCGGCACGGCAATTCCGGCTGCCTGACACTCCTGCAATACGCCGACAGCTAAATCATCATTGGTGCAGAGAATCGCGTCCATTTCCGGATAGAGCTGGCGTGCCAGCGTCATCATGCCCGTACCAATCGATACTGAAGAGACCTTGTTCGGCACAATTCTTCCCGCCGGGAAGCCCGCCGCTTCTACCGCATCACGATAACCCGCATAGCGCTGCTCATCGCGGCGATCGGACATCGAACCAAAATAGATGACGCGCTGTTTGCCGCTGGCCAGCAGCATCGAGGTCATATCGTAACCGGCGCGATAGTTATCAAAACCGACGTTGATCCGCCCGCTGGCTTCCGTCAGCCCCATCACTTCCGCCACCGGAATATTGGCGGCATTGAGGTATTTCTCGGCGCGCACCGTGTGCACGGATTCGGTGAGGATCAGCCCTTTGATATTAAACGCCAGCACGGTGGCGATCTGCTCCTCTTCACGCTGGGCGTTGTAGTCGTAATTGACCACCAGCGTCTGATAGCCGTGCGCACTGGTGACCGACTCAATGCCCGCCAGCAGATCGGCAAAGATTTGGTTGTTAAACGAAGGAACCAGCACGCCGATGCGTGGCTGACTCTGTTTGGTTGCGGTGGTGTTGTCGCTATCGGGGACGTAGCCGATTTCAGCCATGACGCTGGCGATTTTCTCCGCCGTTTCCGTTTTAACCTTTTCCGGGGTACGTAAATAACGGCTTACCGTCATTTTGGTGACGCCCGCCAGGGTAGCAATATCGTCCAGAGTGATGCGCTGCGTTTTCATTGCGACGTCCGCAAAGATGGCCTGTCAATCAACGTATTATGCCCGTTGCCCGGCAAAAAATGAAACCTACGCTTAACCTCCCTCAAGGAGAGAAATCAGCGTCACATTACAGAATAAAAATTTCACACCGTTGCAAGAAAAAACAAGAATAGTCATATCATGCCTCTCGCCTCTGATAAAAAACCTATCATTTCAGCCAAATATGGCCCTACCGTGAATATTGCCATCAGCAATTTTCGCAACGTCGTTCACACTTTCTGGAAAAAATGATCCAAAAACCATCATTTAGAACATATATTCCAACATGATGACCTTGAGTGAAAAACGCTGAACATCGATAACCTACACCACTCCTCTTTCTGAACACGTAACGTTCAGGCCGTAGAGACAAGGGGCTATAACAATGGATACCAGGCAAAAACGCTACAACATGAAGTACGTCATACTCTGCTGTACCGTCGCGGCATTTGGCGGACTGCTAATGGGCTATGACTCTTCAATTATCTCCGGTGCAATCGAACCTTTAAGTGAATATTTCCAGTTAACCCCCGCAGAAACCGGCTGGGCTGTTTCCAACATTCTGCTGGGTAGCTTAGTGGGCTGCTTTATTGCCCCGCGACTGAGCGACAAACTCGGACGCAAAAAATCGCTCGCCATTACCGCACTGCTGTTCACCGTTTCGGTGATCGGCACCGCCATCGCCCACAACTTCACGGTGTTTGTGCTGTTCCGCATCATTGGTGGGCTGGCGATTGGCCTCGCCTCGGTGATTTCGCCGATTTACCTCGCGGAACTGTCGCCCTCGAAGTTTCGCGGCCGTACCACTGCACTCTATGCGGTATGCTGTGTCGGTGGACAATCGGTGGTGTTACTGACCAACTACTTCATCACCAAATCGACGCTGCCCGAGGTGATGATCAACATGGGCTGGCGTTATATTCTGGCCACTGCGCTGGTGCCTTGCGCGCTGTTCATCTTCTTCATCGCCTTTATCCCGGAATCTCCGCGCTGGAATGTGCTCAAGGGCAAATACGATGAAGCGCTGGATACGCTGACCAAAATTTCCAACCGCGAGCATGCCGAGAGCGTGTTCAATGAAATCAAACACTCGTTCTCAGACAAAACCGCGCATCAACATAAATCGCGCCTGCGCCTGGATAAAACCACCATTCCGCTGTTGATCATCGGTATCGGTCTGGCGGTCGGTAACCAGATCAGCGGCATTAACGTCATTCAGTACTTCGGTCCGACATTGCTGAAGAACGTGGCGGGCAGCACCGATTCGGCGTTGCTGCAGACCTTCTGGCTGTCGATTTGTCAGTTTATTGGCGTGCTGGCGGGCATGATGGTGATTGATAAAATTGGCCGCCGTAAGCTGCTGCTGCTGGGGGCCATCACCTCCTGCATCTGCCTCGCTTACTCGTTCATCGCGTTCTATTATCACCTGCCGGGTATGCTGGCGGTGGTGGGTCTGTTTGCCTATATGATTTTCTTTGGCATGACCTGGGGCCAGATTGTCTGGACCGTGCTGGGCGAAATCTTCCCTACCGAAATTCGTTCGATCTGCGTCGGGATTTCCATCTGTGCCATGTCGCTGGCGAACTTTGTGATCAGCAGTACTTTTCCGATCATGAACAGCAGCCCGATGCTGCTGGATCTGTTCCACGGTGGTTTCCCTCTGCTGCTGTTCGCGATTTTCTCTCTGGGAATGTACTTCTTTACCTTCCGCTACCTGCCAGAGACCTCGGGCGTGTCGCTGGAGAAAATTCATGGGCTGGTGCTGGAGAAGTTTAACGTCGAAGCGGAACTGCCGCAGAGCACCTCGCCGGCCAAACCCAGCGAGTCATTTGATATTCCACGGCATTAATGTGATGAAGCGCGCCTAAGAGATGGCGCGCTCATATTGCTCAATCACCGCCAGCGCCAAACCGTTGGCAGGATCAATACGCTGCGGCAGGAAATGCAGCTGCGTGTGGGAGAAGGTAAAGGCCAGCGTGCTGGCCTGCGCCGTTTCTTCAACCGCCTGGATAAAGGCAGGATGCGTATTCCACGGCCCATCAATAATGATGCTCGCCGGGTTCACCAGCTGCATCACATGGCTCAGGGCGTGGCCCAAATGTTGACCGGTTAACGCCATCACTTCACTCACGATCTGCGGTTCACTGGCGGCATTCTGCCAGCGCAGTCCTGTTTTACGCTGCCCCAACTGCTGTTGAATTGCGGGCTGACTGATCAGCGTTTCCAGGCAGCCTGAACGTCCACAGCTACAACGCAACCCTTTCGGTTGCACCTGCAAATGACCAATCTCCCCGGCGGTCCAGCTGCTGCCGACAAACACTTCGCCCTGTTCCACCAGCGCACCGCCAACCCCTTCACCGATACGCAGATAAAAATGGCTTTGTGCTCTATCCAGATCGAGTTGCTCCACCGAGAGCAGCGCAGCGGCTTTGACGTTATGCATAATGCGCAGCGGCAAACGGCAGGCGCTGACCAGCGGCGTCAAAACATCGACATCCTGCCAGCCAAGATGGGCGGAAAAGTGCACCCGGCCACGCTGTGGATCGATGATGCCGGGAAAGCCTACGGCGATGCCCAGCAGTTCAGGATGCGCGGCGTGCAAGGTCTGGCACACTTCCTCCAGCTCACGCAGCAGCTGCTCAGGATCGGCGGTCGCCGTTTGCCAGGTCTGTTCCGCAATCACCTGCGAGAAATAATCACAGACGCGCCAGTGAATGGCGTTGCGCTCCACCATGATGCCGGCGCTTTTTAGCTTTTCCGCGCGTAGCGAAATTTCGATTTTTGGGCGTCCAGCCGCTGCCACGCTCACCGGGCCGAGTTCGTGAATCAGGCCCTGCGCCAGCAAATCATCCACAATCAGGGATACGGTGTTTTTACTCAGCTGCAGCGCCAGCGCGATATCCTGGCGGGAAGTAATACGTGTGCTACGCAGTTGCGTCATCACGCGCTTAAGGTTGTTTAATCGAAGTAATGCGGGGCCTTTACCGGCTACTTTCATCGCGCGCCCACCTGACTCAATACTCATCACCGCGTACACGGCTGCGATAGCTTTCCCAATCGAAACGCACCCATAAACTGGTGCCGAGACGCATACGATCCATCACGCGCTCACCTAATAAGCCGTTCATTCCCGCCGGGTCCAGATTCGACAACATGCCGGTTGGGCGTTTTGACGATGAGCGACGATCGACAATCTGATTGATGATCACTTTTTCGTAGCGGGATTCGCTCTGCATGCCGATCTCATCGATCACCAGCAGATCCACATGGCTGAGATCCTGCAGCAAGCGCTCTTCGGTGATGTCGCTGCCACCGCTAAAGGTGCCTTTCATGCTCGACATCAAATCCGCCACGGTGACAATCAATACGCTTTTGCCACGCAGAATAAGGTCGTTACCAATGGCGGCGGCCAGATGGTTTTTCCCGGTGCCAGGGCGGCCAGAAAACACGAAGCTGGCGATGCTGTTGTCAAACCCGGCAGCATACTCACGCGCCAGCGCGAGTGCTTTGCGCTGACCATCATTCTCGACACGATAGTTATCAAACGAGCAGTTCATGTGCAGCTCACGGATACCGGAACGCCCCATGATACGCTGCATTTTCATGGCGCGGTTTTCGCGCACGATGGCTTCAGAGCGCAGACGGCCCTGCTCCTGATTCCACGCCAGCAGCTCTTCACCGTTTTTAAATTTCGGCTGCACATCCGCAGGCATAAATTTTTTCAGGCGACTGAAAAGATCGTTCGGCGTTTTCATCACTCACCTCGGAATCCATCGGGAATATCATATTGAGTATTGCTGATCTGGGTGATATCGCGCTTGGGCTGACCGCCATTAGCAGCGCGGTTCATTTGTACGCTGCGCGCCAGTTTCTGCTGCCACTGCACATGATGGAACAGTCGGCCTTCGGCCTGCCAGTAAGCCACAAAGGTAGCCAGTTCGGCTGCGGTGACCGGTTCATTCAGCGCCACACCCCAGATGGCGGCCTGCCGCTGAAAATCGTGATCCGGCTGCCAGCCCGCGTACATGGCAAACTTGCCTACCGGTGTGGCAATCGGTGCCGCATCGCTATGGAACAGGCTGTCATCCAGCGTGACATCATTTGGCTGCTGCGCTGCGGCTTCCAGCGCCAGCAACTGTGCCAGACGCTGCGGTGTCAGCGCATAAAAAGCGGGCGCATTGTTGTGCAGCACCGCCAGCACGCCGTTATCGGCCTGCTGCAACACGGCAAGCGGATCCTGGCAAAAGCCATCCAGCCCCACCAGCGTTGAAGATAAGATTTTAACTGACATGAAGAAACCTGACGTTGACCAACCCGGAGCGCCGATAGATTCAGCGCTAAGCGGTCAGTGTACCTGTTTTAACGCGATGGATCGCGCAGGATTTAGAAGCTGGCGCTGACGCCAAGGCTGTAAATAAACTGCTCACCGCTGACCACCGCCCCGGTTTGCGAGAAGGAGGCGAAAGCCGCCATATTTTGCCCAAACGGCACATTGGCCCCCACGCTGACATCCACCCAGTTGCTTTCATGGCCGATCTCCTCGGGGCGATCGCGCAGCGATGACGCATTTTCATCACTCAATTGATGGCTGTAGCTAACCTGTGCCCAGGGTGAAATCCAGTCAAGGGTGGAATCAACGCGCCAGCCCAGTGAGGCAATATGTCCGGCGTGATTGCCATCGACAAATTCACACTTCGGGCAACTCACTCGCGAATCATCCACCGCGAATTGCGCCACCGGACCGGTGCGCAGCGTCGCACTCATCGGCATCTGCCAGCCTGCCGAATAGCGGTTAGCAAAGGGGGCATTCCCCACGCTGGCTTTTTCACTGTGCAGCACCATCGCGCTCTCATCCGGTGAATTAAGCGCGGCATCCATCAGGCTGATGTCACGATCTTCTGTCAACATCAGGTGATGACTGGAAATCTTTTCAGCAAGTATCGCATTGTAATCCGGCACATAATCCGCGCCCGATTCATCCCAGGCGTAAGCCGGCAGCGCCGCAAATAACAGCCACACACTGCCAAAAGCCAGCATGAGATTGTGCTGGCCTGTCCACTCACTTTTCTGCAACATGAAAGACTCCTGACGAGCCAGAAAGGAAACGGGCGTTAAGATTCAGGTTTATTGATTATCGGCACCCATTGATTAACTATTAATCGATTCTGTAATACGTCAAGGGATTAACTGTATTTTCCTCATGCTTAGGGAGAGTAATATGCAACGTTGTGGCTGGGTAACACAGGATCCACTCTATCTGGCGTACCACGATAATGAGTGGGGTGTGCCGCAAACTGATAAGCGGGCCTTATTTGAAATGATCTGCCTTGAGGGACAACAGGCGGGTTTGTCGTGGATCACCGTGCTCAAGAAACGTGAGAACTATCGTCGCGCGTTCCACGAATTTGATCCTCAGGCCGTGGCGTTGATGGATGAGGCCGACATGCTGCGCTTGCTGCAAGACAGCGGATTAATTCGTCATCGCGGCAAGCTGGAGGCGATCATCAATAACGCCAAAGCCATGCTGGCGCTGGAAGCGGAAGGCGAAGACTTTTCACGCTTTATCTGGTCATTTGTCGATAATCAGCCGATTTTGCACCGTTTCGCCGATTACAAGCTGGCACCCACCACCTCCGAGCCTGCCATCGCGCTCTCTAAGGCGTTAAAGAAGCGTGGTTTTAAATTCGTCGGTCCAACAACATGCCATTCATTTTTGCAGGCGTGCGGGCTGATTAACGATCATCAAACCAGCTGTTTCTGCCATCCCGATAATCTTTAACGCAAAACTTTACACTTTAAGACTGACCCTCACGCATTTCCCCATTATTGAACGGCATAATAGTGCCGTTTTGGGGCATTTTCCCCGTGTGACTTTGTGAGGGATTTTCAATGAAAAAGCGTAGTTTGACGCTGGCCTTGTTACTCAGCGGCAGCGTTGTGCTGTCCGGTTGTACCACCAATCCTTATACCGGCGAATCGCAGGCCGGGAAATCCGGCATCGGCGCGGGCTTAGGTGCCGTGCTGGGTGCAGGCGTAGGCGTGTTGTCATCATCCAAGAAAGATCGCGGCAAAGGCGCGCTGATTGGTGCCGCATCCGGTGCGGCGCTGGGCGGTGGCGTCGGCTATTACATGGATGTGCAGGAAGCGAAGCTGCGCGACAAAATGCGCGGTACTGGCGTCAGCGTGACGCGTCAGGGCGATAACATCGTGCTGAATATGCCGAATAACGTCACTTTTGACTCCAACAGCAGCAACCTGAAACCCGCAGGTGCAAACACCTTAACGGGTGTCGCAATGGTGCTGAAAGAGTATCCTAAAACCGCCGTCAATGTGGTGGGCTTCACCGACAGCACCGGTACGCGCGCGCTGAATATGCGCCTGTCGCAACAGCGTGCGGAGAGTGTGGCCAGCGGCCTGATTCTGCAAGGCGTGGCGCAGAACCGTCTGCGCACACAGGGCATGGGCCCGGATAATCCGGTGGCCAGCAACAGCACCGAAGCGGGTAAAGCACTAAACCGCCGCGTCGAGATCACGCTGAGCCCACTGGGTTAATCCCCTTCGCCGGTCTGCTTCTGCAGATCGGCGTTTCCGCACGTTTTTACACCGCATTAGACGCTTTTTGTATCAGATAACGCTCTATAATCGTCAACCAATAGAGCCGTAAAATACTTTATGCTAGCGTGATCAAAATTTGATCAGTGGAAAACGTCATCATGTCGCTCAAAGCCATTGCCGCTGCCCTCGGCCTCTCTGTTACCACCGTGAGTCGTGCGCTAAATGGCTATGACGATGTTGCGGCCGCCACGCGTAAACGTATTGAAGAAGAAGCCACTTCCCGCGGCTATCGTCCGAATGATGCCGCTCGCCGTCTGAAGACCGGCCGCGCCAATGCCGTCGGGCTGGTTTTCCCGGTCAGCACCGCCTCTTTGAATGACAGCTATTACAGTGAAATGCTGTTGACGCTGGATCAACGCCTTGCTCAGCACGACATTGATCTGATGATCCTGCCGGATAAACCGCAGGATAAGCACCGCACGTTGATGCGCCTGTTGCGCAGTGGCGCGCTGGATGCACTGATTCTGACGCATACCCAACCGCATGATATCCGTCTGCAGCGTTTGCAGCAGAAAGGCTATCGCTTTCTCACGCTGGGCCGCAGCCAGCTGCCGCAACCTTATGCCTGGTTTGATTACGATAATCATGCAGGCACCTTGCTGGCCGCTGAACACTGCCTGCAACAAGGGCTGACAAGGCTTGCCTATCTTGGCGGCAACGAGCCCTGCACGTATATCCTCGATCGTCGCCACGGCTTTATCGATGCCCTCACACAGCATCAACCACCTATCGCGCCAACGATGCTGGCCGCGCTGCCGGTAACACGTCGTGCCGGTTACCAGCAAACACAGCGCTGGCTGGCGCAGGATATCGCGCCTCAAGCCATCATCACGGATTGTGCGCCGCTGGGTGAAGGCGCGGCCATCGCGTTGCAGCAGGCCGACCGTTTAAGCGGCGCGCGGGCGATCCCACTTTATGTCTATGATGGCTTGCCGCATGACTCCATTATCGATCATCCGGTGAACGCGATTCTGCAACTGTCGCAGCAGCGCATCGGCGAACGCGTGGCCGAAATGGTGCTGCAACTGCTGGAAGGTGCACCGCTTGAGGAGCTCCAGACGCTGTGGCAACCGATGTTGCGCCTCACTTCTGATGCACAATGATTGCGTGCGCGCCGCGCTGTGATAGTCTTCGCCTGATTTTATTATTCAGGTGTACGCGATGAAGACCAGGCCGCCACGAGCCACAATCAGTGACGTTGCCCGCACGGCAAAAACCGGTAAAACCAGCGTTTCCCGCTATCTTAATGGCGAAGTGAATCTGCTCTCGCCCGATCTCAAAGCCCGTATTGAACAGGCGATTGCCGACCTCGATTATCGTCCCAGCCAGATGGCGCGCGGACTAAAGCGTGGCCGCACGCGGCTAATTGGCCTGATTATCGCGGATATTACCAATCCCTATTCCGTGGATGTGCTGAGCGGTATCGAAGCGGCCTGCCGTGCGCAGGGCTTTACGCTGCTGATGTGTAACACCAACAACGAAGTCGATCGCGAGCAGTATTATCTGCAACTGCTGAGCAGCTATCAGGTTGAGGGCATCGTGGTGAACGCGGTCGGGATGCACGAAGAGGTGCTGAAGCGCCTGCAGCAGTCGATGCTGCCGATGGTGCTGATCGACCGCAAAATCCCTGACTTCGCCTGTGATGTGGTCGGCCTGAATAACCCCGAAGCCGCGCAAATTGCCACCCAGCATCTGCTGGACAACGGTTACGATGCCCTGCTGTTCCTCAGCGAACCCTTAGGTAGCGTCAACACCCGCCGTGAACGCCTTGGCGCATTCTATGATACCAGCAAAGCCCACGCCGGCGTGATGGCGGAAAACGCCGAAGTCCCCCTGCATCAGCCTGAACAGCTGGAGCAGGTGCTGCGGACATTCCAGCAACGCCACAGTGACAAACGCTGCGCGGTGATGGCCGCTAACGGTGCGCTGACCTTACAGGTGGCGCGCGCCTTGCAGCGTCTCGAACAGCGCTGGGGTGAAACCATTGGCCTGCTTGGTTTTGATGAGCTGGAGTGGGCTGCACTGGCAGGCGTGGGCATCACCACCCTGAAACAGCCCACCTGGCAAATTGGCTATGCGGCGCTGGAACAGGTGATCTCACGTATTGACGGTAATGAGCAGCCGATCAATGAGCAGGTTTTCCCCGGTGAGCTCATTGTGCGCGGCTCCAGCCAGCCGCTGCGCTAATCCCCTTTTCTCTGGCTCACTTCGTGAGCAGGATCATAATTCCACACTCTCTTCCTTTCATTTGGAACCGGTTCCATTTAGGTTTTTTTTAAGACATCGATTTAAAACAATGGGCGGCTCAGACCGCATCCTTCCGAGTTCAAAGGAGAGACAACATGGCACATCCGGAAATCATCGTGGTCACCGCCGCCTACGGCACGCACAAAGTCGCTGAGTTAGGTGGTCAAACCGCCCTGCTGCCGCTGATCAAAGCCGCTGGCGCGGATGGCGTAGAAATCCGTCGTGAGCTATTCAGCGAGGACGATCTGCTGAGACTGCACTCGCTCAACGAGGCAATTGCTCAACAACAGCTGAGTGCCAGCTACTCGGTGCCAGAAGCGTTGTGGCTGGAAGATGGCTCGCTCAACCCTCGTCTGGGGCAGTTCCTGCTGGAAGCCGAACAGATTGGTGCTAAGCGTTTGAAAATCGCCCTCGGCCATTTTGTCGATCTCTCCGACGCTGCGCTGGTTGAGGTACTCGCCGCATCGCCGGTAACCGTGGTGGTGGAAAACGATCAAACGCCAGACAGCAAACTGGCCCCGATGCAGACCTTCTTCCATCGTGCCTGCGATGCCGCCCTGCCGCTGGATATGACCTTCGACATGGGCAACTGGCAGTGGACCGGCGAAGACGCTTTGCAGGCCGCAGCGCAGCTCAGCCGTTACGTCAGCTACATTCACGTGAAAGCCGCGGTGCCACATGGCGAGAGCTTCCGTGCGGTGGCGCTGGACGAAACCGACGGCAGCTGGCGTGCATTGCTGAACGCACTGCCAGCTGATGCGCCGCGCGGCATTGAGTTCCCGCTCGAAGGCGAAGATCTACTGGCCGTGACACGCCATTACGTTGAATTGCTGCGTGCGCTATAAGGAGTCGATGATGAAGCAACTGGATGTGGTCACGATTGGCGAAGCGATGGCGATGTTTATCGCTCAGCAAAGCGGGGATCTCGCCGCCGCAGAAGGCTTCGTCAAACGTATTGCCGGTGCCGAACTGAATGTAGCCATCGGCCTGGCGCGCCTTGGTTTACAGGTCGGCTGGGTCAGCCGCGTCGGCGATGACAGTTTCGGCCGTTTTACGCTGCAACAGCTGGCGAAAGAGAAGGTCGATCATCACTGTGTGACCACCGATACCCGCTATCGCACCGGTTTTCAGCTCAAGTCGCGCGTCGATGACGGTTCCGATCCTGAAGTGGAATATTTCCGCGCCGGCTCCGCCGCCAGCCATCTGTCACCAGACGATTTTAATGCGGATTATTTTGGTGGCGCGCGTCACCTGCACCTGAGCGGTGTGGCGGCGGCGATCTCTGACAGCTCGCTTGAGTTGACCAAACATGCGGCCAAAGAGATGCGTTCACGCGGCAAAACCATCTCCTTCGATCCCAACCTACGTCCGGTGCTGTGGCGCAGTGAAGATGAGATGCGTAAGCAGTTGAATCTGCTGGCAGAGTACGCAGATTGGGTGCTGCCGGGTGAGAAAGAAGGTTTTACTCTCACCGGTTATCGCCAGCCGGAAGCCATCGCCGATTTCTATCTGGATAAAGGTGTACGGGCTGTGGTGATCAAAACCGGCTGCGACGGCGCCTGGTACAAAACTGCCGACGGTGAAAAGGGCAATGTCGCACCGATTCTCGTCGATAACGTGGTGGATACCGTAGGCGCGGGCGATGGTTTTGCCGTGGGCCTGATCAGCGCACTGCTGGAAGGCAAATCGCTGCCACAGGCGATTCTGCGCGGTAACAAGATTGGTTCGCTGGCGATTCAGGTCGCCGGCGACAGTGAAGGCCTGCCGACGCGCGCGGCACTGGGCGATTTTTAATCAAGCGGTTGCCTTCATTGGCAACCCTGCAGGTCGGGTACGCATTAACGCGTACCTGGTGAAACAGTCTGTCTCTACACAACCCGATTATTTCGAGGCGCATCCATTGAATGTGCCCGCCTCAAAACAGAGGAGTCACCCATGAAATCGCAGACAATCGCGCCAAAACGCTGGTGGTTTATCATGCCCATCGTGTTTATCACCTACAGTCTGGCGTATCTGGACCGGGCGAACTTTAGCTTCGCCTCTGCCGCAGGGATTAATGACGATCTCGGCATCACCAAAGGCATGTCATCGCTGTTGGGTGCCCTGTTCTTCCTTGGCTATTTCTTCTTCCAGATCCCCGGCGCGGTGTATGCCGAACGCCGCAGCGTGAAGAAGCTGATTTTCTGGTGCCTGATTCTGTGGGGCGGCTGTGCCTCATTAACCGGCGTGGTAAGCAACATTCCGATGCTGGCAGCGATTCGTTTCGTGCTCGGCGTGGTGGAAGCGGCGGTGATGCCGGCGATGCTGATTTACATCAGTAACTGGTTCACTAAGTCGGAACGTTCGCGCGCCAATACTTTCCTGATCCTCGGCAATCCGGTCACGGTGCTGTGGATGTCGGTGGTGTCCGGCTATCTGATTAATGCTTTCGGCTGGCGTGAAATGTTTATCTTTGAAGGCATCCCGGCGGTGATCTGGGCCGTGGCCTGGTGGTTCCTGGTGCAGGACAAGCCAGCACAAGCCAAATGGATGAGCGACGAAGAGAAATCAGCACTGCAGGCGCAGTTGCAGAAAGAGCAGGAAGGCATCAAAGCGGTGCGTAACTATGGCGAAGCCTTCCGCAATCGCAATGTGATCATTCTGTGCATGCAATATTTTGCCTGGAGCATTGGCGTGTACGGTTTCGTACTGTGGCTGCCTTCGATTCTGCGTAACGGCACACAGATGGGTATGGTCGAGGCGGGTTGGCTTTCAGCAGTGCCTTATCTGGTGGCGACCATTGCGATGGTCGTGGTGTCATGGGCGTCTGACAAAAAGCAAAACCGTAAGCTGTTTGTCTGGCCACTGCTGCTGATTGGGGCACTGGCGTTCCTTGGCTCCTATCTGGTCGGTTCCAGCCACTTCTGGCTGTCGTATGCGCTGCTGGTGATTGCTGGTGGCGCGATGTATGCCCCTTACGGCCCGTTCTTTGCCCTGATTACTGAGATGCTGCCACGCAACGTTGCTGGCGGTGCCATGGCGCTGATTAACAGCATGGGCGCACTCGGTTCCTTCATCGGATCGTGGATTGTAGGCTATCTTAATGGCGCAACCGGCAGTCCTGCTGCCTCTTATATCTTTATGGGTGCCGCGCTGCTGGTCTCGGTGTGGCTGACGTTAATCGTCAAGCCCGCGGAGAACAAGACAGCACCGATTCATGGGGCGAAGCACGCCTGAAAGCGTAAGAAATGACTTTCCCGGGCGGCTCAGGTCGCCCGTCACACGTTCTACAGGGAGCAAATGATGAAACCTGCTGTGATTCTTTATAAGAGCCTGCCAGACGATCTGCGCGCTAAACTGGATGCCCATTTTACCGTCACCGAAGTGCATGACGTCTCCCCCGAAACCGTGCAACAGCATGCCGCACAGTTTGCGCAAGCCGAGGGTTTGCTCGGCTCAGGCGGTAAAGTAAATGGTGATCTGCTGGCGAAGATGCCCGCCTTACGCGCTTGTTCTACCGTGTCTGTGGGTTACGACAACTTTGATGTCGAAGCCTTAAATCAGCGCAATGTACTGCTGATGCACACGCCAACCGTTTTGACCGAAACCGTGGCCGATACCATGATGGCGCTGGTGCTGAGCACCGCCCGTCGCGTCACCGAGTTGGATCAATGGGTTAAAGGTGGTGAGTGGAAGAAAAGCATCGGACCAGAACATTTCGGCATCGACGTGCATCATAAAACGCTGGGGATTCTCGGCATGGGCCGTATCGGCCTGGCGCTGGCGCAGCGTGCGCACTTCGGCTTCGGCATGAATATTCTTTATAACGCACGCCGTCAGCATGAAGAGGCGGAAACCCGCTTCGGTGCGCGTGCTTGTGACCTTGAAACGCTGCTGAAAGAGAGTGATTTTGTTTGCATCAGCCTGCCATTGACTGAGCAGACACATCATATGATTGGCGCTGCACAGCTCAAGATGATGAAACCCAGCGCCATCCTGATAAATGCAGGTCGCGGCCCGGTGGTTGATGAGCAAGCGCTGACGGCGGCATTGAAGGACGGCACGATTCACGCAGCCGGTCTGGATGTGTTTGAAGTGGAGCCGGTGCCTGCCGATGCGGAGATCCTTAAGTTGCCGAACGTGGTAGCGCTGCCGCACATCGGCTCAGCCACCCATGAAACGCGTTACGGTATGGCACGTGATGCGGTGGATAACCTGATTGCTGCGCTGAGCGGCAAAGTCGAGAAAAACTGCGTTAACCCGCAAATCCAGGCCTAAGCTTGCTGCTTTAGCCATTGCGCCTGCCCGTGGCGGGCGCTATGGTGGTTGCCCATTCCCGATTACAATGTTTTAACTTCCTATGTCCTTTTCTCAGTTCGGCGACAAATTTACTCAACATTCCGGCATCTCACGTCTGATGGAAGACATGGGTGAAGGTCTGCGCACGCCCGGCACCATTATGCTTGGCGGCGGCAACCCGGCGCAGATCCCGGCCATTAATGACTACTTCAACCAGCTACTGCTGCAGATGCATCAGGACGGCAAACTGAGCGAAGCGCTGTGCAACTACGACGGTCCGCGTGGCAAAACGCTGCTACTGGATGCGCTGGCGAAAATGCTGCGTGACGAGCTGGGCTGGCCGATTACCGCACAGAACATTGCGCTGACCAACGGTAGCCAGAGCGCGTTCTTCTATCTGTTCAACCTGTTCGCTGGCCGTCGCGCCGATGGCAGTAAAAAGCGCGTGCTGTTCCCGCTGGCGCCGGAGTACCTCGGTTACGCCGATGCCGGACTGGAAGAAGATCTGTTTGTTTCCGCCAGGCCGAACATTGAGCTGCTGCCAGAGGGGCAGTTCAAATATCACGTCGATTTCGACCATCTGCCGCTGAATGAGGACGTGGGCCTGATTTGTGTGTCGCGCCCGACCAACCCGACCGGCAACGTGATCACCGATGACGAGCTGATGCAGCTGGATGCGCTGGCACAACAGCATGGCGTGCCATTACTGATCGATAACGCCTACGGTGTGCCCTTCCCTGGCATTATCTTCAGCGAAGCCCGTCCGTTGTGGAACCCGAATACTATTCTGTGCATGAGCCTGTCGAAACTCGGCCTGCCGGGTGCACGTTGCGGCATTATCGTTGCCGATGAGAGCACGATCAGCGCGATTGGCAACATGAATGGGATTATTAGTTTAGCGCCAGGCAGCATCGGTCCGGCGATTGCCACAGAGATGATTGTGCGCGGCGATTTACTGCGTCTGTCGGAAGAGGTGATCAAGCCGTTTTATCAGGCCAAGGTGAGCGAGACGATTGCCATTCTGCGCCGCTATCTGCCGGAAGATCGCTGTCTGATTCACAAACCCGAAGGAGCAATTTTCCTCTGGCTGTGGTTCCGCGATCTGCCAATCAGCACCGAAGCGCTCTATCAGCGCCTGAAAGCCCGTGGCGTGCTGATGGTGCCCGGCCACTTCTTCTTCCCAGGTCTGGAACAAGAATGGCCGCATACACATCAATGTATGCGCATGAACTATGTACCGGATGCGGAGAAGATTGAACGCGCGGTGCAGATTCTGGCGGAAGAACTGGAGAAGATTGGCAACGAGGCTTAATCCGCCGTTAATGACAGCTGGCACCACGCTGCCAGCTGTTTGATCGCCTCCTCCACTTCCGCATTCCAGCCAAAACCGGCGTTCAGTCGGAAACAGTGGTCGTAGCGATGATCGGTGGCGAAGATGTGGCCCGGCGCGATGCCGATGCCCGCGTTGCGCGCTTTAAGAAACAGCGCGCGCACGTTTAACGCCTGTACAGGCATTTCCACCCACAACACATAGCCGCCTTCCGGATTTGACACGCGCGTGCCCGCAGGGAAGTAGCGCAGCACCGCCTGGCGCATATGGTGAATCTGATTCTTCAGCTCACGACGCAATTTGCGCAAATGCGCATCGTAGCCGCCGCTGCGCAGCAGTTCGGCAATCGCTGCCTGTGACAACACCGAGGTGCCCATGCTGGTGGTGTATTTCAGCGAGGCGATTTTGCGCATGTAATTACTGCTGTGCACCCAGCCAATGCGGATACCGGGCGCCACCGTTTTCGAGAAGCCGCTGCACAGAATGGCATTCGGGCTAAAGGCGCGCATCGGGAACGGACGGCGATCGCCAAACGCCGTATCACCGAAAATATCGTCCTCAATGATCACCACATCATTCTCATCAGCCTGACGCGCAATATAGGCTTTCTGCTCGTTGGGAATGCTTTTCCCGAGCGGATTATTGATGTTGTTGATGGTGAGATAGGCCTGCACCGCTTTACGCTGAAATAGCGCGGTGAGTTTGCTGACATTAACGTAACCTTCCGGCCCGGCTTCCACTTCAATCACGCGCAGATTGAGGTTGTGCAGCATCTGTAACAGCACGAAGTAGCACGGCGATTCCACCGCCACAATATCGCCGGGGCGCGTGGTGGCGCGCAAAGCCAGTGAGATGGCTTCGATACAACCGTTGGTGATCAGGATGTCATCGGCGCTGATATTGCAGCCATAATCCACCGCACGGCGCGCAATTTCGGCTTTGAGCGGCGCATAGCCGGTGCCTTTCACCGTGTTGCCGAGCAGTGCCGGTTTGCTGTACCCCATCTGGCGCATCAGCAATCCAATTTTCTTGACCGGATAGAGCGAGATGTCGCCATTGGCCAGATCCAGCCGCACACGACAATCGGAGCCCAGCATGGCCAGATGCAGCTCGGTTTGCTCATCCAGCGGCGCGACTTCACGCGGCTGTTCGCTGTTGATCGCTGCCGGTAATGTCACCGGAGCCTTAAGGGGTGCCACAAAAAAGCCGGACTTAGGACGCGCCACCGCGTAGTGCTCATCCTCCAGCGTGCGTAATGTTTTCAGCGCGGTGGTCATGCTGACGCTGTACTGCGTCGCCAGCGTGCGCACCGACGGTAAACGGCTATCGGGCGGCAGTGATCCGCTGTGAATCGCCTGTTTTATCTGCTCTGCAATCTGACGGTAACGACTACTCTGGCTCTCCTGTTCACCCGTTCCATCCGCCATCTGTTCCACCCTATATCGTGCTGATCTGTGCGTATCCATCAGATTACATTCAAAGTACTTTAGGCTGCATCTGTTAATTCAGCCTCAGACATTCATTCCGTTGCAACTTCGTGGCCCCTTTTTCCTGCCCGTTGCCGCCAGCACGGTAACGGCGATTTTATTAGCCAAAGGATGAAGTGAAAAATGAATAATCTGTCCACCATGATGAGAGAAATTGAAGGTTATCTCACGCCCGCGATTATCGATTCTGCTCAACGCTGTTCTCAACGCTTACTTGCCGCCCTGCCCGATAGCGACAATCCCGCGCACAATCGAGTGCTACTCGCCTATGGCGGCGGGAAAGACAGCAGCTATATGGTGGCGTATGTGCGCTACATTCAGGGGCTGATCTGGCAGCAGCAGGGCAGCACCTTCCAGCTGCGCATCAGCACCAATCGTCATGCGGCGATGAACGACAGCGTGATGGACAATATCGACCGTGTGTACCGCGCATTGCAGATCCACAACGATGACTTTACCGAATGCCTGGTGACTGATGGCTTGCAAATCCGCCACTTCGAACGTCATCTGCCGATGCCCGACAGCGTGCGCCAGCAGAATCGCAACGATGTGCTGATGAATGGCCATCGCTTTCGTGCCGATGCGCGCTCCACTTTCTGTAACGCCTGCAACCTCAGCATGGTGAACTCGTTTGGCCTTGCCGCGCACTACGAGGGCGGCGTGGATGTGATCATCACCGGTGATTCGCCGCAGGAGCAAACCGCTTACCTCGCCTGGGCTCGTCATCTTTCACGCCTGTTTGATGCGCCCGTTGCCGACAAATCGCGCGGCTTTAGCGGCTTCCTGCAAACCCTGGATGGCGTGGCAGAACGCTATTTCGCCGACATTTACGGCGCCGATCAGGTTACCCCGGCCCATCGCATCACCTGGCAGCTGGCACGCGATCCGCTGTTCTTCAACATCTATCAGGACACCGCCTATGAAGCGGGTGCGCACTGGTCGCTACTCACCGAGTTCATGCACTTCCGCTTTGATGAGCTGATGTTCAGCTTCTCTGAATCGGACTGCGGCAACCCGACGTTAATGGCACATATTCGCGGTCTGCGAGCGGAGACGCTGATGCAGCGTAACTACGCCGAAGGCATTCGCGAATATGTGCGCTTTGCGCTCGGCCTGATGGAGAAGAAAGATTTCCCGCCGCAACTGATTGCGGAAATGGCGGCGCGTTATCAGGACGATGCGGCGATTGAACGTGCTCGCCAGCGTGCAGCGCAGTTTGCCGAACAGGCGTTTGGCCTCAACGAAACCCAGCTGGTGTGCATGATCTATTCGCCGTTTATCGCGCAGGGCCAGCAGCTCAATGTCTGGCTACAACAGCTCGATCAGGCGCCTGATGAACAGGCGGTGCGGGCGCTGCTATGCGGCGATAGCGATGATTTGCTGCTGGCACAGCAGCTTGAGCAGCTCTCCGGTCTGACGATTGCACAGATGCGCCAGTGCTGGCGCAGTGCACAGGTCAATACGCTGCTGGATGGCACGCGCGGCGATGCGCTTTCACGCGTGCTGCGTTTCGATCCGCACAAAGCAGTGATTCAGGTCAACAACGGTGCCTTGCAAGACATCGTCACTGAAGTGATCTCCGGGCGATAACCCGGTAAGGCGACGCGATGAGAAAGATTTTCCTGCAGATTGGTGCCACGCGTGACGGGCAAAATCCGTACTGTGCGGTGGCAAAACGTGAGGGCTATTTTACCGTGCTGGCGGAGATGGGCGACTTTGTCGACTATCAAAGCTTAAGCATTCAGCTGCCGTTCGATCTGATTGTGCGTCTCGATCGCCCGGAAAATCCGTGGGATGTGTTACAAGCCTGTCTGCGCGCGGGCTTACTGGAACATCCTCAGGTGGTGCTGGCAGGCTTTGAAGCCTACAACGCCAGCGCCGGTCGCGTACGCGAACTGCTGGCCGGGCCGGATGCCGGACCTTGCTTTATTCCGCCGGATAAGTACGCACAGCGCATGGCCTTGCGTAAAGCCTGGCCACGCTTTCCACAGCCGGAGTTTCGCTTCTTTGCCTCACCGCTGAGCATTCGTGACGCGCGTGATGCACTGCTGTATCCCTGCGTGATCAAACCGGTGGATGGCGGCGGCGGATTAGGGATCTGGCTGGTGGAAGAGGCCAGCCAGCTCGATGCGGTGATCGGCAAGCTGGTGGAGACCATGAACTACGGCGGGCGCGGCTTTAGCGGCTTTATTGTCGAAAGCTGGCTGCCGGGCGACGAATATTCACTACAAGGTGTGGTGGATAACGGACACGCGGTGGCGCTGACCTGCTGTCAGAAGGTGATCGAGCACCACATCGATGCAGAAGGCTGTATCAGCTTTTACGAATCCGGCCATGTGGCGATGGCTGCACAACAGCTGCCTGCTGCCTTTGCCAGTTTGATGAGCTTTTGCTGTGAGACCTTTGGCTATCGCCAGGGCGCCTTCCACATCGATTTTATTATGGTGAACGGTGAACCGCACTTCCTCGAAATGGGTTTCCGCTTATCGGGCATGGGCGTGGTGAATCTGGTCGAGGAAGTCACAGGTATTAACTGGGCGGAGGTAGCGTTTAAGATTGAAGCCGGACGGGGTTTGCCGGTGCTGCACTTCCCTAAGCAAGCCCAGGCCATTGGTCGCCTGCGCCTGCGTCAGCGCCTGCAATATGACGCAGCGGAACGCTGGATCGCCCAACATCAGCGCGGTCAGTTATTGCCACCGCTCAATCTGCCCGCGCTGGCCGTTTCGCCGCGATCCTCGCTCTACGCCGACCTCACCCGTCATGCTGGTATCCTCGCCACCTTCCGTCTTGCCGCAGACAGCCGTGACGATGTGTTAGCGGTGTTCCAGCAGATTCTCGACGTTCCGTCCTTAGCCCCCCGGAGAGATCTTCTATGTGCAGAATGATTCTGGCAAGCGGCCAGTTTGATGCGGCAGCGGTACTGGACGCCGCACGCGCCATGAGCTGTGGCGAAACCGCCACGCATGACGGCCCGATCAAACAGCACCCTAATGGCTGGGGCTGTTTGTGGCTGGATCAGGGAAAGATTCGCACCCTGCATGGCACTGGCACCTTTGCTGATGCGCTGCCTGGTATTGACGTTGATGCACTGCGTCACAGTCGTTTTCTGGCGGTACATGTCCGCCACGCCACGCTGAGCAAAAATCACGGCATCGAGTTTTCCCATCCGCTGTGGCGCACCAGCGGCGCGACGCAGTGGTACATGATGCACAACGGCTTTTTACCCACGGTCTATGCGCAACTGGGCATGGCGGAATCGCGCTTTGACTCCGCCGAATACCTTGAATATATCGTCGACCAGGTGACGCCTGCCGATTTTACCCGTGACTACCTGCGCAGCAAGATGGCGCGCGTGGCACCGGGTGGCAGTGCGGCTAATGCGATTTTTGTCACCCGGGATAAAGCCTGGGCGTGGCAGTGGCATCCCGATGACACCCCTTATCCTGACTATTTCACGTTGCATCATTATCAAAATAACAGCACCACTTTCATCTCTTCTGAACCTATTGCTGCACTGGGCACGGCGTCTGACTGGCGTCGCATGAACAACCATGAACTTCATGAATTTCCACTTGGGGAGTGATCAGCATGGCCATTTTCAATCAGATACGCGTTATCCATCCAAAAATGTTCGTCGAAAGCACCTGGCTGGATGACATCGTGACCGCGCGCGTGCCGCTGTTGGTGCTGCGCAATTTCCTGACGCCTGAAGTGCGCGAAGCGGTGGTGGACGATCTGCAACAGTGCCGCGATCAGGTGCGCGTCTCGCGCTATCCAAATGGCGCACTGACCACGCTCGGCCCCTATCTGGCTAAACACACTCGCGCACCCGAAAATTACTTCACCGAGTTGCGCGACATCCAGCCTGCACTGCCAGCATCACTGCACTGCCTGCGCGATCAGGTTTACAACTGGGTGAAGCACTCATTGCGTCTGGAGAGTCTGCACACTGCCCGCGAGCCGGAGTTGGGCGATTACGCGGGTTCGATTGTGCGCTTTCATGCCAATGGCGTCGCCAATCCACTGCATAACGACAACATCGTACGCGATGCCGCGGGCAGTGGTTTGGCCGTCACCCACATCCTGCATCAGTTGAGCTGCGTGGTCTGTTTGCAGGAGTGCAATGCGGGTGGAGAGCTGCGCATTTTCAACAAGAAGTGGCATCCGGTGGATGAGCGCTTCAAAACGCCGGGTGAGCTCGGCTATCAGACTGGCGTGATTGAGCAAAGCGAGGCGTGTGAGTTCTCCCCACGCAGCGGCGATATCTACCTGTTTAATCCGGCTTTTTATCACGAGATTGATCGCGTGGAAGGCGACACGCGCATCACCATGGGCTTTTTCTTTGGCCTGACCGACAAAAAAATGAAGCACGCCATTGCCTGGAGTTAATACCGGGCCTTCGACGAGGAGATGAACATGAATACCTATGAAAAAATCACCACCCTGCTGGATCAACACCACGCAGACTATCGCGTGGTGGAGCATGAGGCCATCGGTCAGACCGATGTGATCAGCGGCATTCGCGGCAACGATCTCAATCAGGCTGCCAAAGCCATGGTGCTGGAAGTGACGATGCCTGACGGTGCCGATGCGCGTTACCTGCTGGCGATAGTGCCGGGCGACTGCAAGATCAACTTCAAAAGTGCGGCACGCGCCATTGGTGGCAAGAAGTCGAGTTTTGCCGCGCCAGAGAAAGCACAGGAGCTGACGCAGTGTGTGATGGGCGCGGTGCCGCCCTTTAGTTTTGATGACCGACTGGCGCTGCGCGTCGATGCGCGCCTGCGTGATGTCGGCACGCTGTGGTTTAACGCCGGCGCGCTGGAGCGTTCCATGGCGCTGAATGTGGATGATTTTTTTCGTGTTATCGGCGATGACTGTTGTGCAGACATTGCCACTCCGATGACGGCGACTGCCTGAAACGGCTGCAGTAAGGAACGAGTATGTCAGTAAAAGATATGATGTTAGCCCTGTGCGTAGTGGTGGCGTGGGGCGTGAATTTTGTGGTGATCAAACTGGGTCTGCACGATATGCCGCCGTTTCTGCTGGCGGGATTGCGTTTTGCACTGGTGGCGTTCCCGGCGATCTTCTTTGTGAAGCGGCCGCAGATCCCTTTGCGCTGGCTGATCGTGTACGGCATGACTATCAGCTTTGGTCAGTTCGCTTTCCTGTTTCTGGCGATCAAACTCGGCATGCCTGCGGGACTGGCCTCACTGGTGTTACAGGCACAGGCGTTCTTTACGCTGCTGCTCGGCGCTTTGTTACTGGCGGAAAAACTGCGCTGGAACCACATCGCCGGGATTTTAGTGGCGACACTTGGCATGTTTATGCTGGCAACGGCGGGCATGGAGGGGCAAACCACCGCCGGGATTACGCTCACCACCATGATGCTGACGCTGGCGGCGGCGCTGTCATGGGGACTGGGCAATATCACCAACAAGATCATTCTGCGTAACCGTAAGGTGCCGGTGATGTCGCTGGTGGTGTGGAGTGCACTGGTGCCGGTGGTGCCCTTTTTCGCCTGCTCATGGTGGTTCGATGGTGAGGCAGCGATCGTCACCAGCCTGCTGAATCTCTCGTTGCAGACGGTGCTGGCGCTGATTTACCTCGCGTTTATTGCCACTATTGTCGGCTACGCGATCTGGGGCAATTTGCTCGGTCGCTATGAGACCTGGCGCGTGGCGCCGCTGTCACTGCTGGTGCCCGTGGTGGGCATTCTTAGCGCTGCGCTGGTACTCGACGAAACCCTGTCAGCGCAGGAAATTCTCGGTGCGTCAGTGATTATTCTCGGCCTGCTGGTGAACGTGTTCGGCGGGATGGTGAGCCAGCGATTATGGGTGCGCACCTGATCCGCAGAAACAAAAACGCCGCATTTCTGCGGCGTTTTCTTCTCAACACAATATCCTTAATTCAGGATTTCAATGCGACGCGGTTTCGCTTCTTCAGGAACGATGCGTTCCAAATCGATGCTCAGCAGGCCCAGTTCGAGACGCGCATCGCGCACCACGATGTGATCGGCCAGCTGGAATTTGCGCTCAAAGTTACGTTCGGCGATACCCTGATACAGGTATTTGCGCTCCGGTTGCTCTTCGGGGTGCGCACCGCGAATAATCAGCACATTGTCGTGTGAGGTAATATCTAACTCGCTCTGGGCAAAGCCCGCAACGGCAATGGTGATGCGATAGTGGTTTTCATCCACCAGCTCAACGTTGTACGGAGGATAGCCACCATTGGCCTGGTTCTGATTGGACTCAAGCAGACTAAACAGACGGTCGAAACCAATAGCAGAACGATAAAGCGGAGTGAGATCAAAGTTACGCATAAAAAGACTCCTGAAAATCAGCAAGTTTTGGCAACCTTCCACCATGGACAGGTTGTGCGGCCCGCTGCTGCCCCTGTCGGCAACAGCAACGCGACCGTGAAGTAAAAATGGGTGCGCTTTGATCGCTTTCAAGGGCAATGCGTATTTTTTTACAGCAATTTTGACGAAATAGCATACACTCAGAAATTCTTCGCCTGCATTGCATGACATCGCCACAGAGCTTTGCTGCAGCAGGAGACACACTCCAGCCAGAAGTGATGGCTGTAGGGATGATGAAATGAAAATGATGAAAAGCTTTCCGCTCACCGGCCTGCTGGTCTGCGGCGTTTTGACTACTTCGGGTTGCTCCAGCGTCATGTCTCACACTGGCGCCAGCCAGGGTTATTATCCCGGCACTCGCGCCAGCGCAGATATGATTGCCGATGACAATACCAGTTGGGCGATAAAGCCGCTGGCGGTGATCGATCTGCCCTTCTCCGCCGTACTGGATACGATTCTGTTGCCGTGGGATTACTTCCGCACTGACAAAGATTCGGCGCATGACCGTGTGCTGCAAAGCGAAAAATTGGCTGGCACTGACGCCAGCCTGGCGACTGCCGCCGCTATGCCATCGACGTCGCACTGACGCAGAACAGCTGGCGCCAGCCCTCAATTTCCCGCATATAAGCGATCTGTTTGCCGTCCGGTGACCACACTACCGCATCACCGGAAGGCGGCTGCTCGCTGCGTTTGGTTAAACGCGTGACGTGCCCGGTCGCCACATCACAGCGCATCACGCTGTTATCGCAAATAAAGGCGATCGCCTCGCCTGACGGCTGCCAGCTGAATGCTGACTGAATAGTGCTGCTGAGCCGTGTGATTTGACGCGGTGAACCACCGTTAGGCGACACACACCACAGCTGTACAAGGCCCTGCTCATCCGCCATCAGGAAGGCGATGGTGCTGCCGTCCGGCGACGCGCGCAGCCAGTGACGTGGCTGCAATGCTAACCCTTTACTGTGCGTGATGCGGCGCTGCTGCACACCGGCAGGCGGTGCAGGCAGTTTATCCGCCGTGCCCTGTAACGGTGATGCACCGGGTTTGGCGTAATCACTCAGCGCCTCGGGCAAATCCACCACAAACACTTCCGGCACTTTATCGCCGTTGGCAGCACGCGTATCACCGATAAACGCCAGCGCCCAGCGCTGCCAGCTGCCGTCTTCTTTCTGATACCCACGATCGCCAATCCAGCCCTCTTCATAAGCGCGGTCAATCTGATCGCTGCCAGGCTGTGGATCGCGCGTGGTTTGGCTTACCAGCACGCAGTAATGGCTGCCATCGTATTCGCGGGGATGCTGTTTCGGTGGACACACCGGATGCAGCGGTACGGCCACGCCGACATTACGCAGATCCTCACGCGCATCTTTTTCATGCATCACATGGTCGTTATAGGTATAGCTGAGGCGCGATCCGTCTGGACTGAATACATGCACATGCGAGCCGCCGCGCAATGCGCCGGGCGTATAAGGTGCGGTAATGTCACAGGCATCGAGATTTTCCGCATTGCCCTGCTGCACAATGACGCCGCGACGATGATGGAAATCATAATGCCAGTGTGCATCGGGATGCTCAGGGCCATGAATGCACACATAGCGCGGCGGCAGATCCGGGCTGACGGTCACCACGCCGACATGCGCACCGTCGCGTGCCTGATACAGCACCTCGACCGCACCGCTCGCGACGTTGACGCGTTCGATGGTCAGACTGGTAAAGGACGCGCCCGACGGACGAACATCAAACGCCAGCCACTGGCTGTCCGCGGTCCAGACGTTTATATTGGTGAGCTGATGATGACGCTGTGCAAAGGTGAGTTGTTTTTCTGACATGAGGCAACCTTACATCCAACAGTTGCCGAACAAAGTACGCGATTATGGGGTGAGGTGCAGCAGGCACAGCGCAATAATTTGCGAACAGTTGGCGCAATTCAATACGAATCGATCACGTCAGGAATGAGTGATAGATTGCGCGATAAATCATGAACAGATCGCGCAATGTATGGCTGACAGATTGCGTGATAAATCGTGAACAGACACGCAATGAATGGCGCCGCTACGCATCGCAGGGCGTTGTAGCGGTGCCATTTATCGCACGTTATCGATCACCCAACCCGCTTCACATCCCCGACCAGCAGGATATAGGAGAGCGCACCAACCAATGCCACGGCGGAGATATACACCAGCGCCGGGGCAAAGCCGTAATCCTGTGCCAGATAGCCCACCACCAGCGGTACCGTGATGCCGCCCAATCCACCGATAAAGTTAAACATTCCACCGGTTAAACCGATCAGGCGAATCGGCGCCAGCGACGACACCAGCGACCAGGTAATAGAGGCGAAGCCGTTGCCGAAGAACGCGATGGCCATCAGCGTCATAATCCACACCGGATCGTTGGTGTAGTTGGCACCCATGATGCAGGTAGAGATCAGCAATCCACAGATAATCGGCGTTTTACGCGCAAAACCAAGGGAACGCCCGCTGCGCACCAGACGATCGGCCACGATGCCAGAAAGAATCACACCAAAGAAGGCGGCGAGAAACGGCACGGTGGTCATAAAGCCTGCTGTCAGCGCGGAGATGTGTTTTTCCTGCGTCAGATAGTTCGGGAACCAGGTCAGGAAGAACCACAGCGTAGAGGTAACAGCGAACTGCCCAAGGTACACGCCGCACAGCTTGCGATGGAACACCAGTTTCCAGTCGGCGGCAGTGAGTTTGGTGCGCGTTTTTTTCGCCGCGGGAGCATCGCCGTCCACCATCGCCCCCCCTTCACGGATATAGTCCAGTTCCGCCTGGTTGATGCCTTTGCTCTGGCTTGGGGCTTGATAGAACTTGATCCACACCAGCGACCAGATGATGCCTATGCCGCCTGTGATGATGAACACCCAGTGCCAGCTCAACAGTTCCTGAATCCAGATCAGCAACGGTGTGAGAAAAGCGAGACCGACAAACTGACCAGAGGTATAAAAGCCCACGGCAGAGGCACGCTCCTGCTCCGGGAACCAGCTGGTGACCAGACGATTGTTGGTCGGGAACGCAGGCGCTTCAAAGATGCCGGTAATGGCACGCAAGCCAATCAGCGATAATAATCCGCTGGCAAAACCCTGGAATAACGTGGCGACCGACCAGCCGAAGATGGCAATAAAATAGGTCAGGCGGGAACCGACGCGATCGAGGAGCCAGCCGCCGGGAATCTGGCATAGCGTATATAACCAGGCAAAGGCAGAGAAGACATATCCCATCTCCGCTTTACTGATGCCGAACTCTTCCTGAATATGCGCAGAGGCCACCGCTAAATTAGCGCGGTCGACATAGCAAATCACCACCGTAATAAAGATCATCAGCAGCGTAATGTAACGACGCCGGGTGGGTTTGGCCTGAACAGCAGAGAGATCCATGGTGTGTCTCCGTAATCATATTTGTAGTTGAGGCGTGACGATGCCCGCCGCTACAAATGCAGGGTAAGGATAGTGAAGGTAAAACCGCACAGGCGGTAAATGTCATTTGCCGGGAAAAAGGCTGAGCGAGGTCCTATGCCTTATTTCACCGGCATATCTTTATCTAAAAGATTTTATAAATTCTTATACCCTAAATAATTCGACGTGCAGAATGGTGGCATGGGAATACACTCCCGAGAGCTTACTTAAGGTGAGTAAGCACAGCCAACGCATCTGTCGCTTAAATTATGACGAGTATTACCACTCAGCGACCGTTCCGTCTGGGAAACGCCATAATGGATTACGCCAGTCTGGTGCATTCTTACTTCTTTCAATCACCAGCTCTTCGTTAATTTCCACGCCGAGACCCGGTTTATTCAGTGGATAGAAGTGACCATCATCCATTTTGAAATCATCTTTATTGATAACGTAATCCAGCAGTTCAGCACCCTGATTATAGTGAATGCCCATGCTCTGCTCCTGGAACACCGCGTTGCGTGAAACGAAATCGACATGCAGGCAGGCAGCCAGCGCGATCGGGCCGAGCGGACAGTGTGGTGCCAGCGCTACATCGTAAGACTCTGCCATCGCGGCAATTTTGTAGCACTCGGTGATACCGCCCGCATGCGACAGATCCGGTTGCAGAATCGCCAGGCCACCCGCTTCCAGCACGCGTTTGAACTCGAAGCGCGAGAACATACGTTCGCCTGCGGCAATCGGAATATGGGTTTGCGCCGCCAGACGCGGATAATATTCCGCCTGTTCCGCCAGCACCGGCTCTTCAATGAACAGCGGACGATACGGCTCCAGCTCTTTGATCAGCACTTTCGCCATTGGCGCACTGACACGGCCGTGGAAATCGAGGCCGAACTCAATCTCTTTGCCAAAAGCTTCACGAATCTGTGCCACGGTATTCACCGCTGCATCCACTTTGCGCGAGTTGTCGATAATGCCCATCTCTTCGCATCCATTCAGCTTGAAGGTGTCGAAGCCAATCTTGCGCAGTTTCTTGATGCCGTCGACCACTTCTTCCGGACGATCGCCCCCCACCCAGCTGTAAGCCTTGATGCTGTCACGCACCAGACCACCAAGCAGCTGATACACCGGCACACCCAGCGCTTTACCTTTGATATCCCACAATGCCTGATCGATACCGGCGATGGCACTCATCAAAATCGGACCACCGCGATAGAATCCACCGCGATACATCACCTGCCACAAATCGTTGATGCGTGCCGGGTCCTGACCAATCAGATATTCCGACAACTCATGCACAGCCGCTTCGACGCTGCGCGCGCGCCCTTCAATCACCGGTTCGCCCCAGCCAACGATGCCTTCGTCGGTTTCGATTTTCAGGAACATCCAGCGCGGCGGCAGGCGATAAGTGGTCAGTTTGGTTATTTTCATCGTACAGCATCCTTATAAGCAGCAATAAATGCGCGAGCTTTCTCCACAGTGCGCGACAGCGGCTGGCCAGCGCGATAGAGATCGCTGCCCAAACCTGCGCCAATGCAGCCCGCGGCCAAAAATTCATGCAGGTTTTCTGGCGTCACGCCGCCCACCGCAAACACCGGCACTTCCGGCGGCAGCACCGCTTTCAAGGCCTTGATGTAGCCCGGACCAAACGCCGACGATGGGAAGATTTTCAGCGCCTGGGCGCCCGCTTGCAGTGCGGTGAAGGCTTCGGTGGCGGTGGCGCAACCCGCTGCAACAATCATCCCTTTCGCCACGGCCTGACGGATGACTGCCGCATCGGTATTCGGCGTCACCACCAGCTTGCTGTTAAGCGTGGCCAGTTCATCGACCTGTGCCGGATGCAACACGGTGCCCGCACCGATCAGCGCTTTATCGCCGAAAGTCTGCACCATCGCGCCGATGCTTTTGGCCCATTCCGGGGAATTCAGCGGGATCTCAATGGCATCGAAACCCGCTTCGATTAGGGCACCCACGTGCGCTTCGGCCTCGTCTGGCGTGATGCCACGCAGGATGGCGATCAATGGCAATTTAGTGTGCCAGGTCATCTGCAATACTCCTTATTCCATGCTGGAACGCGCGGTCGCCTTCCAGGGTGACTGAATCCATGCCGATAAATTGCAGCGCCTGCTGATAACGCTGCGCCAGCGCATTTCCAGCAATAATGATGATCGGTTGGCGGCGATCCGCGTGTTCCGTCATCAGCGCCACTTCATGACCAATCAGCAGGCCGGATAGGAAATCGCTGATATGGCGGCGATCGCGTGCGCCCAATACATGAGAAGCACGCACTTCGAACAGCCGGGAAAGGATCGATGCGTCGTGGCTGCCGACCGCTAAGCCCTCACGGAAAGCGGCGGCATTCTCTTCCTGTTCGGGTAAACCCGCACCGATTAGCGACTGTTTCAGCAGCAGATGATGCAGTTCGCCCGTCATCACCGTGCGGAAATCCTGCACACGCAGCTGCTCCACCTGCACCCATTTGGCATGCGTGCCAGGCATCACATACTGCATAGCGGGTTGCAGCGCGAAGGCACCTAGCAACTGTGTCTCTTCACCGCGCATCACGTTGTAGTTGTCAGCACGTTCGACGCTCAATCCCGGCACGATCCACGCTTTATCTTCAACGCGGGTCAGGCGGCTGCTGAGTTGATCCAACGCCACAGGACAGGCCAGATAAGGCACCGTAAGCCAGCCTGCATTGCTACCGACCATGCCCGCCATCACCACCGGCACATCATTCACTGGCCAGCCGTCTGTCACACTGGCAAAGACCTCTGCAGGCGTGCGTCCGCCAAGACGCGTGACGCCCGCTTCTGACCGGCGCTCATCAACGCAGTTACCCTGCTGATAATGCCAGGCACGCAGATTGGTTGAACCCCAATCAATCGCGATATAGCTGGTCACATAATCTCCTTGAGTCGGGCGGTGGAGCTGGCGATCATCGCTTTTGCCGCCTGCTCCGCCGCATCACCATCCTGATGTCGGATGGCATCAAACAGCGCCTTGTGTTCGGCTAAGGTGCGCGGCATGTTGCCGGAATCCGCCATGTAGGTTTTCGCAAACACCGCTTTCTGTAACTGGCTGATCGCCACATTAAGCTGCTGCAATACCGGATTGTGCACCGAAGCCAGCACCGCTTCGTGGTAGCGGATATCCGCCTCATTGAATGCTTCCCGATCGAGATGATGGGCAACCATGTCGTTATAAGCCTGCTCAATCGCCGCCAAATCGTTGGAGGTCGCGCGTTCCGCCGACCAGCGCGCAATCTGCGGCTCCACCAGCACGCGCACTTCACTCATGGCGGCAATCAGCCTGGGATCTTGATCGTGCGCCAGTGCCCATTGCAGGACATCGCTGTCGAGGTAATTCCACTGATTGCGCGGGGTGACAAAGGCGCCACGGTAACGCTTCATTTCCATCAACCGCTTTGCCATCAGCGAGCGAAATACTTCGCGGATGATGTTTCGCGAGGTGCCAAAGCGCTCACACAACTCTGCTTCGGCGGGCAACGCGGCGCCCGGCACATACTTCCCTGCTACAATTTCTTCACCCAGCGTCAGGATGATGCGCTCGGTTTTGCTTAATTGTTCTTGCGTCATGATGTTCCATTCAGTGAAAGACGGTAGCCCATCAGATTACTGCTTTCGACGCGTGAAAACTAACAGACACCTCACGTCACGACGCAGATTGTAGTACTAACCAAACAGGTTGTACTACAATCTGGATCACATAATAGACAATTCATCGACGCATAAATGTGCACCCGATTAAATCAAGCTGAGTGTGAGTTGGGGCATCACTTATGACGGATCAGTGTGCCCCAGGCAGAAACTTAGAAGCTCGCTCGTTGGGTGATCATTCATGGTGAAGCAATGCGCACCGGGTGGAAACGAGACTGATCGTTCGCGGGTTCATCATTTATGAAGTATGAATAGCTGCTTCACGGAAACCGTAACGATCATTCGTCGTGTCGGCATTGATGGCGACCGATGGACATTTGCAGAATGAATTCAGAGAGGCGGACAGCAGCACGCTGCCCGCAAAAGAAAGGATTACAGCACCAGCTCTTCAATGGCATGCGCGACGCCATCTTCCATATTGGTTTTGGTCACGAACTGCGCAATGTTTTTGACTGAATCAATGGCATTACCCATCGCCACGCCGGTTCCCGCGTACTCAATCATCGCCAGGTCGTTTTCCTGATCGCCAATCGCCATCACTTCCGACTGCTGCAGGCCGAGTTTGTCCGCCAGCATTTTCACGCCGTAGCCTTTGTTGACCAGTGGATTGAGAATTTCGAGGTAGTACGGCGCACTTTTCAGGATGGTGTAGCTGTCACGGGCACGCGCAGGCAGGCCAGCAATCGCTTTATCCAGCAAATGTGGCTTGTCGATCATCATCAGTTTCGGGAAGCGAGTGGCCGGGTCCATCTCTTCTACCGCGCGGTAGCGAACCGGAATGCCGGTCAGGCTGGCTTCATGGATGGTATATTCGCTGATGTCTTTATTTGGCGTGTAGAGGAAAGATTTGTCGAATGCCTGGAAATGCACGCCGAGGTCGCGCGCCAGCTGTTCCAGATAAAGATAGTCATCAAAGCTCAGCGTTTTTTCTGCCACCACATCGCCGCTATCCGCGCTGTGCACCAGCGCACCGTTGTTACTGATGCAATACTGGCCGGGCTGCTGCATATCGAGTTCCATCAGATAGCGCTCAATGCCGACCAACGGACGACCGGTCGCCAGCACAATGGATACGCCTTTATCACGCGCACGACCAATCGCCGATTTCACCGCCGCCGTCACTTCGTGCTGCGGGTTGAGCAGCGTGCCGTCCATATCGATCGCAATCAATTTTATCGCCATAACATCCTCGGTTAAGTCAGAGTTTGTTTAATGCTAGCGCGATTCAGCTCACATTGACCAGTTAATCGGCAACGGACGGCACTTCAGGCTATTTTGCGGTCAGCGGCTTGCGGACAAACAAGCCATAGCTCAGCGCACCCAGCATTAGCAAGCCCGCTCCCAGCAAGAACACGTTGGTAAATTTGCCGGTAGTATCCAGGATGATGCCCGTGACAATGGGTGCCATTGCTGCGCCGAGGAAGCCACCAAAGTTCTGAATCGCACCAAGGGAAGCCACCTGAGATTTTGGTGCAATATCACTGGCAAGCGTCCAAAGTGCCCCTTGTGGCATCTGCGAACAGAAGTAGCCCATGGCCAGCAGGCCAATTGCCAGTGGCGTACTATCCACGAAGGGGATCGGTGCCACGAAGCAGGCGGCCAATGCTGCGCCAGTCACAATCGGAACTTTACGCGCGGTGATTGCCCGCACACCGCGACGCACTAATCGATCGGACAGCATACCGCCCACCAGCACGCCTAAAATGCCGGCGAAGAATGGAATCGAGGCGATCCAACCAGTGGCTTTGAGACTGAAACCCAGGGATTTTTCCAGATAGCCGGGCAGCCAGGTGAGATAGACCCAAATAGTGAACATGATGGAGAAGTTGCCGATCACCATAAACCAGGTGGTGCTATGGCGGAACAGTGCGCCCCAACTGGCTTGTGCCTTCTCTTCTGGTGCAGCGACACTGCGCTGCCCGGCATGCAGCAAAGCATCTTCACGCGCTTCTGGATCACGATAAAACTTCCACCACGCCAGCAGTAATGGGATCCCCATTAAGCCAATGGCGACAAACATGCCGCGCCAGCCGAATGTCAGCAACAATACGGTCAGAATCGGAGGGGCAATCGCATTTGCGATTTGCGAACCGGTATTGATGATCGCCGTGGGTAAGCCTCGCTCGTTATCACCAAACCAGCGATGGGTGATCTTAATGCCCGAAGTGAAAAACGGCGATTCGGCGATCCCTAACATCATGCGTAAGCCATAGAAGAAGCTGTAGCTGTTCACAAACGCCGCCAGCACAGTAAACGTGGACCATAAGCCAAGCGCCCATGAAAACATTTTCTTCGGGCCAAACTTATCCACCAGCCAGCCAGCGGGTAAATTCGCCAGCGCATAAGGCCAGAGGAACGCGGAAAGTAACAAGCCCATTTCCGTTTGAGAGAAACCAAATTCAGCGGCAATGGTGGTGTTGGCAATGCTCAGGTTGGCGCGATCAAGATAGTTAACCACCGCTGCCAACAACAGAAGGAGGACGATGCCCCAGCGCAGTTTACCTATGGTTGTCGGCTGGGTAATGGTCGCATCAGATAAGGTATGCGCAGAAGGTTTCATGACGCCTCCTGCGGTGTAGTAAACAGGTCGAGATGGATTTTAATCACTGCTTTGCGAATGCGCTGTACTTCGGGCGCGGCACAGCATGGGCGATGCACATCGTGCGGGAAAAACAGCGCGAATTGGCCAGGCGTTAAGGTAATCATCGATTCATTGATGGTGTCCTGATAAAACACCACATCTCGTTCATTGCGCAAATCTTCAGTAATGACATGCTGCGGATGCGCACGCGCCACGCCGATATTTTCACGTCCTTCCAGTAAATATTGAATATCAACATAGTTAAAGTGCGACTCCGCACGGCGCGCACTCGCCGGCTCGGTCTCCATTTCCTGCACCAGACAGAACATCTGGTTGTTGGGCAGTAAATCGTATTTCCCTGCTTCCAGCTGGCTGAAATCGGTATCCGCAATCCAGCGAATAGCCTGGTCAACTATGGGATGAAAAGCGTGGCGCTCGCGCGTCCAGTCCAGTCGATCGCATACAATCATGATGTCTTCCCGTGTCGTTATCGTTAGAGGGTTCAGGTACAGCGGGAGGATAAGCATCCTCCCTGAGAGGTGTTATTTGGCTACACGTGGCTGCCACAACGCACTGCCATCACGGATTTGATCGAGCAGCACGCTCAATCCCCAGAATTTTTCCAGCACGTTGTCTTTGTTCACCCGGCAGTGCTCACTGGCAAACGTGCCCAGTCGCTGGTGATAAATCTTGGCGTTTTTTGGATAGCCGAGCGTTTCAGTCACAGCGCTCAGCGACAGGAACAGCGACAGTTCATGGGCTTTTTCCGGCTGCTGTGCGCCATGGTGATAAAGCCAGTGATATAAGCCCGGGTGGAAGTTGGTGAACACACCGCTGAAACCTTTGGATCCCGCTTGCATCGCCGGCCAGGCAATCGCGGCATTCGCATTGATAATGGCCAGTGGCGTGCCCTGAGCCAGTTTGACGCGGCGCTCAACAGTTGGCAGATCGCAGCTCACATCTTTCAGCACCACAAAACGGCCACTATTGGCGCAGAAACTGAACTCTTCATCACTCAACAGTCGACGATATGGCGCCGGGCACTCATAAAGCCCCAATGGCATGTCTGCGGGTAACGATTCCAACAGATGATTGAGATGGGTATAGAATGCTTCGCTGCCCTGATTTTGAGGATCGAGGTGGTTGGTCACCAGCACCAAAGCATCAATCCCGGTATTGGCCATAGCCTGCAGCTCTTTAGTTTGCTCTGCCAGATCATCACTGATATGGCCTGAGGCGATAACGGGCACACGGCCTTCAACTTTCTGTACCACAAAGCGAGCCAGTCCTACTCGCTCCTCAAGGCTGAGATACTGCATCTCACTCGACTGGCACACCGCGAATAGCGCATCCACGCCCTCTTTTAAGTACCAGCTAATTAGCTTTTCCAGGCCGGGATAATCAATCTGGTTACCTGGGGTAAACGGGGTCAGCATGACCGGTACAATGCCTTCAATCTTTTTCATCATCTCTCCTGCCAGCGAAAGGCCGCTGTGATTAGTTATCTGGTTTATCGTTGTTGAAGTCGGGTCAGCACCTGCTGACGATCGGGCATGTTGCTTGCCCCTTCTCGTTCAACAGCGAGCGAAGCAAAAGCTGAGGCCCAGGTCGCCGCTTGCAGCAAGCTTTGGCCCTGAGCGAGTGCCGCCGCCAACGCGCCGTTGAAGGCATCGCCCGCGCCCGTGGTATCCACGCTGAGCGCAGGAAATGCCGGAATATGGTGAAATTGTTGGTTATCAAACAGCAGTGCACCGCGCGATCCCATGGTGATGATCACCCTCCGCGCGCCCAGTACGACAATGGCCTGAGCAGCCGCGCGTGCGCTGGGGACATCATGGATTTCAATGCCAGACAGACGCGAAGCTTCGGTTTCATTCGGCGTGAGTACATCAATCATCGGCAGGCAGCTCACCACGTCAGGGGAAAATGGCGCAGGGTTCATAATGACGCGCACGCCCATGGTGTGTGCGAGACGGATGGCGCTGCGGGTAGCTTCAAAGTTGTTTTCCAACTGCAGTAGCATCACATCCGCATCGGTTAATTCATGCGTGAGTTCAGCAATCTCTTCGTCGGTAATGGTTTTGTTGGCACCCGAATAGATGGCAATCATGTTCTCGCCATTTTCTTGCGAGACATAAATGATGGCGCTGCCCGTGGGTTCGGTATCGGTCTGATAGAGACGAAAGGAGTGAATGTCGGAAGCGGAGAGATGATCGAACGCAAACTGGCTGAATTGATCGGTACCGACTTTGGCCACAAAATGGACGCGCGTACCCGCACAGCTAGCGGCCATCGCCTGATTGGCGCCTTTACCGCCAGGCCCCAGCGTGCTGCCTAACGCCATCAGTGATTCGCCACTTTGCGGAAACTGCGCCACTTTCGCCACGATATCGACGTTAAAAGCACCAAGAATGCAGACTTTCCCCTGCTTACCGGATGACTTTATCTGGCCTTTACGTGACTGCAGGCGTTGTAGCAACACCTCAAAGTTGCCGCTTTCGCTGATGAGCTTTTCCTGCAAATTGCGGCGTAACGCAATCGCTCCACCATAGCAGCGCTGCACTAAGCCCTGCTGTGCCAGTGCACTGAGATCGGTACGAATGGTTTCTCGTGTCACGCCTAACTGGCTTGCCAATCCATTAACCGTGACCCGTTCGTGCTCATCCAGCCATTGCAAAATCTGGCTACGTCGTTCTTCCAAAAACATGCGTTTCCCTCCGTTTCGCTCGCAAGCGTAAGGGAGACGACTGTTTATGAAAGTGATGCGGATCTCAGCACTCGGGAAAAAACGGAAGCAAACAAAAGCGAATGCAGATGTTTTTCAAGGAAAAAGAAGATTGTCAGGCGGATAACAAAATAGGGGGAATAAAAAACCCTTCCCGATAGGGAAGGGTTGATGTGACAAATCAGATATCGATGTTAGCAGCTTTCAGCGCGTTCTCTTCGATGAAGGCGCGGCGCGGTTCAACCGCATCGCCCATCAGCGTGGTGAACAGCTGGTCAGCCGCGATGGCGTCTTTAATGGTGACGCGCAGCATGCGGCGGCTGTCTGGATCCATGGTAGTTTCCCACAGCTGCTCTGGGTTCATTTCGCCCAGACCTTTATAGCGCTGGACTGACAGACCACGGCGCGACTCTTTCACCAGCCACTCAATTGCCTGCTCGAAGCTGGTCACTGGCTGACGGCGATCGCCACGTTCGATAAACGCATCTTCTTCAATCAGACCGCGCAGCTGCTCGCCCAGACCACAGATTTTACGGTATTCCGGTCCATCAATGAACTCGCTGTCCATCGGATAGTCGGTATCAACGCCGTGCGTACGCACACGCAATACCGGTTCGAACACGTTCAGTTCGCTGTTGGTGCGTACGTGCGCCATATAACTGCTGCCGTGCGCTTCGCGCTCGCTCAGGTATGCGACTAAACCTTCAATCCAGCCTTTAACTGCGGCTTCATTGCTGAGATCGCTGAGGGTTGGATGGTAGATCAGGCCACGCAGCATTGCCGTTGGGAAGCGACGTTCCATACGTTTGATCATGCGCTGGGTGCTGTTGAAATCACCCACCAGATTTTCCAGCGGCTGGCCGCCGAGCGCCGGTGCGCTGGCGTTGGTGTGCAGTGTTGCGCCATCCAGTGCGATAGCGATCTGGTACTGATCCATCGCTTCGTCATCTTTAATGTATTGTTCCTGCTTGCCTTTCTTCACTTTGTACAGTGGCGGCTGAGCAATATACACATGACCACGCTCGACAATTTCCGGCATCTGACGATAGAAGAAGGTCAACAGCAGCGTACGGATGTGCGAGCCATCGACGTCGGCATCGGTCATGATGATAATGCTGTGATAACGCAGTTTGTCCGGGTTGTATTCGTCGCGACCGATACCACAGCCGAGTGCGGTGATCAGCGTCGCCACTTCCTGAGAGGAGAGCATCTTGTCGAAACGCGCTTTCTCCACGTTGAGGATTTTACCTTTCAGCGGCAGGATCGCCTGGTTCTTACGGTTACGTCCCTGCTTGGCAGAGCCGCCCGCTGAGTCACCTTCCACAAGGTAAATTTCAGACAGCGCAGGGTCACGTTCCTGGCAATCAGCCAGCTTGCCCGGCAGACCAGCCAAGTCCAGCGCGCCTTTACGACGGGTCATTTCACGGGCGCGGCGCGCCGCTTCACGTGCACGCGCGGCATCGATAATTTTGCCAACCACGATTTTCGCGTCTGACGGGTTTTCCAGCAGGTATTCGCTCAGCAGTTCGTTCATCTGCTGCTCAACCGCGGATTTCACCTCAGAAGAGACCAGTTTGTCTTTGGTCTGTGAGGAGAACTTTGGATCCGGCACTTTCACCGAGACCACAGCAATCAGGCCTTCACGCGCATCATCACCGGTGGCGCTGACTTTGGCTTTTTTGCTGTAGCCTTCTTTGTCCATATAAGCGTTCAGCGTACGCGTCATTGCCGCACGGAAGCCCGCAAGGTGCGTACCGCCATCGCGCTGTGGAATGTTGTTGGTGAAGCAGTAGATGTTTTCCTGGAAACCATCGTTCCACTGCAGCGCGACTTCCACACCAATACCGTCTTTCTCGTTAGAGAAATAGAACACGGTTGGGTGAATCGGGGTTTTGTTCTTGTTGAGGTACTCAACAAACGCCTTGATGCCGCCTTCGTAGTGGAAGTGGTCACTCTTGCCGTCACGCTTGTCTTCCAGACGGATTGAAACACCCGAGTTCAGGAAGGAGAGTTCACGCAGGCGTTTCGCCAAAATGTCATACTCGAACTCCACTACATTGGTGAAGGTTTCGTAGCTCGGCCAGAAACGGACGCGTGTACCGGTGGTTTCAGTATCACCAGATACCGCCAGCGGTGCCTGCGGCACACCGTGCTGATAAATCTGCTGATGCACTTTACCTTCGCGGCGAATGGTCAGTTCCAGTTTCTGCGACAGGGCGTTAACCACTGACACGCCCACGCCGTGCAGACCACCGGACACTTTATACGAGTTATCGTCGAATTTACCGCCGGCGTGCAGCACGGTCATGATCACTTCTGCCGCAGACACACCCTCTTCCGGGTGAATGCCGGTCGGAATACCACGGCCATCATCCTGAACAGACACAGAATTGTCCGCATGGATGGTGACGACGATGTCACTACAGTGACCCGCGAGCGCTTCGTCGATTGCGTTATCCACGACCTCGAATACCATGTGATGCAGACCGGTGCCGTCATCGGTATCACCGATATACATACCCGGGCGTTTGCGTACCGCATCAAGCCCTTTAAGGACTTTGATACTTGAGGAGTCATAAGAATTCGACATCAACGTTTCTCGCTCATTTAATCTTCAGGTTGAACCGCTATTTTACCCTGTTCCACGCGGAACATCTTGCCCTTTTCGTCACTCATGTCGATTACATGTTCGACACCAATGGCGCTGACAAATACCTGAGCCTGCGTGGCTTTCAGGCGCTCGGCAAGCAACCGACGACGCGAATCGTCCAGCTCCGAGGCAAAGTCATCAATCAGGTACAAACAGCGACGTCCGCTGCTACGCGTCAGATATTCGCCCTGCGCTAAACGCAGTGCACACATCAGCAGCTTTAATTGACCGCGTGAGAGTAAATCTTCCACCGGCGTGCCTTCCGCACGGATGCGAAAATCCGCTTTGTGCGGGCCGCTGGCGGTATAGGTGAGCGCGCGATCGCGCTCGAAATTACGTTCCAGCAGTTCGGCAAAGTCGCTCTCTTTATCCCAGCCGCGCTGAAACGAAAACGACAACTCAAACTCTGGTAAAAATTGACTGCAGGTAGCGATGATCTCTTTCGAGATCGCCGCACTGTACTCGGCTCGCCACTGGCTAATCTGTTCGGCCAGCGGCACCAGTTCCTGATCCCACGGGCGAATTTGGCTGTAACGCGAAACTTGTCTCAGCGCGGCGTTACGCTGTTTCATCAGACGCCGTAAATTATTCCAGGCATTGAAGAAACCGGGTGCGGAGTGAAAGCATCCCCAATCAATATAGGCTCTACGGTATTTGGGGCCGCCGTTGAGCAAAGTAAACCCTTCCGGCGTGATCAACTGCATCGGCAGCAATTGCGCCAGCTCCGCCACTTTATGACCGTCGCTGCCGTCGATGCGCACTTTGCTATCACCGGCGCGATTTTTGGTCAGCCCCACGGCCAATTCGCGCTCACTGCCTTCAATTCGTCCGTGCAGGACAAACGCATCCTGATCGTGACGAATGACGCGTCCAGCCTGCAAACTGCGAAATGCGCGGCCATGTCCGAGGGTGTAAATAGCCTCCAGCACGCTGGTTTTACCGCTGCCGTTAGCACCCACGAGGAAATTAAAGCCTGGTGCCAGCGTGAGATCGGCCTGCTCGATGTTGCGGAAATCTTTAATCAGGAGGCGGGTTAAAGCCATGAACGAATCCAGCTGCGCATTAAGAAGTGGTTTTCACCTAACCCTGCCATCGAGGGCGTTAACGGCGAAGCTAGTTTGCTCACGGCCAGCGCGCAGGCCCTGGGAGCATACTGAAGTATGTGACCAGGGACGAGCACTGCCCGGGGGCAAAATAGCGAGTAAGTTAGCCCGCTATAAGATCACAAGCGCATTGGCATGACGACGTATGCCGCCGCTGGGCTGGCAACGTCTTCAATTTGCACACTCGAAACCGAATCGGTCAGCAGCAAACGCACGTTTTCGCATTTCAGCGCATTCAGCACATCTAACACGTAACTCACGTTAAAGCCGATCTCCAGTTCAGTGCCGCTATACGACACATCCAGCATCTCTTCCGCTTCTTCCTGTTCAGGGTTATTGGCGGTGATCTTGAGCTGATTTTCGGTGATATAGATACGAACACCGCGGAACTTCTCATTCGAGAGAATCGCTGCACGGGCAAACGCCTGTTTCAGCAGATCGCATCCCGCTTCCAGCGCTTTGTCCGGGTTTTTCGGCAATACGCGGCGATAATCCGGGAAACGGCCATCAACCAGCTTAGAGGTAAAGATAAAGTCACCAACGTGGGCGCGAATGTTGCTGCTGCCGATCTGTACCTGCAGCGGAGTCTCGCCGCCATCAAGCAAACGGACTAATTCAATCACACCTTTACGTGGCACGATCACCGAATGGTTAGGCAACGCCTGGCCAATCGGCATGGAGCATACCGCCAGACGGTGTCCATCGGTGGCGACGGTGCGCAACTCTTCACCTTCGGTCTCAAACAGCATGCCATTGAGGTAGTAACGCACATCCTGATGCGCCATCGAGAACTGGGTTGCTTCAATCAGACGTTTCAGCGTGGCCTGTGGCAAAGTGAATTCCACCTCGCTCTGCCAGTCATCCAGATTAGGGAAGTCAGTGGCGGGCAGCGTCGATAAGGAAAAACGGCTGCGGCCAGAACGCACCAGCATTCTGTCACCTTCCAGCGTCAGGCTAATTTCCGCCCCCTCTGGCAAACCGCGACAGATATCGAGGAATTTACGCGCGGGCACGGTGGTCGCACCGGGCTCGTGGGGCTGCGTTAATGCAACGCGGGCCACCATCTCCATTTCCAAATCGGTGCCGGTCAGACGCAGTACGCCTTCACTCACCTGCAACAGTAAATTTCCGAGGATCGGTAAGGTCGGGCGTCCACCAAGCGGGCCGCTAACCTGTTGCAGTGGTTTCAGCAACTGCTCACGTTCTACAATAAATTTCATATGCGTCAGGAAGATAATGTTCGAATGAGGTTAGAGAAATCTTCTTTGATGTCGTGGCTCTCTTCACGCAACTGCTCAATTTTACGGCAGGCATGGAGCACGGTGGTATGATCGCGGCCACCAAACGCATCGCCAATTTCCGGCAGGCTATGGTTGGTCAACTCTTTCGCCATTGCCATTGCCATCTGACGCGGACGTGCCACCGAGCGCGAACGGCGCTTCGACAGTAAATCCGCGACTTTGATCTTGTAGTATTCGGCCACCGTTTTCTGGATGTTATCGATGGTGACCAGCTTTTCCTGCAGCGCCAGTAAATCTCGCAGCGCTTCGCGCACGAAATCGATGGTGATCGCGCGGCCGGTAAAGTTGGCATTGGCGATGACGCGGTTCAGTGCCCCTTCCAGCTCACGCACATTGGAGCGCAGACGCTTGGCAATAAAGAAGGCGACTTCTCCCGGCAGGCGAATATCGTTTTCATCCGCTTTCTTCATCAGGATCGCCACACGCGTTTCCAGCTCAGGCGGCTCGATCGCGACGGTTAATCCCCAGCCAAAGCGCGACTTCAGGCGATCTTCAACACCATTGATCTCTTTTGGATAGCGATCCGAGGTCAAAATGATCTGCTGATTGCCTTCCAGCAGGGCGTTAAAGGTATGGAAAAACTCTTCCTGCGAGCGCTCTTTATTGGCAAAGAACTGAATGTCATCGATCAACAGTGCATCGACGGAGCGGTAATAACGCTTAAATTCTTCAATGGCGTTGTTCTGCAGCGCTTTTACCATGTCCTGCACAAAACGTTCTGAGTGCATGTAAACCACTTTGGCATTCGGCTTGCGCGCAATAATGCCATTTCCCACTGCATGTAACAGGTGAGTTTTACCTAAACCGGTTCCGCCATAAAGGAAGAGCGGGTTGTAAGCCCCACCAGGATTATCCGCCACCTGACGTGCCGCCGCGCGCGCCAGCTGGTTAGATTTACCTTCAACGAAGTTATCGAAGTTATGGCGGTTATTCACATTTGAGCGGTAAGTGACATCCGCCGGGGCGGGCACTGAATCCCAGCTTGGACGCAAGATTTGCGCCGGAGCAGGACGGTTTTCAACAGGAGCAGGGGTGCTGTAAGCCGCCATGGCTGGCTGGCTGGCTGCAACCTGCGCAGCCGGGCGCGTGCCCACTTCAAAACGCAGCAAAGGCACATTCGGACCGCAGAATTCATTCAGCAGCCCATTAATACTATTGAGATATTTATCCCGAACCCAGTCGAGTACAAACCGATTTGGTGCATACAAGGTCAGCGTATTGTCGTTTAATTCAGCTTGCAGCGGACGAATCCACATGCTGAATTCGGTGGCAGGAAGCTCATCCTGCAAACGGGCAAGACACTGTTGCCAAAGCGTAAGTGACACGGCGGACTCCACTCGTACAAAATCGATAAGAATTTCAGGCGCTAATAATAGAAACTGTCTTTTTTGACACAGGCGATCAGAAAGCGCCTGCGACCGCTATCCGCGGTAGTCATCCCTGGCGATCGCAGTGAGGATCGTCAGCGGAAGGGCGGATCATAGCGCAAAGCGGCACAGAGATCTTCCCTTTCTACACAGTTTTGATCCAATTTATCCACAGGCTAGTGAAGCGCTAATGAGTTTACGCTTTCTGTGGAAAAAGCGAGCGGTGATCTTGCTGAAAGAGGCAATTTTTCTGGTCGCCTCTCGTTTCCGCGCAATAAATCTGCAAATTGATCGCAAGAAGATCCTGCGCGATCCTTGCGCTTTACCCTATAGCCCGTATAATTCCCCACCCGGCATTATTGCGTGAAGCCTTGATGCCCGGAATCAGCGGGCTGTATCTGGTTTCCAGGTGCCGCGAACTGCGAAGTAAATTGACTCTGGACTGTACAATTATTACAATCCCGCCTCTTTATTAAAGACACATTGAGGCGTAGGTCGATTTACTGGCCCGAAAACGCGTCACCCAGTGAAAATTTTCAAGTTTAGGTAGAAATCGCCATGAAACGCACTTTTCAACCGTCCGTACTGAAGCGCAACCGTTCACACGGTTTCCGTGCTCGTATGGCAACAAAAAATGGTCGTCAGGTTCTGGCACGTCGTCGTGCTAAAGGCCGTGCTCGTTTGACCGTTTCTAAGTAATAAAGCTAACCCTCGTGGTTAAGCTCGCATTTCCCAGGGAGTTACGTTTGTTAACTCCCACTCATTTCACTTTCGTCTTCCAGCAGCCACAAAGAGCCGGTACGCCGCAAATCACCATCCTCGGCCGCCTTAACTCGCTGGGGCATCCCCGCATCGGTCTTACCGTCGCCAAAAAGCATGTGAAACGCGCCCATGAACGCAACCGGATCAAGCGATTGACCCGCGAAAGCTTTCGTCTGCGCCAACATGAGCTGCCTGCGATGGATTTTGTCATCGTGGCGAAAAAGGGGATTGCTGACCTCGATAACCGTGCGTTAACGGAAGCGTTGGAGAAATTATGGCGTCGTCACTGTCGCCTGGCTCGCGGCTCCTGATCGCCCTGATACGCGTTTATCAACGCGCCATCAGCCCACTACTTGGACCTCATTGTCGGTTCCATCCCACCTGCTCGCAGTATGGGATTGAGGCATTACGTCGTTTCGGCGTCGTAAAAGGTAGTTGGTTGACGATAAAACGCGTATTAAAATGCCACCCTTTGAACCCGGGTGGTGACGATCCTGTGCCGCCAAAAACCTTTGATACCAGAGAACATTAACGATGGATTCGCAACGCAATCTCTTTCTCATCGCTTTTCTGTTCGTGTCTTTTATGATCTGGCAAGCCTGGCAGACGGACCACGCTCCGCAGCCACAGCAGACTCAGACCACGCAGAACACAAGCAGCGCAGCGGGTGATGCCGCCTCTTCCGGCGTGCCGGCTAGCGGTCAGGGCCAAACGATCACCGTTAAGACTGATGTCCTGTCACTCAGCATCAATACTCGCGGTGGCGATATTGAGCAGGCACAGCTGCTGACTTACCCGGACAAACTGGGTTCAGACGCACCGTTCCAGTTGCTGGAAACCACCCCCGCCTTCGTTTATCAGGCGCAAAGTGGCTTAACCGGTCGTAATGGCCCGGATAACCCGAACAATGGCGCTCGTCCGCTGTTCACCACCACTCAGGATCACTTCGAGATGGCCGATGGCCAGACCGAGCTGCGTGTACCACTGACCTGGACCGATGAAAAAGGTGTGGTTTATACCAAAACCTTCGTGTTCAAGCGTGGCGACTTCGCGGTTAACGTTGACTACAACATCAATAACGCCTCGCAGCAGCCGCTGGAAGTGTCGATGTTCGGTCAGTTGAAGCAGACCATTGATCTGCCGAAGCATCGTGATACCGGCAGCAACAACTTTGCCCTGCACACCTTCCGTGGCGCAGCGTACTCGACCAGCGAAGCGAAATACGAAAAATACAAATTCGATACCATCGCGGATAACGAGAACCTGAACGCCACCACCAGCAATGGTTGGGTGGCGATGCTGCAGCAGTACTTCGCTACCGCCTGGGTGCCGCGTACTCAGGGTAACAACACCCTGTACACCAGCAACCTCGGTAACGGCGTTGCGGCAATCGGTTATAAATCTTCACCGGTGACCGTGGCAGCAGGCGCACAGCAAGACCTGGGCGCGACCCTGTGGTTAGGGCCGGAAATCCAGGACAAGATGGCCGCTATCGCGCCTCACCTGGATCTGACTGTAGATTACGGTTGGTTGTGGTTCATCTCTCAGCCACTGTTTAAGCTGCTGAAGTTCCTGCACAGCTTTATCGGTAACTGGGGCTTCTCGATTATCGTTATCACCTTCATCGTTCGTGGCATCATGTACCCGCTGACCAAAGCGCAGTACACCTCCATGGCGAAGATGCGCATGCTGCAGCCGAAGATTCAGGCAATGCGTGAGCGTCTGGGCGATGACAAGCAGAAGCAGAGCCAGGAAATGATGGCGCTGTACAAAGCAGAGAAAGTGAACCCGCTGGGTGGCTGCTTGCCGCTGGTTATCCAGATGCCTATCTTCCTGGCCTTGTACTACATGCTGTCAGGTTCGATTGAACTGCGTCATGCACCGTTCATTCTGTGGATTCATGACCTTTCCGCGCAGGATCCGTACTACATTCTGCCGGTTATCATGGGTATCACCATGTTCTTCATCCAGAAGATGTCACCGACCACCGTGACCGATCCGATGCAGCAGAAGATCATGACCTATATGCCGGTTATCTTTACCGTGTTCTTCCTGTGGTTCCCTGCGGGTCTGGTGCTGTACTACATCGTCAGTAACCTGGTGACCATCCTCCAGCAGCAGCTGATTTATCGCGGGCTGGAAAAACGTGGTCTGCACAGCCGCGACAAGAAGAAAGCGTAACGTCTGACTGCAACAGCAGCAGCGTATACTCAAGGGGCGGCATTTATGTCGCCCTGTTTTTTTTCAAATTTTGTACCCTAAATAATTCGAGCGCAGCCAACGCCGCTGCAGCTTGAAGTATGACGGGTAAGAGAGAGAATCATGAGCCACAGCGATACTATCGTTGCCCAGGCGACACCTCCCGGCCGTGGCGGCGTCGGCATTCTGCGTATTTCCGGCGCCAAAGCCGCTGACGTCGCGCAAGCCGTGCTCGGCAAATTGCCGAAACCGCGTTATGCCGACTACTTGCCATTCAGCGATGCGGATGGCAGCGTGCTGGATCAGGGGATTGCGCTGTGGTTTCCAGGCCCCCACTCTTTCACCGGCGAAGATGTGCTGGAGCTGCAGGGTCACGGCGGCCCGGTGATTCTGGATCTGCTGCTGAAACGCATCGTGGCGCTGTCGGGTGTACGCATCGCTCAGCCGGGTGAATTCTCCGAACGTGCGTTCCTCAACGACAAACTCGATCTGGCGCAGGCGGAAGCGATCGCCGACCTGATCGACGCCAGTTCAGAGCAGGCCGCGCGTTCCGCCGTGAATTCACTGCAAGGCGCATTTTCCCTGCGCATCAATACACTCGTGGAAGCACTCACTCACCTGCGCATCTACGTGGAGGCCGCTATCGACTTCCCGGATGAGGAGATCGATTTTCTGTCTGACGGCAAAATCGAAGGTCAGCTTAATGCGGTGATCGGCGATCTTGATAACGTGCGCGCCGAAGCGCGCCAAGGCAGCCTGCTGCGCGAAGGAATGAAAGTGGTGATTGCTGGTCGTCCTAATGCCGGTAAATCCAGCTTGCTGAATGCCCTCGCCGGTCGTGAAGCCGCGATTGTCACCGATATCGCTGGCACCACGCGTGACGTGCTGCGTGAGCATATTCATATCGACGGCATGCCGCTGCACATCATCGATACTGCGGGGCTGCGTGAAGCCAGTGATGAAGTTGAGCGAATTGGAATTGAGCGCGCCTGGCAGGAAATCGAGCAAGCCGATCGCGTGCTGTTTATGGTCGATGGCACCACCACCGACGCCACCGAAGCGGCCGCAATCTGGCCTGATTTTGTCGCACGTTTACCGGCACAACTGCCGATTACTGTGGTGCGTAACAAAGCCGATATGACCGGGGAAGTGCTGGGTCTGACAGAAGTGAATGATCACTCACTGATTCGTCTCTCTGCGCGGACGGGGGAAGGCGTGGATGCACTGCGCGACCATCTGAAACAGAGCATGGGCTTCTCTGGCAATATGGAAGGTGGCTTCCTGGCACGCCGACGCCATCTGCAGGCATTAGAGTTAGCAGCCACTCACTTACAGCAGGGTAAAGACCAGCTGCTGGGTGCATGGGCCGGTGAACTGCTGGCGGAAGAGTTGCGTCTGGCTCAGCAAGCACTGAGCGAGATCACCGGTGAGTTCACCTCCGACGACCTGCTCGGCAGGATTTTCTCCAGCTTCTGTATTGGTAAGTAGTCTTTACCCTGTTTCCCCCATCACTGTTTGGTTGGGGGAAACATGCGTCTTTGTTATTTGGCACCCCCTCTCCTTTGCAGTATAACGATCGCTGGCCCGTGCTAAAGCGTATCGGCCTCACCCACGATTCATGCTAAACATTAGGCGCAAGTTGCTGCCTGAACAGGAGAGAAACATGAGTACACCGCTCGACAGCGTGGCGCTGAACGCGCTGTTCAATGACGCTCGCACCCACAGCTACTGGCAGGACAAACCGATTTCTCACGATGTGCTGCAGCAACTCTATAGCCTGACCGCGCTCGGCCCGACTTCAGCCAACTGTTCACCAGGACGGTTCGTGTTTGTCACTTCGCAGGAAGGCAAAGAGAAGCTGAAACCTGCGCTCTCCTCCGGCAACGTGGATAAAACCATGGCGGCACCGGCAACGGTGATCGTGGCGTGGGATCCTGAGTTCTATGAAGCGCTGCCCAAACTCTTCCCGCACGGTGATGCGCGTAGCTGGTTCACCAGCAGCCCGGATTTGGCTAAAGAGACGGCTTTCCGCAATAGCAGCCTGCAGGCAGGATATTTAATTCTGGCGGCGCGTTCGCTGGGGCTGGATGCCGGCCCGATGTCCGGTTTTGACCCGTCAAAAGTCAATGAAGCCTTCTTTAGCGAAAGCAAATGGCAGGTGAATTTACTGATTAATCTGGGCTACGGCGAAGCCAGCAAACTACATGCGCGTTTACCGCGTCTCGGCTTTGATGAAGCCTGCAAATTTGCCTGATTGATTCCAGGCGTCGGGCATTGCGCGACGCCTGTCACTCACATTAACCCAGCGAGTGAAAACCGCTGTTGAAATAGACCATCGGCTCCGCCGCTTCACCTGGCAGTGAAATGCCAACGATGCGCGCCAGCAGCACGCTGTGCGTATTCCACTCCACCACTTTCTCCAGCTGGCAGTCAAAACTCACCAATGCATCAGCCAGCACCGGTGCACCGGTGTTCAGCGTTTGCCACTCACCGCTCTGGAAGCGTTCTGCGCGACGTGCAGACTGACTGAACTGCGCGCATAAATCGTCATGCTGTTCACGCAAGACGTTCACAGCGAAATGGCCAGCATTCACAAATGCGTCGTGGCTGGATGCACTACGGTTAACACACACCAGCAAGCTTGGCGGCTCGGCAGCCAGTGAGCTAACGGAGGTCGCAATCAGACCCAGCTTTTCGCCCTGAAACTCAGTGGTCACTAAAGAAACGCCTGCGGTCAGACGGCGCATACCATGACGAAATTCATCAAGTGAGATTGATTCCTGGCGAGTAAGTGAAGTTACTGACATAAAAAAACTCCGACGTGCATGCTGCTGCGATGGGCACGATTATCTTGAGGTGGATTGTTCACGCACTTAGATGTGCTTTTGGTTGCCCAAATCCTACACTACCTCAGACTTTACGGCACCCCATCCGCGCAAAATCAGCAAAAGCGTTATATGCAAATTCAACTGATGGGATTAGCCGCCGCTTCGGTCTTATCTGATTTTTGGTCATTCCATGTTATGCCGGATGCAAACCTCTGAGAAAATTCCTACAATAGCGCTGATGATTATCTGACCATTTTCACGGAGCGACAGATGGCTAGTCATTTTGTACGTTGGATGGGTAACTCGCCGCTCTCTTCAGAGCTGTTTCGGGTTCCACAGGATGTGATTAACAGCGCCGAGCGCTTCCCTGACAAGCGCCGTAGCCGTTTTCTCGCCGCACGCGAATTGCTGGCTCAGCTGATGCTGCGTGTCTATGGCATTCGTGAACTCCCGCCGCTTGTGACCACCAGCAGCGGACGACCTTGCTTTGCCGATCCTAACCTCCCTGACTTTAGTATAGCGTACGCCGGTAATATGGTCGGTGTGCTGCTGGCGGAAGAAGGCGGACGTGCGGGGTTGGATATGGAGATTGTCCGCGCCCACAGCCGTCAGACGCAGGACACGCTCACGCAGGATCTCTCATCGGGTGAGAAAGCGTGGATCAACGCGCAGCAGGATTTTATGGAAGCGGTGACGCAAATCTGGACGCTGCGCCAGAGCATCCTCAAATTAACCGGTGAAAGTGAGAACGGTGCCGGTTCGCTGCAGTTGCACCCTGCTGCCGGCCGTCTGCGCTCCAGCGTGTTTCCGGATATTCAGGCGGTCTGTGATGCCGAGCCGATGCTGGTGTGGTCGTGCGCGCTCTCTCCGGGCACTGAGCGCTTATGCCTGTGGGAGATTGATGCACAGCAGCAATGGCAGCCATTGCGCGACGTTGAAATGAGCAAACCGAATATTGGCCCGCGCTCGCTGCGTCTGACCAGCCTCACTCCCACACCCCAGGAAATCGGACATCTCTAACAAAACAGGCCGCAATCGCGGCCTGTTGCTTTTAGTGCGCGTCGATAAACGCGATTTTTAGCACAAACAGCAGGGCAACAATCACCACGCACGGGCTGATTTCACGCCAGCGTCCTGTGCCAAGCTTCATCACACAGTACGAGATGAAGCCCAGCGCGATACCTTCGGTGATCGAGAAGCTGAATGGCATCATCGCCGCCGTGACAAACGCCGGGACCGCTTCGGTGAGATCGTCCCAGCGCACGCGTGACAGTGACGCCGTCATCAAGACTCCCACATAGATCAGCGCACCTGCTGCCGCATAAGAAGGCACCATCGCGGCCAGGGGTGACAGGAACATCACCAGCAGGAACAGAATCCCGGTGATGACCGCCATCAAGCCGGTACGGCCACCAATCGCCACGCCGGAAGAGCTTTCGATATACGCCGTCACTGAAGAGGTGCCGATGAGCGAACCGGTCACCGAGCTGATGCTATCAACATACAGCGCCTGCTTCATACGCGGGAAAGTGCCCTTTTCATCGGTCAGTCCGGCCTTATCGGTGACACCGATCAGCGTGCCGGAAGAGTCGAACAGGTTGACCAGCATAAAGGAGAAGATCACTCCCGCCATGCCGATGTTGAACGCCCCTTTAATATCGACCTGACCCACAACTGCGGTCACGGCGGGCGGCGCGGCAAACACGCCGCTGAATTTCACATCGCCAATGGCTAAGCCAATCGCCGTAGTGACCACAATCGATACCAGCACCGCCGCGTGGATATTGCGTGAGGCCAGAATCGCGATAATGAAGAAGCCCAGCGCCCCCAGCAGTACGCTATGCGAGGTCAGGTTCCCGACCGTCACAATGGTGTCGGCATTCGGCACGATGATACCGGCGTTTTTCAGGCCCATCATGGCGATAAACAGGCCGATACCGGCGGTGATGCCGACACGCAGGCTCATCGGGATGTTAGCAATCATCCAGTAGCGCACACGCAGCAGCGTGAGGATCAGCAGACCCAGTGCGCCCCAGAAGATCGCGCCCATACCAACCTGCCATGAGTAACCCATCGCGCCCACCACCACAAACGCGAAGAAGGCGTTCAGCCCCATCGCCGGTGCCAGCGCGACCGGCAAGTTCGCCACCAGCCCCATCAGGATGCTACCAAAGGCCGCTATCAAACAGGTGGTGACAAACACCGCCTGAGTATCCATGCCTGCGGCGCCCAGAATTTGCGGGTTTACAAAGACGATATACACCATCGTCAGGAAAGTCGTGAAACCGGCGATCACTTCGGTGCGCGCGGTTGTGCCGTGTTCCTGCAGCTTAAAGATGCGCTGCAACAAGCCCTGATTGTTCATTCAACTGTCCCGGAAAAAAATTTATCGCCGCGTATCCTATAGATTTTAGCGCAGCAAAACACTGATTATTCGCAAACGGTTGCCGGGGTCGCTTTCTACGCTCAGTGCGCTAGAGTGTCAGCTGGCTGTTTAATAAAAGGATGATGTGCGATGTCAGTTGAATGTGTGTTTTTCGATTGCGACGGTACGCTGGTCGACAGTGAAGTGATCTGTACGCAATCCTACGTCAACACCTTTGCCCAATACGGTATTGAGCTCTCTTTGCAGCAGATGTTTGAGCAGTACAAAGGGGTAAAGCTCTATGACATCGTGCGGGATGTACTGGCGCAGCATCAGAAAGAGGTGCCGTTAGACGAGTTCGAAACGGCGTATCGCGCGGATGTGGCCCGCCTGTTTGACCTCGACCTGAAGCCGATTGCCGGTGCCAAAGCGCTGGTGGAAAGCGTGAAAGTGCCGATGTGCGTGGTCTCGAACGGGACAGTGAAGAAGATGCAGCACTCGCTGGGTTTAACCGGCATGCTGCCCTACCTCGAAGGTCGGCTGTACAGCGGTTATGACATTAACCACTGGAAGCCCGATCCCGAGTTGATGTATCACGCGGCGGAGCAAATGCAGGTGCCGATTGAGAAGTGCATTCTGGTGGATGATTCAGAAGCCGGTGCGCGTGCGGGGATCGCGGCGGGCATTCCGGTATTTTACTACTGCGCTGATGCGCACAATCCGGAGTTGGATCATCCGCTGGTGACGCGCTTTGATGATATGACGCAACTGCCCGCACTGTGGCGCGCACGGGGTTGGGATTTGGTGTAAACCCAGGGCGGCATGAATGTCGCCCCTGCAGAAACCGGCGCACGATGTCCGGGCAATGCAGGATGCAAATCGACTGACCCCAAAAGTGTTACCTCTGTGGTCGGTCTGATCTGTTACCTCTGTGCCCGGTGGAACCTGGTGCTGCCTCTACAGAGGCCGATGTGCGATTTTGATCTGTTCGCAGATCTAATAGGGTGCGCATTTATGCGCACCAGGTAACCTAAACGCCTTAGCCAATCGCGCCCAGTGAATCCTCGTTGCTCTGCTTCTTCGGCAGCAGGAACAGGGTGGCAACAATATCCAGCAGGTAAATCAGCGCCAGCAGCGTGATCGCCGCGGTAAACGAGATTTGCGCCGCCAGCAGACCAATCACCAGTGGACCAAAGCCGCCAACACCGCGTCCGAGGTTAAACAGTACGTTCTGCGCAGTGGCACGCGCCTGCGGTGGGAAGGTGTCGGAGATCAGCGCACCGTAGCCGCCAATCATGCCATTCACAAACATCCCCATGATCGCACCAGTGAACAACATCACAGTAGGATCGCGCAGCTGCGCATACACCACCACCATGGCGACCGCGCCAAACTGGTACAGCAGGAAAATCTTCCAGCGCGCGAAGCGATCGGCCAATACACCAAACAGCCAGATGCCAAAGGTCATGCCCACCACGGTCACCGCCGTCCACAAGCCGGATTTGGTCAGGCTAAAACCAAAGCTGGATGAGAGGTAACTTGGCATCCAGATCATCAGACCGTAATAACCGAAGTTCTGCACTGAGCAGAGGATGAAAATCCCGAGACTGGCTTTGCTGGTGGCGCGATCGGCAAACAGCAATTTGATGCGCGCGGCGAATGACAGCTGTGGCGTCTTCTCAACATGGCGTGTGAAACCCTCCGGCTCCCCCATACTGCGACGAATCACGAAGGACACCAGCGCGGGCAGTAAACCCACCAGGAACATGCCGCGCCAGCCGATCACACTCAGTAGCGGCGGAGTAATAAACGCCGCCAGCAGCACACCGAGCTGCCAGCCGATGCCGACCCATGCCGAGGCGCGATTACGCTTCTCCTTCGGCCAGGCTTCCGCAATCAGCGCCATGCCAATACCAAACTCACCGCCTAAGCCCACGCCCGCCAACGTGCGATAGGCCAACAGATCCCAGTAGCCCTGCGCCACCGCGCACAGCCCGGTGAAGATTGAGAACATCAGGATCGTCACGGTAAGAATACGGATACGACCATAGCGATCGCTGAGATGACCAAACACAATGCCACCGATCACCGCGCCGATCAGCGTCCAGGTGACCAGCGAACCAGCCTGAGAGGGATCGAGCGCCAGCGAGACGCTGATCGCCGGTAACATAAAGCCCAGAATTAACAGATCGAAGCCGTCCATCGCATAGCCACTAATGGCAGCAACCATCGCTTTTGCCGGCGTCACGGCGTTTTTTTTCGTTATTGGGGAAGACATTTAACAGCACCTGGCAGAAAAAAGTGCGCCAAGTATAAAGAGAGGGAATCGCGGAGACCAATCAGAAATGAAGATGGCTGCCTGTTTGCCACAGTGGCAACAGGCAGCCGAAACGGCAATTAGGAGGGTTTATTGCTGCCGTCGTCACCTGACAGCAGTTCATCCAGCTTGTCGCCGCCAACGTGACGGAAATCCTGACCTTTAACGAAATAGAAGATAATTTCGCAGATGTTCTGGCAACGGTCACCGATACGCTCGATAGCGCGGGCACAGAACAGCGCCGTCAATACACTTGGGATGGTGCGTGGATCTTCCATCATGTAGGTCATCAGCTGACGCACAATGCCTTCGTACTCTTTGTCGACCTTCTTATCTTCACGATAGATCTTAATGGCTTCATTCAGATCCATACGCGCGAAGGCATCCAGCACGTCATGCAGCATCTGCACGGTGTGGCGACCCAGAGACTCCAGGCTCACCAGCAGAGGCAGGTGCTGCTGGCTGAACTTCTCCAGCGCCGTGCGGCTGATTTTCTCAGCGACGTCACCGATACGTTCCAGCTCAGAGATGGTCTTGATGATTGCCATCACCAGACGCAAGTCGCTGGCGGTAGGTTGACGTTTGGCGATGATGCGCACGCAGGCTTCATCAATCTCCACTTCCATCATGTTGACCTTCTGATCACCGTCGATGACGCGACGTGCCAGCTCGCCATCCTGGTTGTGCATCGCGGTAATGGCATCGGTAAGCTGCTGCTCAACCATGCCACCCATGATCATCACCTGGGTGCGAATGTGTTCCAGCTCCGCGTTGAACTGACCGGAGATGTGTTTGTTCAGATTCAAATTGTCCATGTGCGTCTCCTGAATCAGCCGTAACGACCGGTGATGTAATCTTCGGTCTGCTTCTGCGCGGGCTTGGTAAACAGTGTATCGGTGTCGCTGAATTCGATCAGCTCGCCCAGATACATGAAAGCGGTATGGTCAGAACAACGCGCGGCCTGCTGCATGTTGTGCGTCACGATCACCACGGTGTAATCCTGCTTCAGCTCGGTGATCAGCTCTTCAATACGACCGGTAGAGATCGGGTCGAGGGCTGAGCATGGCTCATCCAGCAACAGCACTTCCGGGCGAATCGCGATACCGCGTGCGATGCACAGACGCTGCTGCTGACCGCCGGAGAGACTGTAACCGCTCTGATGCAGCTTGTCTTTGGTTTCATTCCACAGCGCGGCTTTGGTCAGCGCCCACTGCACACGCTCGTCCATATCGGCACGTGACAGCTTTTCAAACAGACGCACGCCAAACGCGATGTTGTCATAAATCGACATAGGGAACGGCGTTGGCTTCTGGAACACCATGCCAACGCGTGCGCGCAGCAGGGCGATATCCTGATGGGAAGCCAGAATATTGTCGCCATCCAGCAGAATGTCACCTTCAGCACGCTGCTCAGGGTAGAGCGAGTACATTTTGTTGAAGGTGCGCAGCAGGGTGGATTTACCACAACCTGATGGTCCGATGAAGGCGGTGACCTGGTTCTTCGCGATATCCAGGTTAATGTTCTTCAGAGCGTGAAACTTTCCGTAATAGAAGTTCAGATTGCGAACCTGAATTTTACCGGCAGAAGTCGTTGCCATACTCATTGCTCATCTCTCATGTGCAGCGCCGCCGAAGCCGCGCCGGGAAATTAATGTTTGCCCTTGGCGAAAACCACTCGCGCGACAATGTTCAGCAGCAGCACGCACAGGGTAATGATCAACACACCCGCCCATGCCAGGCTTTGCCACTCGGCAAATGGGCTCATGGCGAATTTGAAAATCGTCACCGGCAGGTTCGCGATCGGCTGCATCATGTCGGTACTCCAGAACTGGTTCGACAGCGCAGTAAACAGCAGCGGTGCGGTTTCGCCCGCGATACGTGCCACGGCAAGCAGGACACCGGTAATAATGCCGGAGACTGAAGCTTTCAGCGTAATGGCCGAAATCATCTTCCACTTCGGCGTACCCAGTGCATAAGCCGCTTCACGCATGCTGTCTGGTACCAGACGCAGCATGTTTTCTGAGGTACGAATCACGATAGGAATCTGCAACAGCGCCAGCGCCACCACACCCGCCCAGCCAGAGAAGTGCTGCATCTGTGCCACCACGATGGTATAGACGAACAGGCCCACCACAATCGACGGTGCTGACAACAGGATGTCGTTGATGAAGCGAATCACTTCCGCCAGCCAGTGCTTACGGCCATATTCGGCAAGATAAATACCGGCCATGATGCCCAGCGGTGTACCGAACACCGTTGACCACAGAATGAGTAACCCACTGCCCGCCAGGGCGTTGGCTAAACCACCGCCTGCGGTGTTCGGTGGCGGGGTCGATTCAGTGAACAGTGACCAGCTCAGACCATCAATGCCTTTGGTGACGGTAGTGAACAGAATCCACACCAGCCAGAACAGGCCAAAGGCCATGGTCAGCATCGACAGCGTCAGTGCCACTTTATTTTTAGCGCTGCGACGTGCCTGCATTTTACGGCGCGAGGCTTCCAGCTCAGCACGAGCATGCATTTCGATAGCGGTCATGAACGGGCTCCTTCACTCTTCGCCAGGCGCAGGATCATCAGTTTGGAGATGGCCAGTACGATAAAGGTAATCACGAACAGAATCAGACCCAGTTCCATCAATGCCGCGACATGCACACCGGATTCAGCTTCAGCGAATTCGTTCGCCAGCGCGGAGGTGATACTGTTGCCCGGCATAAACAGCGAGGCGCTGTCGAGCTGGTAGGTGTTACCGATGATGAAGGTCACCGCCATGGTTTCACCCAGTGCACGACCCAGGCCCAGCATCACACCACCGATTACACCGTTTTTGGTGAACGGCAGCACGATACGCCAGATCACTTCCCACGTGGTGCAACCAATACCGTAGGCGGACTCTTTCATCATCACTGGCGTCTGCTCAAACACATCACGCATGACCGATGCAATGTACGGAATGATCATGATGGCGAGGATCACGCCAGCGGCCAGAATACCGATACCGAATGCCGGGCCTGAGAACAGGGCACCCACAATGGGAATGTTCGACATGATGTTGCCGACCGGTGTCTGGAAGTACTCAGCGAACAGCGGAGCGAAGATAAACAGGCCCCACATGCCGTAAACGATACTCGGGATCGCTGCCAGCAACTCAATTGCGGTACCCAGCGGGCGACGCAACCAGTTAGGTGCCAGTTCCGTCAGGAATAGCGCAATGCCAAAGCTCACCGGCACAGCGATGATTAAGGCAATGATGGAGGTGACGAGGGTGCCGTAGATCGGTACCAGCGCACCAAATTGTTCGTTTGGCGCATCCCAGGTTTTGGTCCATAAGAAGGAAAAACCAAATTTTTGGATGCTTGGCCAGGAAGAGAAAATCAGGGAGACGATAATGCCACCCATCAACAACAACACGATAAGCGCGGAAAGTTTCACCAGCGCGCCGAAAATCATGTCACCTTGTTTACCTGGGGCTTTGAACGTCGGCTTAGTGGCAGCCATAAGTTTCTCGGTTCTCAGAGGAAGTTCAGGGCGGCATACCATGCCGCCCATCGGGTTGGTCAATCAGGGGAGACTGACCGGGTCATTCGCTTACTTGTAAATCGCTTTGCCTGAGCTGTCTTTGATGTTCGCTTTCCAGGCAGTACGAATCTGGTTAGCAACGCTTTCTGGCAGCGCAGCGTAATCCAGTGCGGTTGCAGTTTTGCTGCCGCCTTTGTAAGCCCAGTCGAAGAACTTCATCACTTCAGCACCTTTAGCCGCATCAGCCTGCTCTTTGTAGATCAGGATGAAGGTGGTAGAAGAGATTGGCCATGCATCGGCACCTTTCTGGAAGGTCAGGTCTTGAGCGAAAGATTTGCTCCAGTCTGCGCCTTTAGCAGAGTTTGAGAAGCTGGTTTCGCTTGGCGTTACCGGCTTGCCATCTGCATCCATCAGCTTGGTATAGGTCAGGTTGTTCTGCTTAGCGTAAGCGTACTCAACGTAGCCGATTGAACCCGGCAGACGCTGTACGAAGGCTGCAACGCCGTCGTTACCTTTACCGCCCAGACCGGTTGGCCAGTTAACGGTGTTGCCTTTACCAATTTTGCTGTTCCAGTCTGCGTTGACTTTAGACAGGTAGCTGGTGAACACGAAAGAGGTACCTGAACCATCTGCGCGGCGAACCACGTTGATGTTGGTGTCTGGCAGTTTCACGCCTGGGTTCAGTTTAGTGATCGCCGGGTCGTTCCACTTTTTGATGTTACCCAGGTAGATATCGCCAACGGTTTTGCCGTCCAGCGTCAGTTCACCTGATTTAATACCTGGGATGTTAACGGCCAGTACCACGCCACCGATTACGGTAGGGAACTGGAACAGACCATTTTTATCCAGATCGGCATCACTTAACGGCGCATCAGACGCACCGAAATCGACGGTTTTAGCGATGATTTGCTTAACGCCGCCTGAAGAACCAATACCCTGATAGTTGATTTTGCTACCGGTGGCTTGCTGATACTCTGCTGCCCACTTGGCATAAACCGGTGCCGGGAATGTACCGCCAGCGCCAGTCAGGTCGGTGGCTGCAAAAGCAGATACCGCGCTTACTGCGAAGGTGGCGGCGAGGATTCGGGCTACGGATGTACGCATCAGTGTCATGTTCCCTCCAGGGGATTTAAAAAAAATCAGGCTCAATGCCATTTTAGTTGGAGTCAGTGATTGCTGCTGGAGGGAAAATAGGACAGTTTGATGACAGTGAAATGTACGAAATATGACAGTTATATGACACCGTTTAAAAAGCAAGCGGACCCGTTGCAGGCCCGCCCTTTTTATAGATTATTCAACAGTAACCGATTTTGCCAGGTTACGGGGCTGGTCAACGTCGGTGCCTTTAATCAGCGCAACATGATACGAAAGCAGCTGCAACGGCACGGTATAGAAGATCGGTGCTATCACCTCTTCGACGTGTGGCAGTGAGATAATTTTCATGCCTTCGCTGTCGGTGAAACCCGCATCCTGATCGGCAAATACATACAGCAAACCGCCGCGCGCACGCACCTCTTCAATGTTCGATTTCAGCTTCTCCAGCAGCTCGTTATTCGGCGCAACGACGATCACCGGCATATCGGCATCAATTAGCGCCAGCGGGCCGTGTTTCAGCTCTCCGGCGGCGTAGGCTTCTGCGTGAATATAGGAGATCTCTTTCAGCTTCAGCGCGCCTTCCATCGCGATCGGATACTGATCGCCACGGCCCAGGAACAAGGCATGATGCTTGTCAGAGAAACCTTCAGCCAGGTTTTCAATCACTTTATCCTGCGCCAACATCTGCTCAATGCGGCTTGGCAATGCCTGCAGCGCATGCACAATTTCGTGCTCGGTTTCTGGCTTCATGCCATGCAGACGACCCAGTTTTGCCACCAGCATCAGCAACACCGCCAACTGCGTGGTGAAGGCTTTCGTTGAGGCCACACCAATTTCGGTGCCGGCTTTGGTCATCAGCGCCAGATCGGATTCACGCACCAGCGAAGAGCCGGCAACGTTACAGATGGCCAGCGAACCGAGATAACCCAGCTCTTTAGACAAGCGAAGCGCGGCCAGCGTATCGGCGGTTTCACCCGATTGCGACAGGGTGATCAGCAGACTGTTTTTACGCACAGCGGATTTGCGATAGCGGAATTCGGAGGCGATTTCCACATCGCAAGGAATGTTGGCCAGCGACTCAAACCAGTAGCGCGACACCATCCCGGAGTTATACGAGGTACCGCAGGCGATAATCTGGATGTGCTCAACCTTACTCAGCAAGGCTTCGGCATTGGCACCCAGTTCGCTGAGATCGATCTGCCCATGATTAAAACGACCAGTGATGGTGTTTTTAATCGCGTTCGGCTGCTCATAGATCTCTTTCTGCATGTAGTGACGATAGGCACCTTTATCACCAGCATCGTACTGCGCCGTGGATTCGATTTCCGCGCGTTTGGCTGGCTTGCCATCACGATCGATGATGGTGACTTCACGGCGCGTAATCTCGGCGATATCGCCCTCTTCCAGGTACATAAAGCGGCGGGTCACCGGCAGTAGCGCCAGTTGGTCAGAAGCAATGAAGTTTTCACCCACGCCACGGCCAATCACCAGCGGGCTACCTGAACGCGCAGCCACCAGCACGGATGGATCGCGGCTGTCCATGATCACCATGCCATAAGCACCGCGCAGTTGCGGGATCACGCGCAGTACCACTTCACGCAATGTGCCGCCCTGCTTCTGCTCCCAGTGCACCAGATGCGCCACCACTTCGGTGTCCGTTTCTGAGGCAAACTGGTAACCGCGTTCGATCATCTGCGCACGCAATGGCTCATGGTTCTCAATGATGCCGTTATGCACAATGATAATGTGCTCAGAGACATGCGGATGCGCATTGGCTTCTGATGGCTCACCGTGGGTTGCCCAACGCGTATGAGCAATACCAGTGCCACCAATCAGTGGCTGCTGCTCTGCGGATTCGGCCAGATTAGCCACTTTGCCAAGACGACGCAGACGCGTCATATGTCCCTGGCGATCGACAACGGCCAGACCCGCAGAGTCATAACCGCGATACTCAAGACGACGCAGACCTTCCAGCAGAATTTCTGCGATGTCACGCTGCGCTACTGCACCAACAATTCCACACATAATAGTTTCCTGACTTCATGGCTTTCGGCCATTGCATTGTCTTCTGACCTGATTATTCCCCGAGCCTTGTAGAGAGTGGGGGATCTACCCTTCATACATCAAATTTCAGGTGCGTTGGCTACGCGCATTCACCTCAGTCACTGACTTCAGTCAGCTCCTGAGGATTCGCGCTTGCCGCCTTTCTGAAACTCGAATGAGTTCGGGTAGTTTTTTTCACGGGCCGATCTTTGCCGGCCCTTAAAATTTATTTTTTCTTAACCGGACGCTGCCAGCCAGACTTCTGATTCTGTTCTTTGCGGTTGTAGACCAAATCGGCGGCGGTGACATCTTTCATTACCGTGGTACCTGCCGCGATGGTCGCGCCAGCCGCGACGGTGACCGGGGCCACCAACTGGGTATCGGAGCCGACAAATACGTTGTCGCCGATAATGGTTTTCGATTTATTCGCGCCATCGTAGTTACAGGTGATGGTACCTGCACCGATATTCACGCCCGCACCAATTTCGGCATCGCCAAGATAGGAAAGATGGCCGGCTTTAGAACCTTTGCCCAGCGTGGCTTTTTTCATCTCAACGAAATTACCCACGTGCGCCTCTTCCGCCAACTCGCTGCCAGGACGCAAACGTGCGAATGGCCCAACGGTGCAGGCAGCGGCTAAAGTGGCATCTTCGAGGACTGAATAAGGGCTGATTTCACAATCATCACCAATAACGCTGTTTTTGATGATGCACCCAGCGCCAATTTTGACGCGGTCGCCCAATGTCACGGTGCCTTCAATGATAACGTTGGTATCGATCTCGACATCACGCCCATGTTGCAGCGAACCGCGCAGGTCGAAACGCGCAGGATCGCGCAGCATGACGCCCGCCAGCAGCAATTGTTCTGCCTGCTCGCTCTGATAGGCACGCTCCAGCGTGACCAGTTGCAGGCGGTTATTCACACCATCGGTCTCACTGATACGCGCAGGATGTACCGCGTTGATCACGCGACCTTCGTGATGCGCCATGGCGATGATATCGGTGATATAAAACTCGCCTTGAGCATTGTTATTGTTGAGCTGCGCCAGCCAGCGTTTGAGGTCGCCGCCGTTGGCAATCAGGATGCCGGTGTTAATTTCCTGAATCTTAAGCTGTTCTGCTGAGGCATCTTTCTGCTCAATGATGCCGATCACCGTGCCGTTTTCACGCACGATGCGACCATAGCCGGTAGGGTTGTCTAACACCACGGTGAGCAAACCGATTCCACCTTCAGGTTTCGCTTCACGCAAACGCTGTAAAGTGGCTTGCGAGATCAGCGGCACATCGCCGTACAGCATCAGGATGTCTTCGTCATCGGCAAAGAAAGGTGCTGCCTGCTGCATCGCATGGCCGGTACCCAGCTGTTCAGCCTGCAGTACCCAGTTCAGGGTGTTGTGGGCCAGTTTATCTTGCAGCAGATCGCCGCCGTGACCGTACACCAGATGCACCTGCTGGGCACCCAGACCGGTCGCGGCATCGATCACATGCTGAACCATCGGTTTGCCTGCCAGGGTGTGCAGTACTTTGGGCAGATCGGAATACATACGGGTGCCTTTGCCAGCGGCTAAAATCACCACACTCATTGCGCTTGTAGACATAACTATCCTGACTCAATTTATCTTTCGAAAGTGTAAGGTTTACCCCTGAGATTACTACATTTTTCTCGGACCGAAATTAGCGGATAAAGATGAAAGGGTGATTGGAGATAAAACCAGTGCCGGCCTGGGCATCACGCGATGCATTTTGCCGATGAAATCGGGCAGAGCAAGACAACATCGCCCTCCCCCAAAGCAGGATGATTTATCGCGCGCAAAAAAAATGCCAACCCAATGGGGCTGGCATTTCGTGACGCATAAAGCCTGATTACATCGCTTTCTTGGTCAGCTCGATTACACGCAGTTTCGCGATAGCTTTCGCCAGTTCCGCAGAGGCCTGAGCATAGTCCACATCACCGTGGCTGCTGTTCATGTGCTCTTCTGCTTTACGTTTCGCTTCCAGCGCGCGCGCTTCGTCGAGGTCTTCACCGCGAATCGCGGTGTCGGCCAGAACGGTCGTGCTGCCCGGCTGTACTTCCAGCACGCCGCCAGAGAGGTAGATATACTCCTCTTCGCCGTGCTGTTTCACGATGCGAATCATACCAGGCTTGATGGCTGTCAGCAGCGGGGCGTGGCCAGGGTAAATACCCAGCTCACCTTCGCTACCTGACACCTGGATGCGCTCAACCAGACCGGAGAACATTTGTTGCTCCGCGCTGACAACGTCCAGATGATAAGTCATAGCCATACTATTCCTCCTGGGAAACCGTTATTACAGTTTCTTCGCTTTTTCTACAGCTTCTTCGATAGCGCCGACCATGTAGAACGCCTGCTCTGGCAGGTGGTCGAATTCGCCTTCCATGATGCCTTTGAAGCCACGAATCGTGTCTTTCAGGGTCACGTACTTACCTGGAGAACCGGTGAAGACTTCAGCAACGAAGAACGGCTGAGACAGGAAGCGCTGAATCTTACGCGCACGTGCCACCAACAGTTTGTCTTCTTCAGACAGCTCGTCCATACCGAGGATGGCGATGATGTCTTTCAGTTCCTGGTAACGCTGCAGCAGAGACTGCACGCCACGCGCAACGTCGTAGTGCTCCTGACCCACGATCAGTGGATCCAGCTGACGGCTGGTTGAATCCAGCGGGTCAACGGCTGGGTAGATACCCAGAGAGGCGATCTGACGGCTCAGCGTAACGGTTGAGTCTAAGTGAGCAAAGGTGGTTGCTGGTGATGGGTCAGTCAAGTCATCCGCAGGAACGTAAACGGCCTGTACAGAGGTGATTGAACCCGTCTTAGTGGAGGTAATACGCTCCTGCAACACACCCATCTCTTCTGCCAGCGTTGGCTGGTAGCCTACCGCAGATGGCATACGACCCAGCAGTGCTGATACTTCAGTACCGGCCAGGGTGTAACGGTAGATGTTGTCGATGAACAGCAGAACGTCACGGCCTTCATCACGGAATTTCTCCGCCATGGTCAGACCGGTCAGTGCTACGCGCAGACGGTTACCCGGCGGCTCGTTCATCTGGCCATACACCAGCGCTACTTTATCGATAACGTTGGAGTCAGTCATTTCGTGGTAGAAGTCGTTACCCTCACGAGTACGTTCACCCACACCAGCAAATACCGAGTAACCTGAGTGCTCAGCCGCGATGTTACGGATCAGCTCCATCATGTTTACGGTTTTACCTACACCCGCACCACCGAACAGACCGACTTTACCGCCCTTAGCGAACGGACACATCAGGTCGATAACCTTAATGCCGGTTTCCAGCAGCTCTTGCGAGTTAGACTGATCTTCATAAGAAGGCGCAGCACGGTGAATAGAGGAAACCTCTACGGTGGTGCCGTCGTCATTCTGCAGGTCGCCTTTCATGTCGATTGGTTCGCCCAATACGTTCATGATACGGCCGAGGGTTGCTTTACCAACCGGTACCTGGATCGGTTTTTTCAGGTCGGTAACTTGCAGACCGCGCTTCAGGCCGTCAGAAGTACCCATGGCGATGGTACGAACCACGCCACCACCCAGCTGCTGCTGAACTTCCAGCACCAGACGAGCGTCACCATTTTGAACCTCAAGCGCGCTATATACCTGCGGTACCGCGTCCTGAGGGAATTCGACGTCAACTACGGCGCCGATAATCTGGACAATCTTTCCAGCTGCCATCTTGAATCCTCTACCTAATACGAGAATATCCGGCCGCGCTCGCGCGACAGGATATATGCCTGGTTAAACCGCGGAGGCTCCCGAGACGATCTCGGTAAGTTCCTGGGTGATGCTGGCCTGACGAGCTTTGTTGTAAACCAACTGCAGCTCTTTGATCAGGTTTCCGCCGTTATCGGTTGCTGCTTTCATTGCCACCATACGTGCAGCCTGCTCACTGGCCAGGTTTTCCACCACACCCTGATAAACCTGCGATTCGACATAACGGCGCAGCAGGGTATCCAGCAGCGCTTTCGGATCGGGTTCGTACAGGTAATCCCAGGTCTTCGCCTTCATCTCTTCTTCACCTTCCGCTGGCGGTAACGGCAGCAGTTGGGTAATGGTCGGAGTCTGAGACATGGTGTTATTAAACTTGTTGCTGACGATATACAGCTTGTCGATGCGGCCTTCATCATAGGCCTGCAACATCACTTTTACCGGGCCGATAAGATCAGACAGTGCAGGCTTGTCGCCCATACCAGTGACCTGTGCCACGATGTTGCCACCGACAGAGCCGAAGAATGAATTGCCTTTAGAACCAATAACGGCCAGATCGCTCTGTACACCTTTATCAGCCCAGCCCTTCATATCTGCCAGCAATTTTTTGAACAGGTTAATGTTCAAACCACCACAAAGCCCGCGGTCAGTCGAAACGACCAGGTAGCCGACGCGCTTAACGTCACGCTCATCCAGGTAAGGGTGCTTGTATTCCAGATTACCGAGAGCAAGGTGACCAATCACTTTGCGCATGGTATCTGCATACGGACGGCTGGCCGCCATGCGTTCCTGCGTTTTACGCATTTTGGAGGCGGCGACCATTTCCATCGCTTTGGTGATCTTCTGCGTATTTTTTACGCTTCCAATCTTGGTACGTATCTCTTTTGCACCGGCCATTAGCTTCTCCTCAAAGCCTTGCGGCCTGCCTTTTCAGACAAGCCGCCAGACATTACCAGGACTGGGTTGCTTTAAACGTTTCGAGGAGGCCTTTCAGCTTCTCTTCGATTTCGTTATTAAAGTTGCCCGCTTGGTTGATTTCAGCCATCAGCTCGGCGTGATCGCGGTCTGCGAACGCCAGCAGAGCGGCTTCGAAGCTGCCGATTTTCGCCAGTTCAACGTCGTTCAGGAAGCCGCGCTCAGCAGCAAACAGCACCAGACCCTGTTGCGCGACAGACATCGGCGCATACTGTTTCTGTTTCAGCAGCTCGGTCACTTTCTGACCGTGGCTCAGCTGTTTACGCGTTGCATCGTCCAGATCGGATGCGAACTGAGAGAACGCAGCCAGTTCACGATACTGTGCCAGCGCGGTACGGATACCACCGGACAGTTTCTTGATGATCTTGGTCTGTGCAGCACCACCAACACGGGATACAGAGATACCCGGGTTAACGGCTGGACGAATACCGGAGTTGAACAGGTTCGATTCAAGGAAGATCTGACCATCAGTAATCGAGATTACGTTGGTCGGAACGAACGCAGAAACGTCACCCGCCTGAGTTTCGATGATTGGCAGCGCGGTCAGAGAACCGGTCTGGCCTTTCACATCACCGTTAGTGAAACGCTCAACGTAGTCAGCGCTTACGCGTGATGCACGCTCCAGCAGACGAGAGTGGAGATAGAACACGTCGCCTGGGAATGCTTCACGACCTGGTGGACGGCGCAGCAGCAGTGAAATCTGACGGTAAGCAACAGCCTGCTTAGACAGGTCATCGTATACGATCAGGGCATCTTCACCGCGGTCACGGAAGTACTCACCCATTGCGCAACCGGCGTATGGCGCCAGGTATTGCAGTGCAGCGGATTCAGAAGCAGAAGCCACAACGACGATGGTGTTAGCCAACGCGCCGTGTTCTTCCAGCTTACGTACCACGTTAGAAATGGTTGACGCTTTCTGGCCAATCGCAACGTAGACACACTTGATGCCTGAATCGCGCTGGTTGATGATGGCGTCGATTGCCATTGCGGTTTTACCGGTCTGACGGTCACCGATGATCAGCTCACGCTGGCCACGGCCGATTGGAATCATCGCATCGACAGATTTGTAACCGGTCTGAACAGGCTGGTCTACTGACTGACGGTCGATAACGCCCGGTGCAATCACTTCAACCGGCGAGAAGCCGTCGTTGTCGATTGCGCCTTTACCGTCGATCGGTGCACCCAGGGTGTTCACCACACGGCCCAGCAGGCCACGGCCAACTGGAACTTCAAGAATACGGCCAGTACATTTAACCTTCATGCCTTCGGCGAGGTCAGCGTACGGGCCCATCACTACTGCACCAACCGAGTCACGCTCGAGGTTCAGTGCGATAGCGTAACGGTTGCCCGGCAGGGCAATCATCTCACCCTGCATCACATCGGCCAGGCCGTGTACGCGGATGATACCGTCACTTACAGAAACAATAGTACCTTCGTTGTGAGCTTCGCTCACCACATTGAACTGAGCAATGCGCTGCTTGATCAGTTCGCTGATTTCGGTGGAATTCAGTTGCATATGCTCCAGTCCCCTTAAGACTGCAAGACGTCTGCCAGACGATCAAGACGGCCGCGTACGCTACCATCAATGACCAGGTCACCCGCACGGATAACCACACCTGCCATTACAGACTTGTCAATTTTGCAATTCAGCTTAACTTTGCGTGACAGACGTTTTTCCATCGCGGCGCTGATTTTACTCAGCTGGCTGTCACTCAGGGTACTGGCAGAAATCACATCCACTTCGGCGGTCGCTTCATAAGCGTCACGCAGTTGGATGTACTGTTCCAGTACCGCTGGAAGTGCTGTCAAACGTCCGTTTTCCGCCATTACCTTAATCAGGTTCTGAGCGGGTTCATCAAGTTGATCGCCACATACCGCGTTGAAAGAAGCAGACAAAGCTTCCGGCGCGAGCGCACCGGAAAGAAGATCTGCCATCTGTTCGTTGCGAGCCACTTCAGCGGCAAACGCCAGCATGGTCTGCCAACGATCGATACTTTGATGCTCAACAGCAAAGTCAAAAGCTGCTTTGGCGTAGGGGCGAGCTACAGTAATCAGATCAGACATCAGCCCCTCCCTCCTTACAGTTCAGCGACCAGTTTATCAACGATGTCGCTGTTAGCAGCTTCATCCACGGAACGTTCGATGATTTTCTCGGCGCCAGCTAATGCCAGCAACGCGACTTGCTTACGCAGCTCTTCACGGGCACGTGAACGCTCGGCTTCGATTTCTGCCTGCGCTTGTGCCACGATGCGGTTACGTTCAGTCTCAGCTTCGGTTTTCGCTTCGTCCAGAATCTGTGCACGGCGTTTGTTCGCCTGCTCGATAATGACCTGAGCGTCTTCTTTCGCTTTTTTCAGCTGGTCGGTCGCATTGGCCTGCGCGAGATCTAAATCTTTCTTCGCGCGCTCAGCAGAAGCAAGGCCATCAGCAATTTCTTTCTGACGCTTCTCGATGGCAGCCATGATCGGCGGCCATACGTACTTCATGCAGAACGCGACAAACAGAATGAACGCGATGGCCTGGCCGAGGATTGTTGCATTAATGTTCACAGCACAATGCCTCTTATTAAGTTAACTTGCTCTGCCGCTATCAGCGATAAACGGCAGAATCCGTTCCTCATCACACCGGGTGCCATGAGTGAACAAGGCTACCAGGTTTAGGCGACCGCAAACATCACGTAGAGACCCAGACCTACAGCGATCATTGGGATTGCATCCACCAGACCCATTACAACAAAGAACTGCGTACGCAGCAGAGGAATCAGATCCGGTTGACGCGCAGCGCCTTCCAGGAATTTGCCTCCGAGGATGCCGATACCGATCGCAGCACCGATTGCCGCCAGGCCCATCATCACAGCGGCAGCCATGTACAGCAGATCCATATTCAGGTTTTCCATGACAGTCTCCAGTTTGTTTCAGTTAAAAGCTTAGTGTTGAGATAAAAAAATCAATGTTCTTCAGATGCCATCGACAGATAGACGATCGTGAGGACCATGAAAATGAAAGCCTGCAGCGAAATGATCAGGATGTGGAAAATGGCCCATGGCACATTCAACACCCACTGCGACCACCACGGCAGCAAGCCGGCAATCAGGATAAAGATCAGTTCACCCGCATACATGTTGCCGAACAGTCGCAGACCGAGTGAAACCGGTTTAGACAGCAGGCTAACACCTTCAAGAATCAGGTTGATTGGGATGAAGATCGGGTGATTAAAAGGCTGCAGCGTCAGTTCTTTGGTGAAGCCGCCAATGCCTTTCATTTTGATGCTGTAGAACAGAATCAAAATAAAGACGCCCAACGCCATAGACAGCGTGATGTTCACATCTGCAGACGGCACAACGCGCAGCGCTGGCAGGCCAAGATAGTGCTCACCGATAAACGGCAGCAAATCGATAGGCAGCAGATCCATGAAGTTCATCAGGAAGACCCAGACAAAAATTGTCAGAGCCAGCGGGGCGATAAGTTTGCTTTTACCGTGGTACATGTCGCGAACGTTGTTATCAACGAAACCGACAACCAGTTCGATAGCCGCTTGAAGTTTCCCTGGCACACCGCTGGTGGCGCTTTTTGCCACTTTACGGAACAACACCAGGAAAAGCAGTCCCAGTACCACAGAGAAAAACATGGAATCGATATTTAATACCCAGAACGTCGCAGGAGCGTCGTGCGGATTCACCAACTCGAAAGTACGCAGGTCCAGCTGAAGGTTATTCAGGTGGTGACCTATGTATTCTTGCGGAGTAGAGATTTCTCCAGCAGCCATGATGCCTCTTACCCTTTGTTGTTAATTACAGCCGGCGCGACGATCTGCACCACCAGCACCGATAACCAAGTGATTGCGAGAGGCCAGAAGACCGCTCCAAACACACCTAACGCCACCATGAGAAGAATGACTGTCGTGAAGACCTTCAACACTTCACCGAGGGCGAAGCTCCAGGCCACACGACCTTTGGCAGGCGTTTGATCCTGCAGGCGCCAGGCTAAAAACATAAACAACACATTCGGCAGCCAGGCTGCCGCTCCACCCGCGATGGCGGAGGCGCCCCAGATAACATCTTTCAGAGTAAAGAGTGCACCGATGATGACAAACGTCACCAGCTGGATCACCAGCACGGTCCGGGCTAATTTCACACTGTAAAGAGACACTGACATGGCGTTGAACTCTCCTGCCCCGAACGGGGTATGTCGCGTGTCGTATAAGACTGCCTTTACTCATTTGAGTCAAGCAGCAAAAGCCGTGCAAATTATACGGGCGCCACCTGCGATTTCAATCGGTAAGTAGCGAAAAGGTGAACAATTATTTAAATTTCTTTCTGGAGGGCTATTTTTCAAAACATCACCTTCCACTATGACTCAGCTAAATCGCTGAAATTGCCTTGTTGGCTTGCTTTTAAAGCGTGCTTCAGATCACATTATAGGCAATAGGCTGGCGAATGAATTTGTTTTAAGCATGAATTTTAAGATTTCAAAAGTGATGAAAGCTGTTTTTTATCATAACGATAGAATTATCCATTCGGTATCAGGTCATGATTTTCGATAAAAACACTCTATTGACATCGTACATCGCAATAAAAACGTAAAACTGATATTACGCACGCCGATTTATTGCAGAGTTATATTTTCTGACGTGACTATTTGCGCAGGTAAATACAGCCAATAAAGTGATCTAACTGATAATGAAATGTGAAATGTTCGTTAAATGTAACAGAGCTTTTCGGATAATTTCCGTGGCGCTTGTTAACCGTCTCACCCTGCCCTGCCGAATAAAAGCTTTTGACTAAAAGTGTTCAACTGCTGTTTTTTTATTCAGGACGTTTTCACTGACTAAAGGTGCGGTTGGTGTTAAATCCGCACCTTCTTTATGGCTATTGGCGAGACAGCACCACTAAATGACGTTCACCATCCAGTTCTGGCACATGCAGTGATTCAATCTTCTCCACCACAAAGCCCGCAGGCAAGGCTGAAATTTCATCATCCGGACGCACCCCCTTCAGTGCGTAGAAGCGGCCTGAGGTGCCCGGTAAATGATGGCACCAGTTCAGCATGTCTTCCAGCGAAGCAAAGGCACGGCTGATAACGCCATCAAACGGTGGTTCTGCGGGGAACTCTTCCACACGACTTTGTACCGGGGTGATGTTAGTGAGCCCTAACTCATGTTGTACCTGACGCAGGAAACGGATGCGTTTTCCCAGGCTATCCAGCAGCGTAAAATGCGCCTGCGGACGGACAATGGCTAACGGAATCCCTGGCAGACCCGGCCCGGTGCCCACATCAATAAAGCGCTCGCCTTGTAAATGCGGTTCGACGACCACGCTGTCGAGAATATGGCGCACCAGCATCTGCTGCGGATCGCGCACCGATGTCAGGTTGTACGCCTTGTTCCACTTATGCAGCAATTCTACATAGCCGACGAGCTGCTGTTTTTGTTGATCGGTAAGTGAAATATTTGCCGCATCGAGCAGCTGGGAGAGTTTGTTAATCACAAGGAACGTTCCATAAACGGGGGCGAGTGACCTCGCCCCAGGGTCGATCAGGCACTTTTACGCAGCAGGCCCTGTTTTTTCAGGTAAATCAGCAAAATGGAGATCGCTGCTGGTGTAATACCTGAAATACGCGAGGCCTGCCCAATGGAGGTAGGTTTGTGATCGTTGAGTTTGGCGATCACTTCATTCGACAAGCCATTAACCTGACGATAGTCGAGATCGCCAGGCAGCAAGGTGTTTTCGTTGCGTTGCTGGCGGTCAATTTCTTCCTGCTGGCGTGCAATGTACCCTTCATACTTCACCTGAATCTCAACCTGCTCTGCAGATTGCTCGTCAGATAATGCCGGGCCATAACTCGGTAACGTCATCAGCAGTTCGTAGGTCATTTCCGGGCGACGCAACAGATCTTCACCGCTGGCTTCTTTCGTCAGTGGCGCACTGATGACGCTATTCACTTCGCCCACATTGTCTGATTTCGGATGTACCCACAGATCGCGCAGGCGCTGGCGCTCCTGCTCAATCGCTTCCAGCTTCTGGTTATAACGCGCCCAACGCGCATCATCGACCAGACCCAACTCGCGGCCTTTTTCTGTCAAACGCAGATCGGCGTTGTCTTCGCGCAGCATCAAACGATATTCCGCACGCGAGGTAAACATGCGGTACGGCTCTTTGGTGCCGAGCGTGCAGAGATCGTCAACCAGCACACCGAGATAAGCCTGGTCGCGACGCGGCGCCCAGCCCTCTTTGTCTGCTGAGGCACGTGCAGCGTTCAAACCGGCCAGCAAGCCCTGCGCCGCAGCTTCTTCATAGCCGGTGGTGCCGTTAATCTGACCGGCAAAGAACAGCCCGTGGATAAATTTGCTTTCCAGCGTCGGCTTCAGATCGCGCGGATCGAAGAAATCGTACTCGATGGCATAGCCTGGCCGCACAATCTTTGCGTTCTCCAGACCTTTCATCGAACGGACGATCTGCATCTGCACGTCAAACGGCAAGCTGGTGGAGATACCGTTCGGGTAGATCTCGTTGCTGGTCAGCCCTTCCGGTTCAAGGAAGATCTGATGCGCATTACGATCGGCAAAGCGCATCACTTTGTCTTCGATCGATGGGCAGTAACGTGGTCCGATCCCTTCAATGATCCCGGCATACATCGGGCTGCGATCGAGGTTATTGCGGATCACATCGTGCGTTTGTTCGTTGGTATGGGTGATCCAGCATGGAACTTGTTGCGGATGCTGAGAAACATTACCCATAAACGAGAACACCGGCATTGGCGTATCGCCATGCTGTGGTGTCAGCACCGAAAAATCGATGGTGCGTGCGTCAATACGGGGCGGCGTACCAGTTTTCAGACGATTTACGCGCAGCGGCAAAGCACGCAGGCGTTTCGCCAGTGGAATGGATGGCGGATCGCCAGCACGGCCACCGCTGTAGTTATCCAGACCAATATGAATTTTGCCGTCAAGGAATGTCCCGACTGTCAGCACCACACTTTTGGCACGGAATTTCAGGCCCATCTGCGTGACAGCACCGACGACGCGATCGTTCTCCACAATCAGATCGTCAACGGCCTGCTGGAAGATCATCAGGTTCGGCTGGTTCTCCAACGCCGTACGTACTGCCTGGCGATAGAGCACGCGGTCGGCTTGCGCACGCGTTGCCCGCACAGCAGGGCCTTTGCTCGCGTTTAGTATCCTAAACTGAATACCGGCCTGGTCAATTGCTGTCGCCATCAAACCGCCTAAGGCATCCACTTCCTTCACCAGGTGTCCTTTCCCAATGCCACCAATCGCCGGGTTGCAGGACATTTGTCCAAGCGTATCAATGTTATGGGTGAGTAACAGCGTTTGCTGACCCATTCGGGCAGCGGCCATCGCGGCTTCTGTGCCCGCATGACCACCACCGATTACGATGACGTCAAAAGGATCTGGATAAAACATGAAGTGGGTCCTCGTTAATGTTCGGACAGGGATCATTGCCCTGGGCGGTGGATTCTACTGAAATTCTGTCGACTGCGAAAGCCGCGGGATCCTGCGGTTTAAAAGAAAGGATCTTTATTCTTTTATATGATCTCTCTGTTAGATCTCTTATTAGGATCGTCAGGGTCTGTTGATAACCCCGAAAAGCAAAGCATTAACAGAGGATTAGAGAGGATCGCTTGCTGTGAATGATCGGTGATCCTGATCCGTATAAGCTGGGATCTAAATGGCGACTTATACACAGCCGAAAAAAGCATCACGAGTTGTTATTGGGATAACTACCGGTTATACGCAAGATTAAGGCTGTGTTATCCACAGACAATGGCATAAAAAAAACAATAAAACAGCGAAATAAACTGGGGATCGTTCACTTTTCCCGATCCCCAACCGGCAAAGATCGTCTTAAATTTGCGTTTTCCAGGTCTCAACCCACACTTCAGCCGGATCCTCAGGAATCTCATGTTCGAGAACGTCGATCTCCAGGCGATCGCCAATGCGTTTGGCGCCTAACTGGTTGAGCTGATCTTCCAGCAGTTTAATGGCACCGCAGAAAAGGTCATATTCATGGTTGCCGATACCCACTGCGCCATAACGTACCGCGGAAAGGTCCGGCTGCGTTTCCTGCAAGGCTTCATATAAAGGAAGCAGATTGTCTGGCAGTTCGCCCGCACCGTGCGTGGAAGTCACAATCAGCCAGATCCCTTCCTGTGGCAGCTCGTCCAGCTCTGGACCGTGCAGCACCTCGGTTGAAAAGCCCGCTTCCTGCAGTTTTGCTTCCAGATGTTCGGCGACGTATTCGGCGCTGCCAAGGGTACTGCCACTGATTAAGGTAATATCGGCCATGATCTTCTCCCGCACTAAAGGCGAGCATTGTACGCTGTGATCAAGCCGTGATCCACCTGTGGAAAACAGGGTTAATAACAGAAAGCATCAGCCGACAAGGCGCATCACACAAGTGATCCGCCTGGGAAAAGGTTGTGCACAGGAAAGAGAGGGAATTACGGCTTGATGGTACGCATGATCGGGTTTTGCAACGAGATCAGGGTTTCGGTGGACTGGATTTCGTCTATGGTCTGGATCTTGTTGATCAACACCTGCTGAAGTGCATCGATGGATCGGCACATCACCTTAATAAAGATGCTGTAGTGGCCGGTGGTGTACCAGGCTTCTACCACTTCATCCAGCGCTTCCAGCTTGCTGAGTGCTGCGGGATAATCGCGGGCGCTTTTCAGAATGATGCCGATAAAACAGCAGACATCAAAACCCAACTGACGAGGATCGATTTCAACACGAGTGCCCAGGATAATGCCTGCCTGGCGCATTTTTTCTACGCGTACGTGAATGGTGCCGGGGCTGACATTGAACTGTTTGGCCAGCTCGGCATATGCGGTGCGCGCGTTTTCCAACAGCGCATTGAGAATGCCGCGATCAAGGTTATCCAGTTGCAGTTGTTCTGCCATCATCCATCCTCTTTAAGTTCTTCTTCTATGAACAGTGGAGAATGTGCAGCAAATTAGCAGTGCAGGCAAGGTGCAGACCGCGGGGTAACCACAGTCTGCACGCTTTTTTTATCGCTTACGCCAGATTGTGAGCTGCGCTTCGGTATGTTGATACTTGCGCGCCGTCTCGCGGATCACAAACGGCACATCCTGCGGCGGCACCACTTCTTCAAAGGCATCACGCAGCAAACGCTGCAATGCCTGATAGGTCGTCAAAGCTTCACCGTTCTCACGCACGCCGCCCAGCCAGTTCTCCTTCGGCGTGAATTCCTCCAGCCAGGTATAAGGCGACGAAAGCACCAAAAGCCCGCCAGAGCGGATCATCGGGATGACGTCCTGCAGGAAACGTTTTGGCTGACGCAGACGATCGATCAGGTTTGAAGCCAATACCAGATCGTAACGATCCGGCTGCGGTTTAAGATTACAGGCGTCGCCCTGCACAAACTGAATGCGCGCCGCTTGCTCGTCACTAATATTGAAGTCCTTCAGGCGCACCTGGCGATATTCCACCAGCTCGCCCTCTTCCGGCACCACATAGCGGAAGTCCTCACCGGAGGTCAGCTGCAGCGCTACATCAATAAAGCGCGCGGAATAATCCATGCCTGTGACCGTCGCGAAATGGCGTGCCAGTTCAAAACTGGCACGGCCGGTCGCGCAGCCGAGATCCAGTGCCGCACCACGTTGTTTGCAGTGCGGCAGCAGTTTTTCCACCAGCGCCACGGCGTAATTCGGCACGTTGTAGTAGCCCGGACCGTACTGGAAATCGAGATACTGTGACACCATGCTGTCCGTTTCATACGGATTGAGTGCCATGGTCTCTTCATGTGAGGAGACCACATAGCGGAAACCGGCGTGCTGGAAGAAATGACGACGGAAGGCATAACGAGCCGATTTTAACGCCTCGTTGCCGGTGGAAATCCAACTGCCACCTTTAATCAGCGCGTGTTTGCCATCAAAGGTCGGCGTTGAGAAATCGTCATACAGCGGATGAACTTTGAAACCTTCGAAACCGTTAGTTGGCGTTGTGGTCCACTGCCAGACGTTGCCAACAATGTCGAAAAACTCGCCCTGCGCAAAGCGATCCACAGGACTGGATGAAGCCCAATAGGCCAGATTGATATTGCCGGGCGCCTCGATCCAGTCGGGCTGATCGCCGCTCACCTGTTCGCGTAGCTGCATCCATTCGGCTTCACAAGGGAGTTGAATAGATTTACCCGTCTCTTCCGCCAGCCAGCGACAAAACGCGGCGGCTTCAAGCTGATTCACTTCCGCTGGCCAGTCCCACGGCAGAGCGACTTCTTCAGCCATTAAGCGCAGTTTCAGTTGATCGGGTTGCGTAATCTCGCCGACCCAGAAGGTGGGCATTTGCGCGCCAGAGAATTCACGCCAGCCCCAGCCTTCCTCATCCCACCAGCGCTGATCCTGATAGCCGTTAGCGGCGATAAAGCGATAAAACTCGGCGTTGCTGACCAGCATTTTACTGGCCTTAAATGGTTTGAGTTCAGTTACCTGATTGCCGTATTCGTTATCCCAGCCGTAAGTGTCATCCGTTTTGCCTTGTTGCACGCGACCGCCAGGCATCGCAATCAGCGAGTTATCCGGAACCGATGCGCGATCGTGGCGCGTCTGCGGACAAACCGGCCAATGCGCCTGCGGTTTTACCCATTCGATCGGAAGCTGGCGGATGAGCACGCTGGAGGTTTCCAGGTGGATACGCTCATGTTCAATGCCCATCAATACCACCCACGCCGGGCTTTCCCAGGTGATCGGCAGTTCCAGCGGCATGGTGCGAATAAACTCGCTCACCAGGTTTTTGACTTTTCCACGGTAGTCACGCACCTCTTCGACCGTCGGCCAGGCGTAATGGCTGTCGTTGAGATCGTCCCAGCTCATCTCGTCCACGCCGATTGCCATCATGGCTTCGATGCGATCGTCCACGCGGTTGTCCAGATAGCGACCCGCCATCAGCTTATTCATATAGAACGTAGCGGTGTGGCCAAAGTAGAAGATCAGCGGATGGCGTAATGAGATCGCTTTGTTGAAATACGCGCGTTCGTCGGCAAGGCAATCAAACAGGCTTTCGTACAGCTCCCAGGTTTGGGTGAAATACGCCAGCAGCTCGCTCCGTTTTTGTTCGGCGTTTTGGCCGGAGAGCTGCAAAGTGCGGGTCGGTGCAGGAAGTTGGGCGGTGTTCACAAGATGCTCCAGATGCTCAGTGTGCGAACTATTCACTATAGCAAATAAGCATTTCTGCCAGATGAATTAGCGTTTCCAGCGGCGCAGCAGGCGGCTTTTCAGTCCGGTATCGAAGCGCCAGATATGATCGAAGATACGCAGAATGCCCGGTTTACCGTGAAGCGACATCGCCACCGCGTGGAAACGTTGTTGATGCTGGCGCTGGCGTTGCTTGATCGCGTTGATGGTGTCATCCGGTAAACGCTGGGCGATAAAATCCGACACGATCACCGCATCGGCCTCATCCCAGACGCTGCCCTCCATACGTTTAACCACCGCAGCAAGGCAAGCCGCCAGATCGGTGCCACCACGAAAACGTTGGCTAAGAAAACGGATAGCCTGCTCAATGCCGCTATCGGCAGTGAGTTCGTAGCCAATCACTTCGTGAGCGAACAGCATGATGTAGCAGCGGCGCTTATCGGCTAATGCCACCTTTAACAGCGCAAGGCAGAAGGCTTTGGCGCAGCGTTCGTTGAATCCTCCCATTGAACCCGAAGTATCGACGCAGACGATAAATGGCCCGCGCGGCTGCGCTTCATGTTGCTGGTGGCTGACCGGGCGCAGTGTGACTTTCTCGTGCCAGGCATCACCTTGTAACTGGTAAGTCAGCAGGCGTTTTTCCACCAGGCGACGATAAAATTCCAGCTCCAGCTCACTGATGCTCAGCGCCGCCAGCTCAGGCGGTAACAGACGCAGTACGTCATCGCTCTGATGAATACCGCTGACCTCTTCCGGCACATGATCGGGCTCACGCACCAGTTGGTGAAATTCTTCCAGCGGTGCATCCTGCGACGGCACCGATTTGGCTTCGCGGCTGCGGCCCAACTGCTGCGCCAGTTTCATTAATTCCGGCTGCTGTGCGAGGAAATCGCCATATTGCACAATCAGCTCATAATCACCGTGCTGAAGTGACGCTTTGCTCATATCCCACAAACGTCCGGCTGCGGCTTCATCATCGTCGGTAAGGATTGGCGCCAGCTGGCCACTGATTGCCATCCGTTGCTGCAGCTCGGCCATCAGACGTTCGCGCTGCTCCTCAAGAAGGGTTTCGTTGAGCGTGAGCGTTTGCAGCGTCAGGCTGAGTCGCCAGCGTTGCAAAAACAGCGTGTGCTGAGCATTGCTCAGTTGTTCAGCTTCGTTGTGCAGCAGCAGTTTGCTGGCTTCTTCGAGAAATGGCGACGGCAGGTTTTTTAGCTGCGACATAATGTGGGGAAGCTGGTGGCTGAAATCCTGCGTGCTGATCAATTGCATTTGCTGAAACAGCTGAAACTCCTGCGCCAGCGCTTCCGGCACCGGCGTGGTTTTCATCTGTTCCGCGATTTCAGTGCGCCAGCGGGGTAAATCGCGCATTAAGGCTTGTTTCATGCGCGGAAATTTTTCAAAGAACAGCGCCAGCTGTGGCGACGCGAGCAGGGCCAGAATCAACTCTTCGATTAACTCCGTTTCGCCAATCGATAACAGCGTGCTCAGCGTCTCCAGTGAGATCATTTACGCGCCTGTTTCAGCTGTTCTGCCACATCCTGCAGGCTGGTTTCAATACGTGCCAGCCAGTCATCGCTGATAAACAAGCAGCGCTGGTGCTGGCTAAACAGCGTGCGCTGTGCGCGGAGCTGGGTATCCAGCGCTTCGTATTCATCCTGGATTTCCTGCGGCATGTCGCTACTGTTGCTGGCTCCGGGCAACGTTAAGCGTGTGGATTGCAGGCTGACATCGCGTAGCGTCAGGCAGTGATGGGCATCCACCAGCAGATCCAGCGTCTGGCCAAAACCAATGCCATTCAGTTTGCCGCGAATTTCACCGCCTTTAATCAGCCACTGGGTTAAGGCTTCACGGGCAATCAGCACATGCGTCACTTGCATGTCGTGCAGCGTTAACGGCTGTTGCAGCATGAGCGTCAGTTGTTCATCGCTGATGGCAGCAGGCAATTCGTAATGGGGTTTGCGGCTAAACATACCGCTGTGTTTCTCCAGCGTCAGCGCTTGTGCCACGCTCTGCTGCTGTTGCAAGGCGAGACGACGTGCTTTGATCTGCTGCAATTTGTGCAGCAACGCCTGCTGTTGCCAGGCGTGCTGGGTCATCAAAGCATCAATTTCGCGATCCAATAGCTGCATCGATGCGACGTCATGCCACAGGCAATCCTTGAGCAGAATCAGATCGATCGGCGCAATGGTCACGCGGCCACTGTAAAACGCACTGGCCTGCAGCAGATGAATCGCTTTTTTCCAGCGGCGATCGGAAATGTAAGGTGCGCTGGGCAAATTCTCCAGTTGCTGACGCAGTTGGTAAATCAGCTCAAACACATGATCAGGTAAGGAGACCTGGCTGATGCCTTTCTGCCACTGGTGATACTCTTCATCACTGATGCGCAGCGCTTCCGTCACCGGATTATCATTTTCGTCCTGCTGGTGGGTGAGCATGCTGCGGAAGTTCTGCTTCTCATGCACGTTATCCAGCCATAGGCGAATCAACATGCGATCATACAAGGCTTCCAGCCCGCTATCGGCCTCCGGCAATTCGTTGGAAGCGGTCACCAGCAGGCGCATCGGAATCTTTTCTTCGCTGTCGCCATTGCGAAAGCGGCGTTCGTTGATGGCGGTGAGTAAGGTGTTCAATATCGCCGGGCCGGCTTTCCAGATTTCATCAAGGAAGACGATTTCGGCATCCGGCAGATAGCCTTTGGTTAATCGCTGATAACGACCTTCATCTTTTAACGCCTGAATCGACAGCGGGCCAAACACTTCTTCAGGGGTAGAAAAACGGGTCATCAGGTATTCAAAGGCGCGGGCGTGTTGGAAGGCGTATTTCAGGCGGCGGGCAATCAAGCTCTTGGCAATGCCGGGCGGCCCCAGCAAAAATACGCTCTCGCCACTGAGTGCAGCTAATAAGCACAGGCGGATCGCATGATGCCGTTCATACAGCCCTTTCTCCAGGGCGTTACTCAGGCGAGAAATTCTTTCTGCCAAAAGATGGGGTTGAGCCATAATCACATCATTGTCCTTCTGATCCTGGAGCCGTCATATTCTGGCGAGCGCAATACTCTACTGGTTATCATGCTTGATTGCGTTGATAGCCGTCAGCTTTTTTGTTTCAGAAGGTTGAGGCGAGAGAACTCGCTGCTTCAGACGGTTTTTGGCGCCTAATTTCGGCGAAAAACCGCCTCGCTGACGTCATGATGACATGTTGTAAGAGTAGGTTTTTTTGGGAATATGTGCATACTGTGCGCTTTTTGATGGCCTGAGCGGTAGGCAAGTGCCTCATCGGCTCCAACAAAAGACAACTTATGAGCTCGGATAAGAAGCAGTCCCTTGGCGCAGTCACACTCGCCGCGATTGGCGTGGTGTATGGCGATATCGGTACCAGCCCGCTCTATACTTTGCGTGAATGTCTCTCCGGTCAGTTCGGCTTTGGCGTAGAACGCGAAGCGGTATTTGGCTTTCTCTCGCTGATCTTCTGGTTGCTGATTTTGGTGGTATCACTGAAATACATCAGCTACGTGATGCGTGCCGATAACGCCGGTGAAGGCGGGATCCTGACCTTGATGTCACTGGCCGGGCGCAATACCGGTGCACGTGCGACGGCGATTCTTGTCATCATGGGGCTGATTGGTGGCAGCTTCTTCTATGGTGAAGTGGTGATCACGCCCGCCGTCTCGGTATTGTCGGCGATTGAAGGGCTGGAGATTGCGGCACCGAGCCTGGATGCGTATATCGTTCCGCTTGCGATTGCAGTGCTGACGCTGCTGTTTGTGATTCAGAAGCACGGTACCGGCATCGTGGGTAAGCTGTTTGCGCCGGTGATGCTGGTGTGGTTTATCATTCTGGCTGTGCTGGGCGCGCGTAGCATCATCAGTAACCCTGATGTGCTGCATGCCATGAACCCGTATTGGGCGATGCACTTCTTTATCCAGTACAAAACGGTGTCGTTCTTTGCGCTCGGCGCGGTGGTATTGGCCATTACCGGTGTGGAAGCGCTGTATGCGGATATGGGGCACTTCGGCAAATTCCCGATTCGTCTTGCCTGGTTTATCGTGGTGCTGCCCTCGCTGGTGCTGAACTACTTTGGTCAGGGCGCGCTGCTACTTAAACATCCCGAAGCGATCAAAAACCCCTTCTTCCTGCTGGCGCCAGACTGGATGCTGATTCCCATGCTGATTCTGGCGACGCTGGCCACGGTTATCGCCTCGCAGGCGGTGATCTCTGGTGTGTTCTCCTTAACACGTCAGGCGGTGCGTTTAGGCTATCTCCCGCCGATGCGTATCGTGCACACCTCGGAAGAAGAATCGGGTCAGATTTACATTCCGGTAATCAACTGGCTGCTCTACTTCTCCGTGGTGATCGTGATTGTTGGCTTTGAGCACTCCAGTAACCTGGCGGCGGCTTACGGCATCGCGGTAACCGGCACCATGGTGCTGACTGCGATTCTCTGCTCCACGGTGGCAATTCAGAACTGGCACTGGAACCGTTATCTGGTGGTGCTGATTCTGATTGGCATGCTGTGTATTGACGTGTCCTTGTTCTCGGCAAACCTGGTCAAAGTGTTCTCCGGCGGTTGGCTGCCGCTGACCCTGGCACTGATGATGTTTATCGTTATGACCACCTGGAAAAGCGAGCGCTTCCGCCTGTTGCGTCGTATGCATGAGCACGGCAATTCGCTTGAAGCGATGATCGCTTCGCTGGAGAAATCTCCGCCGGTACGCGTGCCGGGCACCGCAGTCTATATGTCGCGTGCCCTGAACGTGATCCCTTTTGCCATGCTGCATAATCTCAAGCACAACAAAGTGCTGCATGAGCGTGTGGTACTGCTGACGCTACGTACTGAGGATGCGCCTTACGTGCATAACGTGCGTCGCGTTACCATCGAACAGCTATCGCCCACCTTCTGGCGCGTGGTGGCGAGTTACGGCTGGCGTGAAACCCCGAACGTGGAAGAAATTTTCCACCGCTGCGGGCTGGAAGGTCTCAACTGCCGCATGATGGAAACCTCATTCTTCATGTCCCATGAATCGCTGATTATTGGCGATCGCCCGTGGTATCTGCGTCTGCGCGGCAAACTGTTCCTTGCGCTGCAACGCAATGCGCTGCGTGCGCCGGATCAGTTTGAAATCCCGCCTAATCGCGTGATCGAGCTGGGCACGCAGGTCGAGATTTAAGGATTAAGCGCGTCACCAGCTCAAGGTGACGCGCAAGCCTTGAGGCTGCACATGGCTGAATGCGATGCGAATACCGTGCAGTTGCGCAATGTTTTTCACAATCGATATTCCTAAACCGCTGCCCGTTTGCGTTTGCCCCGGCGGTCGCCAGAAACGCTCACCAAGGCGCGCAAGCTGCTCATCGCTGACGCCTGACCCGTTATCTTCAATAATTATCGTCCGCGCGTTTAACGTGAACTGAATCTGGCTGCCCGGCGGCGCATAGCGCAGCGCGTTATCCAGCAGGTTACGCATCAGCAAATTCAACAGCAGAGGATGACCGTTCATCACCGGTTCGGCCTGTGCATGCAATTGTAGATCCATCTGCTGCGCCTCGGCCTGTGGAAAATGTTCTATCAGAAGCTTTTGCAGCAGCGGTGCCAGTGGCACCGGCTGAAATTCGCTGCGCAGATCGTCCGCTTCCACTCTTGATAGCGTTAAGAGTTGATCCACCAGCCGTGTGGCGCGCTGGATGCCGCTATCAAGCTGCTGCAATGCCCGTTTGCGCATTGCTTCGTCATCATCCGCCAGCTGAATCACCTCACTCTGCACGCGCAGTGCAGCTAACGGACTGCGCAGTTCGTGCGCCGCATCGGAGGTAAAACGGCGCTCGCGCTGCACGAGTTGCGCCATACGGTGAAACAGCCCGTTTAATGCCGCCACCAACGGCTGCACCTCTATGGGCAAGCGTGCTTCGTCGAGCGGTGTGGCGTCATCGGGTGCTCGCAACTGGAGTGATGCCGTCAGGCGCTTTAGCGGGCGCAATTCGAACCACACCAATGCCAGCAGCATCAGCAGCATAAAGGGCATGGCGTAAAGCCACGGCATCAAACTCGCCAGTGCCAGATCGCGCGTCATATCGTCGCGGTATTCCCACTCCTGGCCCACTACCACGCGATATTGTTTATCAGCAGAAGTCAGCCAAAGCAGCCGCCAACTGTCATCGTCGCCGCGCAGACGACCTTCGCGAAAACCGTCACGCTTATCATCAAACTGCATATCGCGCCCGTTCTCGCCATCGTTAAGCAACGGCTGGCCGTCCGCACGGAAAATGGCAAACGCCAGTGCATCATCATCCTGATCGCCGCGGTGATGGCGCAAAATGGATTTGGTTTTTGGCAGTGAGGCGGCGTGTAAGCTGGTGGGATCGAGTGACAGCAGGCGTTTGGCAAACAGCATTTGCTGGGTATCGAATAGCTCATTAACGGTGTCGCGGGTCTGATGCCAGGCGCTGTAACTGGCCACCCCACCGCACAGCGTAATCAGCAGCACAAAGCCGATGGCGAGTCGTAGAAACAGACTCATTCTGCCGCACCGAGTGTATAACCCACGCCGTGAACGGTACGAATAAACGCTGTGCCGAGCTTTTTGCGCAGATGATGAATATGCACTTCTACTGCGTTGCTGGAGACATCGTCATCCCAGCTGTAGAGTTTTTCCTCCAGCTGGCTGCGGGTTAGCACGCGACCTGGATTGCGCATAAACAGCTCCAGCAGCGCCAGTTCACGGCTCTTCAGGCTGATGGTTTCGCCGTCAATCCAGACGCTGTGGCTGCTGGGCGACATCACCACCTTGCCGTGTTTCAACTCGGGCTGTAGTTGTCCATGACGGCGGCGAATCAGCGCCTGTAAACGCGCGGCGACTTCAGCGAGCGCGAAGGGCTTACACAAATAGTCGTCAGCGCCTGACTGTAATCCTTGTATGCGCTGATCGAGCGCATCGCGTGCGGTGAGGATCAGCACGGGTACATCTGCGCCCTGCTCACGCCATTGACGCAGAATCTCCAGCCCATCACGCCCGGGCAGCGAAAGATCCAGTACCACGGCATCCCAGGGTGCGGCCGATAAAGCCTGAAATCCCGCTTCGCCTGACACGAACCAGTCAACGCTGAAGCCGAGTTTCGTTAGCCCGACTTTCAGGCCATCGCCAATCAGCGTGTCGTCCTCGATCAATAATATGCGCATGTGTTTCTCCTTGAGTGCAAGAGTCGTTATACGAAGCAAAAATCCGCTTGTACAGCGTCAATCGCCGCAGATTGGCTATTTTTCGTGTTTTTTTACCCCTTAAGATCCTGTTAAGAACCCTGTGCTGTAATAGCCTCCGTATTCCACACATTCATGGAACAGAGGTGAAAAATGAAAAAGAGTGCAGCGTTAATCGCGATTATTATGTTGGCTTCCACGCCGGTTCTGGCCGCACAACAGGGGGGATTTGTTGACCCAAGTGCGCCAAAGGCTCAGGTTCACGCAGGTGGCTTCCAGGCGGATAACACCAGTGTAGTGACCGTTAAGCAGGCTGAAGAGATGAAAGACGACAGCTGGATCACCGTGCGCGGTTATCTCGATAAGCAAATCGGCGATGAGGATTATCTGTTCCGTGACGGTAGCGGCAACATGAAAGTGGAAATCGACCATAAGCGTTGGCACGGACAGACCATCACTCCGAAGGATCAGGTTGAACTGACCGGCGAGCTGGATAAGGACTTTAATTCCATTGAACTGGACGTTAAGCAGGTCCGCAAGCTGCCATAACACCCTTCAGAGCCGCTCAGGCGGCTCGCATCCACCACCAAACTCAAATTATTCCCGGCACAAGCGAAACGTTTCGATGGCGATCACATTTCCGTGATGACGTCATTGAGTTGCCGCGCACATTTAATACACTCCCGCTCAGCGAAACGTTTCGCTGTGGAGTGGAAGAAATGAAAAAAGGTCGCTTGTTAAACGCTGAACTCTCTCATGTGATTGCCCGCCTGGGGCACACCGATACGCTGACGATTGCGGATGCGGGCTTGCCGATTCCGGCCGGACCACAGCGAATCGACCTGGCGTTGACGCCGGGAACGCCCGAATTTTTACAGGTGGTTGATGTTGTCACTCAGGAGATGCAAGTCGAAAGCGCCCTGATGGCGGAGGAGATCAAGCAACACAATCCGCAACTCCACAGCGCACTGCTCGCCGTGCTCGATGCCTTGCAACGGCACCAGGGGAATGTCATCACCATCCGTTACACCAGCCATGAACAGTTCAAACAAGAAACGCAGCGTAGTCAGGCCGTCATTCGCAGCGGAGAGTGTTCTCCGTATGCGAATGTCATCCTGAGCGCTGGCGTAACCTTCTGAGGTCGTTATGCAACCGTTATTGCAACTCAAAGGGATTGAAAAGTCGTTTCCCGGCGTGAAAGCGCTGAATGGCGCTTCGCTGGCTGTTTATCCGGGGCGCGTGATGGCGCTGGTGGGTGAAAACGGCGCGGGGAAATCCACCATGATGAAAGTGCTGACCGGCATTTACAGCATGGATGCGGGCTCTCTGCAGTGGCTGGGCAAGGATGTGGCTTTTTCTGGACCGAAAGCGTCGCAGGAAGCGGGCATTGGCATTATTCATCAGGAACTCAACCTAATTCCGCAATTGACCGTGGCGGAGAATATTTTCCTCGGTCGCGAATTTGTTAACCGCTTTGGCCGCATCGAATGGAACCGGATGTACGCCGAGGCGGATGCCTTATTACATCGTCTGAACCTGCGCTTCAACAGCCATAAGCTGGTGGGCGATTTATCGATTGGCGATCAGCAGATGGTTGAGATCGCCAAAGTGCTTAGCTTCGAGTCGAAGGTCATCATTATGGATGAACCGACCGATGCGCTGACCGATACCGAAACCCTGTCGCTGTTCCGCGTAATCAATGAACTGAAAGCGCAGGGCTGCGGCATTGTTTATATCTCGCACCGTATGAAAGAGATCTTCGAGATTTGCGATGATGTCACCGTGTTTCGTGACGGGCAATTTATTGCCGAGCGCGCGGTGAGCGATCTCAGCGAAGAGAGTCTGATCGAGATGATGGTGGGCCGTAAGCTGGAAGATCAATATCCGCATATTGATCAGGCACCGGGCGATATTCGTTTAACTGTTAAAAATCTCAGCGGGCCGGGCGTGGATAACGTCAGTTTTAACCTACGCAAAGGGGAAATCCTTGGCATTTCCGGTTTAATGGGCGCGGGACGGACGGAACTGATGAAAGTGCTGTACGGCGCACTGCCTCGCAGCAACGGCACCGTTACGCTCAACGGTCGCGAAATTATTACCCGATCACCCAAGGACGGCCTGGCCAACGGCATCGTCTATATCTCAGAAGACCGCAAGCGCGATGGCCTGGTGCTCGGCATGTCGGTGAAAGAGAACATGTCATTGACCGCGCTGCGCTATTTCAGCCATGCCACCGGTAATCTGAAACACAGTGAAGAACAACTAGCAGTAGGCGACTTCATCCGTTTGTTCAACGTTAAAACCCCGTCAATGGAGCAGCCGATTGGCCTGCTGTCGGGGGGTAATCAGCAGAAAGTGGCGATTGCGCGCGGATTAATGACGCGCCCGAACGTACTGATTCTGGATGAGCCGACGCGTGGCGTGGACGTGGGTGCGAAAAAAGAGATTTATCAGTTAATTAACCAGTTTAAAGCCGAAGGGCTGAGCATCATTTTGGTGTCATCGGAAATGCCGGAAGTGCTGGGCATGAGCGATCGCATCCTGGTGATGCATGAAGGCCATCTGAGTGGCGAATTTTCCCGTGAGCAGGCTACCCAGGAATCCCTGATGGCGGCGGCAGTCGGTAAGCAACACAGCGAGGAGTTAGTTGTATGAGCACCCAAACCTTACCCGCCAGCCGTCGCTGGTTTAGCAAAGCCTGGCTGCTGGAGCAGAAATCGCTGATTGCGCTGATCGTGCTGATTGCCGTGGTGGCGAGCCAAAGCCCGAACTTCTTCACCGTTGCCAACATGTTCAACATCCTGCAGCAGACCTCGGTTAACGCCATTATGGCCGTCGGCATGACGCTGGTGATTCTGACGTCGGGTATTGATCTGTCGGTGGGATCGCTGCTGGCGCTCACCGGTGCGGTCGCCGCCTCGATTGTCGGTTTGGAAGTGAATGCGCTGGTGGCAGTAGCGGCTTCGCTGGCGCTGGGTGCGGCGATTGGCGGTATTACCGGCGTCATTGTGGCGCGCGGCAAGGTACAGGCGTTTATCGCCACGCTGGTGATGATGCTGCTGCTGCGCGGCGTGACCATGGTGTACACCAACGGTAGCCCGATCAACACCGGTTTCAGTGATAACGCCGATCTGTTCGGCTGGTTCGGTATTGGCCGTCCGCTGGGTATCCCAACGCCGGTGTGGCTGATGGCAGTAGTGTTCGCGCTGGCGTGGTACATGCTGCATCACACGCGCCTCGGTCGTTACATTTATGCGTTAGGCGGCAATGAAGCGGCGACACGTCTGTCAGGTATCAATGTTAACCGCGTCAAAATCATCGTCTATTCGCTGTGTGGTCTGCTGGCAGCGCTGGCGGGCACCATCGAAGTCGCGCGCCTTTCCTCTGCGCAACCGACGGCAGGTACCGGTTATGAACTGGATGCCATCGCGGCGGTGGTCTTAGGCGGAACCAGCCTGGCGGGCGGTAAAGGTCGCATTATGGGCACGCTGATTGGCGCGCTGATCCTGGGTTTCCTGAACAACGGCCTGAATCTGATGGGCGTATCTTCTTACTACCAAATGATTGTTAAAGCCGTTGTCATTCTGCTGGCGGTGCTGGTGGATAACAAAAGCAGCAAATAACTCTGACCTTCACACAGGACTCTATAAATGAAAAAGTTAACTGCATTGGCCGTCATCCTTGGCGCCACCCTCAGTGCTGGCGCGATGGCTAAGGACACCATTGCGCTGGTTGTATCAACGCTGAATAATCCGTTCTTTGTGTCTCTGAAAGATGGCGCACAGAAAGAAGCCGACAAACTGGGTTATAACCTGGTGGTGCTGGATTCGCAGAATAACCCGGCGAAAGAGCTGGCGAACGTACAGGATCTGACTGTGCGTGGCACCAAGCTGATGCTGATTAACCCAACGGATTCTGATGCCGTGGGTAACGCCGTGAAGATGGCCAACCAGGCCAACATTCCGGTGATCACCCTGGACCGCGTGGCGGCACAAGGCACCGTGGTGAGCCACGTGGCTTCTGACAACCGCTTCGGCGGCAAAATGGCCGGTGACTTCATCGCGAAGAAACTGGGCGATGGCGCAAAAATCATCGAGCTGCAGGGTATTGCCGGGACTTCCGCAGCGCGCGAGCGTGGCGAAGGCTTCAAGCAGGCTGCTGATGCGCACAAATTTAATATCCTGGCGAGCCAGCCAGCAGATTTCGACCGTACTAAAGGTCTGAACGTGATGCAGAACCTGCTGCAGGCGCATCCGGATGTACAGGCTGTATTTGCTCAGAACGACGAAATGGCGCTGGGCGCACTGCGTGCGCTGCAGACTGCCGGTAAAACCGATGTACTGGTGGTGGGCTTTGACGGTACCGCTGACGGTGTGAAAGCGGTAGAAGCCGGTAAACTGACCGCCACAGTGGCGCAGATGCCTGATAAAATTGGCGTGATTGGTGTGGACACTGCAGATAAAGTGCTGAAAGGCGAAAAAGTACAGTCGGTTAATCCAGTTGACCTGAAGCTGGTCACCAAATAAAAAACAAAGAAAAGCATGGCAACGCGCCACCGTCCTGGTGGCGCAACTTTCTGGATCACTCCCTATGAACACAAGTGCAAAACTGGCGGTACTTGGCAGCATCAATGCCGACCACATTCTGAACCTCACCCATTTTCCGCGTCCGGGCGAAACGGTGATCGGCAAACAGTATCAGATTGCCTTTGGTGGCAAAGGGGCTAACCAGGCCGTGGCGGCCGGTCGTGCTGGCGCGGATATCGCTTTTATTGCCTGTGTAGGTGCAGATGACATTGGCGAACGTATCCGCCAGCAGCTGCAGCAGGACCGTATTGATACTGCTCCGGTAGAAATCGTGGCAGACGAAGCCACCGGCGTGGCGATGATCTTCGTGAATGGCGAAGGTGAAAATAATATCGGCATCTATTCCGGTGCTAACGCGGCGCTGACGCCAGCCTGTGTCGATCGCCATCAGCAAGTGATTGCTGATGCTGAGGCCTTGCTGATGCAGTTGGAATCGCCGCTGGAAAGCGTGTTGGCGGCAGCGAAGATTGCGCGTGCCAATGCCACGCAAGTGATTCTGAATCCAGCGCCTGCCACACATTTGTCTGATGAGCTGCTGGTCTTAATCGATATCATCACACCGAACGAAACCGAAGCCGAAATTCTGACCGGCATCGCGGTGAAAAGTGATGAAGATGCAGCACATGCGGCGCAGGCGTTGCATGATAAAGGCATCTCTACCGTTTTGATTACCTTAGGTCGTCGTGGTGTGTGGTTGAGCGAGCAGGGCACAGGCGTGCGTATTCCGGGCTTCACCGTGCAGGCCATCGATACCATCGCTGCGGGCGATACCTTTAACGGCGCCTTTATTACCGCGCGTCTGGAAGGTGTGGCGATGCATGATGCCGTGCGTTTTGCCCACGCTGCCGCCGCGATTGCGGTGACGCGTCCAGGTGCGCAGCCCTCAGTGCCGTGGCGCACTGAGATCGATACTTTCCTGCAGCAACAGGGTTAAGCCTTTGGCGACCATGAAAGATGTCGCCCGCCTGGCGGGCGTCTCCACTTCCACTGTTTCCCACGTCATCAATAACAATCGTTTTGTGAGCGAACAGGTGCGGGAAAAAGTGGATCAGGCAATCCGTGAGCTGAATTACGCGCCTTCTGCATTGGCGCGCAGTCTGAAGATCAATCAGACGCGCACTATTGGCATGTTACTGACGGCCAGCAGTAACCCGTTTTATTCAGAAGTGGTACGCGGCGTAGAAAATAGCTGCTACGAGCGTGGCTACAGCCTGATTCTGTGCAATACCGAAGGCGATGAAGAGCGCATGAATCGCAGCCTCGAAACGCTGATGCAAAAGCGTGTCGATGGCTTATTAATGATGTGCACCGAGACGCACCTTCCCTCTGCGGAGATCCTCAATCGTTATCCGTCCGTACCCATGGTGATGATGGACTGGGCGCCGTTTGAAGGGCGTGGCGACATCATTCAGGATAATGCGCTGCTGGGCGGTGAATTGGCAACGCAGCATCTGATCGATCGCGGATACACGCGTATTGCCTGTATTGCCGGTCCGCAGGATAAAACTCCGGCGCGTTTGCGTCTGGAAGGTTTCCATAAAGCGATGACCAACAGTGGATTACCGGTGTTGCCCGGCTATGTGGTCGACGGTGATTTCGAATTTCAGGGTGGGTTTAATGCGATGAACCAGCTACTGACCCTTGAGTTGCTACCCGAAGCGGTTTTCACCAGTAACGATGCGATGGCAGTGGGCGTATATCACGCGCTATTCCAGGCGGGATTACGCGTGCCGCAAGATATCGCGGTGATGGGTTATGACAATATCGAACTGGCACGTTATCTCACACCACCGCTTAGTACCATCCATCAGCCCAAGGATGAACTGGGCGAACTGGCGATTGATACGCTGATTCACCGTATGAGCGATCCCGACGCCAGCCAGCAAACGCTGGTACTGACGCCGGAGTTGGTGGAACGCGGTTCGGTTTAAGCGGTTTTCTTCTTTTTCTCGCGATTAGCGATCAGATTGCGGCCATCGCCGGGACGCAGCATCAGGAAAGCAAACGCGGACAGCACGGTGATCACGCCCATCGTCAGGAAGGTGGCGTGGAATTGCTGCACGGTTGTGCTCTCGAAATCCTGATAGAAACGCAGTACCGCCGCACTGACGGCCACGCCAAAGCTGATCGATACCTGCTGCGTTACTGCCAGCACGCTGTTACCACCGCTGGCATTCTCATCATTCAAATCGGCCAGTGTGATGGTGTTCATCGCGGTGAATTGTGTCGACATCGCCATACCTAATACAAACAGCGCGGCTAACAGCATTAATACACTTTCACCCGGTGTTTGCAGTGAGAAGCTGGCGACAAGAATGCCGATGATGATGGTGATACCGACCAGCGTTTTACGATAGCCGAAGCGACGTAGCACTTGTGTCACGGTGGATTTGGCCAGCAGCGAGCCAATCGCTGTTGGCCCCATCATGCAACCCGCTATCAGTGCGGGATAACCAAAGCCCACCTGTAACATCAATGGCATCAGGAAGGGAATACAACCCGTGCCCAGACGTGCCGCGATATTACCAATGATGCCGACCGAGAAGGTTCGGGTCTTAAACATCGGTAAGTTGATCAGCGGTGCAGGATGGCGGCGTGCATGCACTATATATAGAAGCAATAGCGCGACACCGGCTAACAGCACCAGCACCGCCTGCCACGGCGACACGATACGCTCTCCGAACAGTTCGATACCGACGGATATCAGCACCAGACCTAAGCCAAACAGAATGAAGCCGCCAAAATCAAAGCGGCGCTTAGGCGTGGTGAAATCCGGCATATATTTACGTGCATAGAAGATGCCCGCGATGCCGATGGGAATGTTGATCAGGAATATCCAGTGCCAGCTGGCGTAGGTGACCAGCAAGCCACCGAGCATCGGCCCCAGAATCGGTCCGACTAATCCCGGCATGGTCACAAAGTTAAGTACCGGCAGCAATTCACTGCGTGGATAAGCACGCAACAATGCCAGGCGCGCGACCGGCATCATCATCGCGCCACCAACACCCTGGATAATGCGTGAGATAACCAGCATGCTCAGCGAGCCCGAGAGTGCACAAGCTAAAGACCCCAACGTAAACAGTGAAACGGCCACGATAAAGACTTTGCGCGTGCCGAAGCGATCGGCCAGCCAGCCGCTGACCGGGATCAGCATGGCGACAGTGAGCGTATAGCTGATCACAGCAGATTGCATGGCAAGAGGGGAACGGTCGAGACTGGTGGCGATAGCAGGAAGCGCAGTATTGAGGATGGTGGCATCGAGGGCTTGCATGAAAAACGCCATTGCGGCGATCCAGGGCAAGCCGGCCATACTGCGCGCGGAGCGAATCATTGAAAGTCCTTCTTTAATAATTGTTCAGTCTGCAACAAAGAAAACGGCGTTGGACTAACAGAATAGCATTGGTGCTTATACGCGTGACGCTGATTTGTGCCGCCAAACGGGCGCTTTTGACTGATTATTGATCGAGAAATGTCTGTTTTTAGCCTGTTCGGTTAAAAAAGTAGCGCTCAGTCAATTTTTTGCAATAAACCCTTGTCAGCTCCGAATAACTCCCTATAATGCGCCACCACTGAGACGGCAAAGCGGCAACGCAGGCGGCTCAGCAGGGAGTGAAGAAATTCATCCCGCCGGAGAAAAACGCTGAAAAAAGTGTTTGACTCTGAAGGAGGAAAGCGTAATATACGCCACCTCGCAACAGCAGCTTAAGGCGCTGATTGCATCGCTCTTTAACAATTTATCAGACAATCTGTGTGGGCACTCGCAGGATTGATATCAGCGTCTCCGGACGTAAAAAATATCAAGTCTCACGAGTGAACACATAATGAAATTCATTATGACGTTTTACAG
>NZ_VWXC01000070.1:0-718 GCF_011752685.1 Candidatus Pantoea communis
TGCAGCCCTTGCCCGACGCCTTGGCCCGGTAGAGCGCCAGGTCCGCCGCCGACATCACCGACGAGGCGTCCTCTCCGTGTTCGGGATAGGCGGCAATGCCGGTGCTGGCGCCGACGACTACCGGTGAGCCGTGGTAGCTGAAAGGCGTCTGCACGGCGGCAATCAGGCGCTCCGCCGTCAGGCCGGCCCCGGCACTTCCGCCCGGCAGCAGGATGATAAATTCGTCACCGCCGAGCCGGGCGGCGGTGACCGCGTCCGCGCACACCAGCCGGATCTGCTCCGCCACGTGACAGAGCAGCGCGTCGCCGGCGGCGTGCCCGAGCGTGTCATTGACCTCCTTGAAGCCGTCCAGGTCGGTCATCAGCAGGGTGTACGGCACGCCGGCCTCCGTCAGCTGCCCCAGCTGCTGCATAAACGCACCGCGGCTGGCCAGCCGTGTCAGCATGTCCAGTGAGGCGAGCTCGCAGAGACGGGCCTCGCTCTCGTGCCGGGCGGTGACGTCGCGGATGATCATCCCCACCAGGCGTTCTCCGCCCTCCCGCCAGCCGGAGAACGATACGTCGGCCGGAAATTCCCGGCCGTCGCGCCTGAGCCCCCATATCTGCAGCGTGCGCGGCAGTGAAATCGCCGCCTCGTCGGCCGTCAGGCGCTCCAGCTCGTTGCGGTAGTCGGTCTGGCAGCGCTCGGGAATAAGCCCGGCCACGTACTGACCCGCCAT
>NZ_VWXC01000071.1:0-711 GCF_011752685.1 Candidatus Pantoea communis
GCGGCAGCATCCAGTGTCTTTCCGTTCCCGCTGACTGCCAGGCGTGCAGCAGACCCAGCGCATAAAAACCTTTATCAAAGAGGGTCAGAGAGTGGTCGGGGGTCTGTGGGATAAGCTGAGCGGCAAGTTCGGCTTCGCCGGCAGCTGAGACGCTGTCGAACGCTGCTGCTGACAGCAGGTGACTGGTGACTTCCATCTGACAGACCATGCGCACCTGCGGCCACTCAGAGCTCTTATTAATATTGGCCGTTCGCCCGAAGGCGGCATCATTCTCTGGTGTGTCAGGGGTGCGCCATACGGTGCCATCCACCGCCATCAGCGTCAGTCCGTTCCAGTGCGACAGCGGTGTCTTTTCAAACCAGAGGCGCTGCGTTTTCTCAAACATTAACCGGATAACATCTTCTCCAAATCGCTGCCGGGCCTGCACAACCGCGCTGGGCGCAACAAAAGGCCTTTTCCCCGGCAGAAGGATATCCAGGTGTGAGACGAGCTGGGTCATCGAATGGGAGCGAAAAAGTGCCATGCCGGTCACAGCCCAGACCATCATTTCCATCGATAACCGGCGCTTTCGTAACGTCACTGTGCCGGTATCAGCGAGACACTCGTCAATGAGTTCAGGAGAAAGGAGATCGGAAAGCCCCGAGAATTCCTGAGGCGTAAACTTATGAACGATATCGAGAGCCTGACTGAGAAGCATAAAAAAATCCGTAA
>NZ_VWXC01000072.1:0-628 GCF_011752685.1 Candidatus Pantoea communis
TCCTTCACCCGAGTTCTCTCAAGCGCCTTGGTATTCTCTACCTGACCACCTGTGTCGGTTTGGGGTACGATTTCGTGTTACCTGGAGCTTAGAGGCTTTTCCTGGAAGCAGGGCATCAGTTACTTCACCACCGTAGTGGCTCGTCATCACACCTCAGCGTTAAAAAGAGTCCGGATTTACCTAAACTCTCCGCCTACATACTTAAACCGGGACAACCGTCGCCCGGATAACCTAGCCTTCTCCGTCCCCCCTTCGCAGTAACACCAAGTGCAGGAATATTAACCTGCTTCCCATCGACTACGCTTTTCAGCCTCGCCTTAGGGGTCGACTCACCCTGCTCCGATTAACGTTGAACAGGAACCCTTGGTCTTCCGGCGAGCGGGCTTTTCACCCGCTTTATCGTTACTTATGTCAGCATTCGCACTTCTGATACCTCCAGCAAACCTCACAGTTCACCTTCAACGGCTTACAGAACGCTCCCCTACCCAACAACGCATAAGCGTCGCTGCCGCAGCTTCGGTGCATGGTTTAGCCCCGTTACATCTTCCGCGCAGGCCGACTCGACCAGTGAGCTATTACGCTTTCTTTAAATGATGGCTGCTTCTAAGCCAACATCCTGGCTGTCTGT
>NZ_VWXC01000073.1:0-597 GCF_011752685.1 Candidatus Pantoea communis
TAGCACGTCCTTCATCGCCTCTGACTGCCAGGGCATCCACCGTGTACGCTTAGTCGCTTAACCTCACAACCCACAGGCGTTTTACAACGCTGCAGACTGCAAGCATTTGAGAGACTCGAACACATCGATAGCTTCATTCTTATTACGGAGAATGAATACGACGTGTCGTTTCAATTTTCAGCTTGTTCCGGATTGTTAAAGAGCATAATACTTCGCAGCACACCGTTGCCGGTACGCTCTGAAGTATTGTTTTGAGTCACTGTAATGGTGGAGCTAAGCGGGATCGAACCGCTGACCTCCTGCGTGCAAGGCAGGCGCTCTCCCAGCTGAGCTATAGCCCCATACAGTTACTGCAGAGACCACTACTACCACTCACCAGGAGTCCCGTTTTTTGAAAACGGTAATTCGTGCTCAGGCAAGGCATGTACGAAGGACGTTTACTGTTGGGTAAACGACTGAGTACATAACGCCGCATGAGTGCGAATTTGGTAGGCCTGAGTGGACTTGAACCACCGACCTCACCCTTATCAGGGGTGCGCTCTAACCACCTGAGCTACAAGCCTGTAGAGGTTTTTTCTGCTCGTTACTTTTCTATCA
>NZ_VWXC01000074.1:0-551 GCF_011752685.1 Candidatus Pantoea communis
TTTGTGATTCATGACTGGGGTGAAGTCGTAACAAGGTAACCGTAGGGGAACCTGCGGTTGGATCACCTCCTTACCTGAAGATACCTTCCTTCGAAGTGCTCACACAGATTGTCTGATAGAAAAGTAACGAGCAAGACGGCTGCGAAGTCGTGACATGTATGTGTCCCCTTCGTCTAGCGGTTAGGACTCCGCCCTTTCACGGCGGCAACAGGGGTTCGAATCCCCTAGGGGACGCCACTTGCTTGGTGACAGGTGAAAGGTGTCTCCACGAAATATCTCAAAACTGACGGTAACGTCGAGTTTGAGATATTGCTCTTTAACAATCCGGAACAAGCTGAAAATTGAAACGACACGTCGTATTCATTCTCCGTAATAAGAATGAATAAACGATGTGTTCGAGTCTCTCAAATGCTTGCAGTCTGCAGCGTTGTAAAACGCCTGTGGGTTGTGAGGTTAAGCGACTAAGCGTACACGGTGGATGCCCTGGCAGTCAGAGGCGATGAAGGACGTGCTAATCTGCGTAAAGCGTCGGTAAGGTGATATGAACCGCT
>NZ_VWXC01000075.1:0-546 GCF_011752685.1 Candidatus Pantoea communis
TCAGGCGCTCCAGCTCGTTGCGGTAGTCGGTCTGGCAGCGCTCGGGAATAAGCCCGGCCACGTACTGACCCGCCATCTCCTCCGGACCGTAACCAAACATCGCGGTGGCGGCCGGATTCCAGAAGGTGATGCCCCGGCGCAGGTCGGTGCAGATGATAGCGTCCGGGGAAGTGGCCGAGATGGACTCCAGCCGCTGCTGGCTGGCGTGGCGCAGCAGTTCAAGCCGGTGGACCTCCATCCGGTCCATCACCAGCGCGGCAATGTCGGCCAGATGCTGCCGATCCGCGTCCGTTAGCGGCGGCCGCGGCTGCGTGTCGGTTATGCACACGGTACCGATATGGTGCCCGTCCGGGGTTGTCAGCGGGATCCCCGCGTAAAAGCGGATGTGCGGGTAGCCGTGCACCAGCGGGCTGTCGCGGAAGCGCGGATCGTCCAGGGTATCCGGGACGCAGAGGATCTCCCCCTGCGCCAGCGTGTGGTCGCAGAAGGCGACGCTGCGGGCGGTGCCGGTGATGTTCAGACCGTAGCGGGACGAGAACAACTGGC
>NZ_VWXC01000076.1:0-527 GCF_011752685.1 Candidatus Pantoea communis
TGATAGAAAAGTAACGAGCAGAAAAAACCTCTACAGGCTTGTAGCTCAGGTGGTTAGAGCGCACCCCTGATAAGGGTGAGGTCGGTGGTTCAAGTCCACTCAGGCCTACCAAATTCGCACTCATGCGACGTTATGTACTCAGTCGTTTACCCAACAGTAAACGTCCTTCGTACATGCCTTGCCTGAGCACGAATTTACGTTTTCATGTAAATGAAAAAGTAACTCCTGGTGAGTGGTAGTAGAAGGTCTCTGCAGTAACTGTATGGGGCTATAGCTCAGCTGGGAGAGCGCCTGCCTTGCACGCAGGAGGTCAGCGGTTCGATCCCGCTTAGCTCCACCATTACAGTGACTCAAAACAATACTTCAGAGTGTACCGGCAACGGTGTGCTGCGAAGTATTATGCTCTTTAACAATCCGGAACAAGCTGAAAATTGAAACGACACGTCGTATTCATTCTCCGTAATAAGAATGAATAAACGATGTGTTCGAGTCTCTCAAATGCTTGCAGTCTGCAGCGTTGTAAAACG
>NZ_VWXC01000077.1:0-510 GCF_011752685.1 Candidatus Pantoea communis
AGCACGTCCTTCATCGCCTCTGACTGCCAGGGCATCCACCGTGTACGCTTAGTCGCTTAACCTCACAACCCACAGGCGTTTTACAACGCATGCAGACTGCAAGCATTTGAGAGACTCGAACACATCGACAGCTTCATTCTTATTACGGAGAATGAATACGACGTGTCGTTTCAATTTTCAGCTTGTTCCGGATTGTTAAAGAGCAAACACTTCGCAGCATGCTGAATCAGCATACTCTGAAGTACTATGGGTAACGCCTTTCACTCATTACCAGCAAGTGGCGTCCCCTAGGGGATTCGAACCCCTGTTACCGCCGTGAAAGGGCGGTGTCCTAGGCCTCTAGACGAAGGGGACACGATAGTGTCACGACTTCGCAGCCGTCTTGCTCGTTACTTTTCTATCAGACAATCTGTGTGAGCACTTCGAAGGAAGGTATCTTCAGGTAAGGAGGTGATCCAACCGCAGGTTCCCCTACGGTTACCTTGTTACGACTTCACCCCAGTCATGAAT
>NZ_VWXC01000078.1:0-361 GCF_011752685.1 Candidatus Pantoea communis
TGGCAGTTCCCTACTCTCGCATGGGGAGACCCCACACTACCATCGGCGCTACGGCGTTTCACTTCTGAGTTCGGCATGGGGTCAGGTGGGACCACCGCGCTAAAGCCGCCAGGCAAATTCTGTTATTTACCGAACTCACGCTTTAAAACTGGTGCTGATACCCAGAGTCGAACTGGGGACCTCACCCTTACCAAGGGTGCGCTCTACCAACTGAGCCATATCAGCACACTTTAATTTGATGCCTGGCAGTTCCCTACTCTCGCATGGGGAGGCCCCACACTACCATCGGCGCTACGGCGTTTCACTTCTGAGTTCGGCATGGGGTCAGGTGGGACCACCGCGCTAAAGCCGCCAGGCAAAT
>NZ_VWXC01000079.1:0-350 GCF_011752685.1 Candidatus Pantoea communis
GTGGGACCACCGCGCTACAGCCGCCAGGCAAATTCCTGTGCTCTGTCCTGTGTCTTTTGTGCTGATGCTGCGTTGCTCTCCCTCGCGTAACTCAGTCACATACCTCAGTATGCTCCTTCGTTCCGTCCCGGTCGGCGCCTTGCCTCAGCGCAAAATCCTTCGGACTTAACTCCGCAGGACATCGCTAATTCTTTTATCCGGATGAACAAAGCTGAAAATCTGTTGCGTCTCTCAAAAAACGCCTCTGGCGTTGTAAGGTTAAGCCTCACGGGTCATTAGTACCGGTTAGCTCAATGCATCGCTGCACTTACACATCCGGCCTATCAACGTCGTCGTCTTCAACGTCCCTT
>NZ_VWXC01000007.1:0-236743 GCF_011752685.1 Candidatus Pantoea communis
TGGCGATGGCGCCAGGGCTGGTGCTGCCGGAAAGAAGAGTGCGGCATTACCCAAGGGCGGTAAAAAAGAGGCCACAACGTTATCCGTTGCGGCCTCCATTAAGATCTTAACTGACAAGCATTACGCCCACTGGCGACCCTTTTTATGCACGCGGCAAACTTACGCCTCTGCCAGCTCACGCAGATACTGGAAGATCTGACGGGTGGCTTTCGGTGGTTTGTTAGCGGCTTTCTCTTTCTGCGCATTACGGATCATGGTACGCAGCTGCTGGCGATCGGCCTGCGGATAGAGGTTAATCACTTCTGCGATCGCATCATCGCCTTTCTCGATCATGCGATCGCGCAGTTGCTCGAGTTTATGGAACAGCGCCACCTGCTGGTTATGGCGGTTCTTCAGCTTATCCAGTGCCTGACGAATCGGATCTTCATCGCGCGCGCGCAACATCTTACCGATCAGCTGCAACTGGCGGCGACGGCCTTCCTTTTTAATACGCTGTGCCAGCTCAATGGCGGCACGCAGATCATCGTCGAGTGGAATTTTGTCGAGGGAGTTTTTCCCCAGATCAACTAACTCGGCGCCCAGGCGTTTCAGCTCTTCGGCGTCGCGTTTAATTTCGCTTTTGCTGACCCAGATAATCTCTTCGTCTTCATCTTCTTCGTTTTGATTATCTGGCACATCGTCGAGCCAGTCATCGGGCTGCTTGGTCATCTCTTGGCTCCCTAAAAAAAGAGGCTAATCCTACCAGTTTATCGGGCGACTGCGAAATTGTTCTCTGAGTCTGATAGACTCAATAAATTCATACTTAAGATTAGACGGCAGGTCGATGAACGTATCTACTCAGGTTGCAGAACAACGTAAAGTGTTAGAACAGGCTGTCGCGCAGGCGCTGGAACTGGCGAAAGCCAGCACTGATGGAGCAGAAGTCGCGGTGACCAAAACCACCGGCATCGGCGTCAGTACCCGCTATGGCGAAGTGGAAAACGTCGAATTCAACAGCGATGGTGCACTTGGCATCACCGTCTATCATCAGAACCGCAAAGGCAGTGCTTCTTCAACCGACCTCAGCCCGGATGCGATTAAACGCACCGTGCAGGCGGCGATCGACATTGCGCGTTACACCTCGGTTGATCCTTTTGGTGCCCCGGCTGATCCCGATCTGCTGGCATTTGAAGCGCCGGATCTCGATCTTTACCATCCGTGGGAGATCGATGCCGATCGCGCTATCGAATGGGCTGCACAGGCCGAACAGACGTCGCTGCAGGCTGACAAGCGCATTACCAATACCGAAGGCGGCAGCTTCAACAGCCACGTCGGCATCAAAGTGTTCGGTAACAGCCACGGCATGTTGCAGAGCTACTGCTCCAGCCGCCATTCGCTCTCCAGCTGTGTGATTGCCGAGCAGGATGGCAACATGGAGCGCGATTACGCCTACACCATCGGCCGTTCCATTGACGATCTGCAAACTGCGGATTGGGTGGGACAAGAGTGCGCACGTCGCGTGCTATCCCGTTTAGCGCCGCGCAAGCTGCCAACCATGAAAGCGCCGGTGATCTTCGCGCCGGAAGTGGCGACGGGTCTGTTTGGTCATCTGGTCGGCATGATCAGCGGCGGTAGCGTCTATCGCAAAGCGACCTTCCTGCTGGATTCACTCGGCAAACAGATTTTGCCTGAGTGGCTGACGATTGAAGAGAAGCCGCACCTGCTGAAAGGGCTGGCGTCTACGCCGTTCGACAGCGAAGGCGTGCGTACCCAGGCGCGTGACATCATCAAAGATGGCGTGCTGCAAAACTGGCTGCTGACCAGCTATTCGGCACGCAAGCTTGGCCTGCAGAGCACCGGCCATGCCGGCGGCATTCACAACTGGCGCATTGCAGGGCAGGGACATAGCTTTGAAGATATGCTGAAGCAGATGGGCCGTGGTTTAGTGGTCACCGAAATGATGGGCTCCAGTGTCAGCGCCATGACCGGTGATTACTCACGCGGTGCATCAGGCTTCTGGGTTGAGAACGGTGAAATCCAATATCCTGTGAGCGAGATCACAATTGCGGGCAACCTCAAGGATATGTGGCTCAATATGGTAACGCTCGGTAACGACATTGAAACGCGCAGCAATATACAATGCGGTTCGGTGCTGCTGCCGGAGATGAAAATCGCCGGACAATAAAGACATCGCTTCATGAAAGCAGCCCGCAAGGCTGCTTTTTTTTTAGCCCGACAATAATACCCCTAAATAATTTGCGTGACAGAAAGGCGGCAAGTGAATGAATCCTCAGGGCATTACATCAGTAAGTGACTGAGGTGAGTGAGCGTAGCCAACGTGTCTGGAACCTGAAATATGACGGGAAATAAGGAATATTTATGCGTAAGCATGTGATTGCAATGTTGTCTCTCTCACTGTTGTTCTCCTCGGCTAGCGTATTCGCCGCTGACCTGAAGAGTGATATGGATACCCTGAAAGATGGCCTGAGCGTGGTGAAGAAAACCTCTGATGCTCAGGAAATGCAAACCGCGCTCGGCAAGATGCGCCAGGCGGCGGAGGATGCTAAAAAATCCACGCCGGAAAAACTGGAAGGTCAGGCTGCCGATAGCGCCCAGATTAAGGATTATCACGCCGGTCTTGATTCTCTGATTGCGCAGATTGATGTCGTCGATCAGTTGGCGAAAGCCAACAAGCTCGACGAAGCCAAAACTGAAGCGAAGAAGTTGGAAGATATTCGTAACGCCAACCATAAGAAATTCCGCTGATAACCCGGCCAGCCCTGTGGCTGGCCTTATCTCCTCTCGCATTCCCTCCGTTTAAACGCATCGATTTCCGGCATAACCCCCATTTTTGTGACCTGTTTCGCACACTTCATGCGTAGTGCGATCTGGCGCACACACGCCCGTGGGATTTCCACTTTGAGGTGGAAAAGATGCGTCTCCACAGCCTGAAGCGGAAAGCGTAATTTCTTTCTAACGCGAATTATCTCTAATTATCCGCAGTAAACAGGAGTAGCAAGGTGAGGAGTGAAGCTGTCCCGCTGAAACCGAGTACGCCAGAAGCCATTCAGGCGTTGGCGGATAACACGTTGAAGCAGATTGCGGCGATCTACGCCGCGCACCACATCGAAGCCAATGCCGTGCAGCAGCAGATGCTGGCCTCGCATGTACGGGCGATGGCAGCGCGTTCCCTCACGGGAGAAGCCTTGCCGGAAGTGGAAGCCGAACTGTTTGAAGATATCTCGCCAGAAACCATGGCGCTGGCACAGCAGGTGGTCGATCTGTTTGGCAATCTGCCCAAAGAAGAAGCCTGGTTGTTATCGGTGCATATCGAAGTGGCGAAATCCAACGAAGCATAAATCGAGAGGAATTGAACATGGTAACAGTCGTGATTGGTGATCGTCTGGGTAAAGGTCAGAAAGTCGCAGCAGGGATTGAGAAAGCAGGCGGCCGTGCCGTGGTGGTGCCGGGCGTCGCAGCGGATATGAAGCTGGGCGATGTGATGAAAGCGGAAAACGCCGATTTCGGCATCTCCTTCTGCGGCAGCGGCGGCGCGGGTGCCATCACTGCACAGAACAAATATGGCTACAAAGCCAAACACGGTATGCGTTCGATTGATGAAGGCGTGACTGCCATTAACGAAGGCGCCACCGTGCTGGGCTTTGGCTTTATGGATAAAGAAGAGCTGGGTGAACGTCTGGTGCAGGCCTGGAATAAAAAACACGGCAGCTAAGCATGAAACAGCAATACGAGACGCAGGTCACGGTGCAGGGCAAAGGCGACAGCAAAGCGAAAGCCTTTTCCGATGCACTGAGCAAGGTGCAGCAGCAAGTGCTGCGCACCAGCCAAAAGATTCTGTTGCGCATTGAACCCATAGATGTGCGGGTGCTGCGCGCGCAGGAGAGCGTACGCACAGAGAAGTTCTTGTTCTTCTTTCTGGCGCGCGAACGACGGAATTACAGCGTCGAGCTGGAAATCACCGTCAGCGTCACCGTGATCGACACCGATAAGGTGGATTTCATCGCGACGAAATAAAAACGACAACAAAGGGTACAACAACATGTTTTTAATCATTTTGTTTAAGTCGTTGATCATTGGTGGATTGGTTGGCGTTGGGGTAGGAGCGGGCGCAGCGCGCATGTTCCACGCACCGACCACCCAGGGTATGGGCGCGTTTCGTACCTTGGGTGAACTCAATTCCTGTGAAGGCGATCCTGCATCGCACTTCTCCTTTGGTCTTGGCTTCTTCTTTAACGCCTGGGCATCGTCTGTGGCGGCAGGCTCCTTCACACAGGACGTTGACCACCGCATTCTGCCCAACTGGGGCGCGGCTGCGTTGATGGTGAAAAATCGTAACGTCGCGGAAACCCTGCACAACCCGAAACGCATGGCGATTGCCTGCGGCATCATCGGCATGATCGTGGTGGCGTTCCTCAACAGTACCGCTTCTGCGGTGCCAGCGGCATTACAGGTTACGGCGGTTAAAGTGCTGGTACCGGCGGCCAACCTGCTGGTGAACACCGTGATGCCGGTGATCTTCTGGCTGGCAGCGATTGATGCCGGTAAGAAATCCGGTTTCTGGGCGACCATCTTTGGTGGTCTGGCGCAGTTGATCATGGGCAATGCCGTACCGGGTCTGGTGCTGGGTATCCTGATTGGTAAAGGCGTGGAAGAGAGCGGCTGGAACAAAGTCACCAAAGTGATGATGTTCGCGATTGTGCTGCTGTTCGCTCTGAGCGGCTTCTTCCGTGGTTTCGACATGAAACTGCTGCAATCCTTCCAACTTGGCATTCCTGGCTGGCTGGACATGATTCACAACAGCCTGAGCGGCAAATAAGGAGCCTTGAGAATGAACGAGACCGAAAACAAAGGGTTCTGGTACGCCGACTGGTCTTTCCCGATCTTTGTTGGCCTGCTGTCCACCGGGGTGTTTGCCGGTACGCACATGTACTACCTGTACGGCATTGGCGCGTTTAACGAAGTGGCGTTTGTTTCAATGCTGCGTTCCGGCATGGAAACCGGCGTGTATGGCGCGGTGGCGGCGTTTGGTGCCAGCTTCCTGTTTGCTCGCATCATCGAGGGTTCGCTGGTCGGGATTCTGGATATTGGCGGTGCGATTCAAACCGGTGTCGGGCTGGGCGTTCCGGCTTTGCTGCTGGGCGCGGGCATTGTGTTCCCGGTGGCAAACTTTGCCGCATCACTGGCAACGGGTCTGGTGGTGGGTTTAGCGATCGGTTATCTGATTATCCTGGCGCGTAAGTTCACCATCAATCAGAGCGATTCCACCTACGGTGCGGACGTGATGATGGGCGCAGGTAATGCATCGGGTCGCTTCCTTGGGCCGTTGATTATCCTGTCTGCGATGGCGGCATCGATTCCGATTGGCATCGGTTCGCTGGTGGGTGCGTTGTTGTTTTATCTGTGGAACAAACCGATCACCGGTGGCGCGATTTTAGGTGCTATGGCGTTAGGCGCGATGTTCCCGGTTTCGCTGTAAAGCTGTTTCCGATTTAACGGTCGCCCTTCACGGCGACCCTACGATTGAACAGCGCATTCTGTGGGGGGGTATTGATGCCCCCGCACAGATGTGATGCAGATTCCGAAGGGTGCGTATTCATGTGCACCAGGCTGAATGCAGGTTGTTAAGGAGTAAATATGTTTGATCTGATTCTGCGCCGCGCGCGTTTGTGCGACGAACAGCTGGTGGATATCGCCATCCAGCACGGCAAGATTGCTGCGGTCGGCGACGTCAGCGGTTCAGCTCAGCAGGAGCGCGATTTAGCAGGGCGCTACTACGTCAGTGCGGGTTGGATCGACAGCCACGTGCACTGCTATCCCAAATCCCCGATTTATCACGATGAAGCCGATGCGATTGGGATGGCGCAGGGCGTCACTACCGTGGTTGATGCAGGCAGCACCGGCGCGGATCATATCGACGATTTCTATCAGCTCACCCGTTCCGCCACCACTGAAGTACGCGCGCTGATCAACATCTCACGCACCGGCATCATCACCCAGAACGAACTGGCGGATATGGCGCAAATCGACGGTGATGCGGTGGTGCAGGCGGTGAAACGTCGCCCGGACTTTATCGTGGGATTAAAAGCGCGCATGAGCAGCAGCGTGGTGGGTGAAAATGGCATTCAGCCGCTGATTCGCGCCAAAGCCATTCAACAGGCGGCGGGAAATCTGCCGCTGATGGTGCACATCGGCAACAACCCGCCGGTGCTGGAAGAGATCGCCGATTTGCTCACCTCCGGTGACATCATCACTCACTGCTTCAACGGCAAACCCAACCGCATTCTGTCGCCGCAGGGCGAACTGAAAGCCGCGGTGAAAAATGCCATCGCGCGCGGCGTGAAGCTGGATATCGGCCATGGTAGTGCCAGCTTCAGCTTTGAAGTGGCCCGTCAGGCCATCGCGCAGGGTATTCTGCCCGACACCATTAGCTCGGACATTTACTGTCGCAACCGCATCAACGGCCCGGTACATAGCCTGGCGCATGTGATGTCGAAATTCTTCAGCATTGGCATGACGCTGCCGCAGGTTATCGACTGCGTCACCGGTAATGCCGCTGCTGGCCTGCGCTTAGCGGGCAAAGGGCGCTTAACCGAAGGTTATGACGCCGACCTGACCATTTTTACCGTCAAAGAGGAAGCCCGCCCGTTCGTTGATGCTGAAGGCGAACGGGTTTTGGGTGAGCAACATTTGCTGCCGCTGGCCGTGGTTATCGCGGGTAAGTGGCATCTGACTGATGAAGGGAAAGCCAATCATGTCTTCGATTTATGAAAAATATGACCTGAAACAGGTCATCAATGCCTCCGGTCGTATGACCATTCTCGGTGTTTCAACCCCGTCTGCCGATGTGGTCGAGACCGTCAGCTACGGTTTGAATCACTATTTCGAGATCAAAGATCTGGTCAATAAAACCGGCGCGTATATCGCTAAACTGCTGGATGTCGAGAGCGCGGTGGTGGTCTCCTGCGCCTCTGCGGGCATCGCACAGAGCGTGGCGGCGGTGATCGTTAAAGATAACGACTGGCTGCTGGACAACCTGCATGCCGCGCCGCTGACCGTGCCGCACGATATCGTGGTGCCGAAAGGCCATAACGTGAACTTCGGTGCGCCGGTGGGGGCGATGGTGGCGCTGGGCGGCGGACGTCTGGTGGAAGCCGGCTACAGCAACGAATGTTCGCCAGAACAGCTGGCTGCGGCCATCACGCCAACCACGGCGGCGCTGCTTTACATCAAATCACACCACTGCGTGCAGAAGAGCCACCTGAGTGTGGAGCAGGCGGCGGTGGTCGCGCGTAAACACGGTATCCCGTTAATCGTGGATGCGGCAGCAGAAGAAGATCTGCAGTGCTACTACCAGATGGGCGCGGACCTGGTGATCTACAGCGGCGCCAAGGCGATCGAAGGGCCGACCAGCGGTCTGGTGATTGGCCGCACTCAGTACGTTGAGTGGGTAAAACGTCAGAGCAACGGCATTGGCCGCGCGATGAAAGTCGGTAAAGAGGGGATTCTCGGTCTGACGCAGGCGATTGAAAACTATCTGGTGCAGCCGAAAACCACCGGCGCTGAGATGGTCGCCAACATGACGCCGTTTATCGACAACCTCAATACGCTGAATGGTGTGTCCGCACGCGTGGTGTGGGATGCGGCGGGCCGCGATATCGCCCGTGCTGAGATCAAGTTCGATGAAGCCGTCACACAATGGCCAACCGGCGAGCTGGTGCAGGCGTTGAAAACCGGCGACATCGCTATCTACTTCCGTGGCTACAAGGCCAATGAAGGCATTATCGAAGCCGACGTGCGCAGCGTCAGCGCCGATCAGTTGCATATTATTTTTAGCCGTATCAAGGCGTTACTCAGCGGAGGAAAACGCGCATGAGTCTGAACCCGAATTTTTATCAGGGCCGTCTGTGCCTCAACGTGCTGGCCGGTTCTAAGCAAAACGCTAAAGAGATCTGGCAGGCCGCAGAAGGGCATGTGCTGGTGGGCGTCTTATCAAAAAATTACGCGAGCAATGAAGAAGCGATTGCCGATATGCGTGAGTACGCGGCACTGATCGACAACGCGCTGTCCGTCGGACTGGGCGCGGGCGATCCAAATCAGTCGGCGATGGTGAGTGAGATCTCAGCGGTGCTGCAACCGCAGCATGTTAACCAGGTATTTACCGGTGTCGCCACCAGCCGTGCCTTACTTGGTCAGAATCACACCGTGGTTAACGGCCTGATTTCACCAACCGGCACGCCGGGCCTGGTGAAAATCTCCACCGGACCGCGCAGCTCGCAACTGGAAGATGCGATTGTGCCGATCGACAGCGCCATCGCCATGCTGCAGGACATGGGCGGCAGCTCAGTGAAATACTTCCCGATGGGCGGCTTAAAAGCGGTGAATGAGTACCGTGCCGTTGCTGAAGCCTGTGCGCGTCACGACTTCTGGCTGGAACCGACCGGCGGCATCGATCTCAATAACTTCGAAGCCATTGTGCAGATTGCACTCGATGCGGGCGTCAGCAAAGTGATTCCACACGTCTATAGTTCGATCATCGACAGTGCCACTGGCGACACGCGCATTGACGATGTGCGTCAGCTTCTGGCAACGTGCAAGAAACTGCTGTAACAAACGAGTCACAGGTGAAGCTCCGTGAGATTTCCCAATCAGCGTCTGGCCCAACTTTTCGCTGCGCTGCAAAACGAAACGCTGCCGCAGGATGAGCTGGCGCGCCGCTTTTCTGTTTCAACGCGCACGGTGCGCACCGATATCACCGCGCTGAATGCGCTGCTGGAGCAACACGGCGCACAGTTCGTACTGGCGCGCGGCGCGGGATATCAGCTGAAGATCGACGATGTGGCGCTTTTTGACCGTCTGCAGGAAGAGAGCGCCGCGCCGCTGCGCGTGCCGCGCACTTCTCAGGATCGCGTACGCTATTTGCTCACGCGTTTTCTCACCGCCGCCTATTCACTCAAGCTGGAAGACCTGTCGGAAGAGTGGTTTGTCAGCCGCGCTACCCTGCAAAGTGATATGGCGGAAGTGCGCGAGTGGCTGGGCCGCTATCATCTGAATATCGAAACCAAGCCGCATTACGGCATGAAGTTGTTCGGCAGCGAAGCGGCGATCCGCACCTGCCTGACGGATTTGCTGTGGCAGATCGATCAGGAGATGCCGGACAGCCCGCTGTTGACGGTGGAAGCGCTGCACAGCGGTATCCTGACGCAGCTGGAGCCGCTGTTGCAGCACTGCTTTAATCAGTATGCGATTCGCCTGAGCGATGAGGGCGAGCGCTATCTGCAAATTTACTGTGCGGTGGCGGTGCGACGCATCAGTGAAGGTTTCCCGCTCAACGATCCCGGCGCAGAAGATGTCGGTGATGAGGTGCGCGAAGCCGCGCATCATCTGGTGAATCTGATGCAGCCGCTGGTCGGCAAACCGATCTCGCAGGCGGAAGAGAACTGGCTGCGCGTCAATATCGCCGCCCGGCAGATTCAGGCGCTGTCGCCCAGCACCATTAATGCTGATGACGCCGATGCGTTAGTCGATTACCTGCTGAACTACATCAACACCCATTACAACTACCGCTTGCAGCAGGATGAGCAGCTGCGGGCCGATCTGCTCACCCATATCAAAACTATGATTACCCGGGTGCGCTACCAGATTCACATCCCCAACCCGCTGCTGAGTAACATCAAACAGCACTATCCGATGGCCTATGACGTGACGCTGGCGGCGGTCACCAGCTGGGGAAAGTACACGCCGTACAGCATCAGCGAGAACGAAATCGGTTTTCTGGTGCTGCACATCGGTGTCGGGCTAGAGCGACATTACGATGTCGGCTATCAACGCCATCCGCAGGTGCTGCTGGTGTGCGACAGCGGCAACTCCACACTGCGCATGATTGAAGCGCTGCTGCTGCGTAAATACCCGCAGTTGGTGGTCACGGCACGTTTGTCGCAGCGTGATTACGAGATGCGCGAACACATTGACGAAGATTTCGTGATTTCCACCGTGCGCTTGAGTGAGAAGAATAAGCCGATTGCGGTGATGTCGCCGTTCCCGACCGAGTTCCAGCTGGAGCAGTTGGGTAAGCTGGTGCTGGTGGATCGCACACGGCCTTACATGCTGGAAAAATACTTCGATGCACAGCACTTTATGGTGCTGGATAAGCCGATGACGCAATCCGCGCTGTTCCGCGTGTTGTGCGATCAGCTGGAGTCAGAAGGCTGTGTGGATGCGGACTTTTATCCCTCCGTCGAAGAGCGAGAAGCGATTGTCAGCACCTTGCTCGGCGAAGGCATTGCGCTGCCACACTCACTGGGATTGCTGGCGAAGAAAACCGTGGTGTATACCGTGCTGGCGCCGCATGGCGTGAGCTGGGGTGATGAAACCGCTTCGGTGATTTTCCTGCTGGCGATCAGCAAAAGCGAATACGAAGAGGCGATGGCGATTTACGATCTGTTCGTCACCTTCCTGCGGGAGAGGGCGATGACCCGATTGCGCGATTGCGCGGATTTCGTCAGCTTTAAAGCGGTGGCGATCGATTGTCTGAGCCGGATGTGATCGTCAATCAGGGCGGCTTGAATATCGCCAAAACAATGTCCGGCATGAATTCCGCATTAAAATGTTTGGGATGAATGCCGCCATTACGATGTTCGGCGTTGGGGTGACATTTATCCCGTCCAGGTCTTAATCAACCGCGCTGCTTTGCCAGCAACCGCGGGATTTCACGCAGGCACCACGCCTTGGCTTCACCCATGCTATCGCGGCGCCACGCCATAATGATATCCACTTCACGGGTGTATTCGGCACTCACCACACGCAGACGGCCTTCGGCGATATCCTGTTCCACCATCGGATAAGGCATGGTAGCGACACCCAATCCTGCCAGCAGCGCTCGGCGTTTATCGTCCATGCTACTCACCGTCAGGCGTTGCTGTTTATCCAGCAGCTGCACCGTTAACACCGGGCGTTCGCGCGCGGTATCCGCCACCGCGATGCCGCGATACTTCACGCGCGTCACTTCAGACAGCGGCTCAGCTTCCTGATGAATCGGGTGATCCGGACTGGCCACGTAGACGCTCATAATGCTGTAGAGCTTACGGGTGTTGATCTCGGTTGATGCACGGAAATGCATATCAGGCGCTATCACGATGTCCGCGCGGCCCTGTTCAAGACGCTCCCAGGCACCGGCCAGCACTTCCGTCACCAGTGAAATCTGCGTGTTGGCTTTCTCCGCCAGCTTTTCAACGACAGGAAAAAGCAGATTGGTGGGGATCAGTGCTTCGGCCACAATGGTGAGATGGGTTTCCCAACCGCGAGCCAGCGCTTCGGCATCGGTGGTGAGTTTATCGGCCGCTTCCAGCAGCACGCGCCCACGCTCCAGTAGCATACGCCCGACATTGGTGAACTTGGTGCGATGGCCGGAGCGGTCAAACAGCACCACGTCCAGCTCTTCTTCCAGTTTCTGCATGGTGTAGCTCAATGCAGAGGGAACGCGGCCCAGTTCATCGGCTGCCGCAGCAAAGCTACCACGACGGTCGATAGCATCCATCACACGTAAAGCTTCGAGGGTTAACGCGCGGTCTTTTGCCATGCCGGTTCTCTGTCAGTAAATTTGAATATGCCAGGCAGATTAACTGGCTAACAATCCGGCGTCCAGCCTTTTACCATTAACGTATAAAGCCTGTGGTCGAATCTCACCGCAGTGCGTCGGAGGTAAATCATGATGACAACCCGCTGCGCGTCAGCATGTGGCCAGGCCGATTTCGGTTGGTTGCAGGCGCGATACAGTTTCTCTTTTGGCCACTATTTTGACCCGAAATTAATGGGCTACGCTTCATTGCGTGTGCTTAATCAGGAAGTGCTGGCACCCGGTGCGGCGTTCCAGCCACGCAGCTATCCGCAGGTGGATGTGCTGAACCTGGTGTTGCAGGGCGAAGCAGAGTACCGCGATAGCGAAGGTAACCACCTGATCGCGCGGGAAGGCGAAGCCATGCTGCTGTCGGCGCGGCAGGGCGTGAACTACAGTGAAATCAATATCAGCAAAGATCACCCGCTAACACGCATGCAACTGTGGCTGGCGGCCTGCCCGGATCGAGAGAATCCGCTGCTGCAGAAAATCACTGTGCCGCAGCAGACCCGTTTCTTGCTGGCCTCGCCAGACGGCGTTGATGGCAGCCTGCAACTGCGTCAGCAGGTGTGGGTGCATCAGGTCATCCTGGCACCGGGTGAACAGCATACGGTGAAGCTGAATGGCCCTCGCGCCTATCTGCAATCGATCCACGGTTCGTTGGATCTACAGGCAAGCAGCGCCAATCAGGAATTATTGAGCTGTGGTGACGGCGCGTTCTTAAGTGAAGAACAGCAGATTACGTTGCAGGCGAAAACGCCACTGCGTGCGCTGGTGATCGATTTACCGGCATAAAAAAGGCAGCCCGCTGAGGCTGCCCTTGTCTGTGGTCGGGGCGCAGCTGACTGCGCCCGTCAACTGCAGATTACTTCAGGATGGTGAACGCGGTCGTTACGTGTTTCACACCGCTCACACGACTGGCCACATCGGCCGCCGCAGTGGCTTCCTGTTGTGTCACCAGACCCAGCAGGAACACTTCACCGTTTTCCGTGGTCACTTTCACGTTCGATGATTTCACCTGATCGCTACCCAGCAGCTGTGAGCGGATTTTGGTGGTGATCCAGGTATCGGATGATGAGGTTCCGAGGCTCACTTTCTGGCCAGTGCGGATTTCGTTATACACCTCGGTGGCACCATCCACGCCCATGGCAATCTGCTTGGCGCGGCTCGCCAAATCAGCCGATGGTGATTGGCCGGTCAGCAGCACTTTGCCCTGATAAGCGGTGACCACGACGCGTGCCTGGTTTTTGATTTGTTCATCTTTAGCCAGTGCGTTACTGACACGCAGTTCCAGCGTACCATCATCCACTTGCGTACCTACGGTGCGCGGATCCGTTGCTGTTTTGGTCGCCACAGCGGCGCCGCCTGCCACAACGGCAACACAGCCTTGCAGCATCATGGCGGTTAAAAGAATGGCGACAGCGTTCAATGCTTTCATTTGAGCTCCTTCAGTCATTCCTGGTGTGGGAACAAAGTGTTATCAATCAAATCACACAGGCAGTTCAGCGTCAGCATATGCATCTCCTGAATGCGTGCGCTGCGATGTGACGGAATGCGAATTTCCACATCGTGCGGACCTAACAGGCCCGCCAGCTCACCGCCATCATGGCCGGTCAGCGCGACGATAGTCATATCGCGAGTCACCGCAGCTTCAACCGCTTTTACGATATCGCGGGTGTTGCCACGGGTTGAAATGGCCAGCAGCACATCACCGGCCTGACCAAGCGCGCGAACCTGCTTGGCATAAACTTCATCGTGGAGACGATCGTTGCCGATCGCCGTCAGCATGACATTATCGGCGCTCAGTGCCAGCGCAGGCAGGCTGGGGCGCTCGGTCTCAAAACGGTTAATCATACTGGCGGCAAAATGCTGAGCATTGGCCGATGAAGCACCGTTACCACAACTCAGGATTTTGTTACCGTTCAGCAGCGACTGCACCAGCGTCATAGCGGCGCGAGAAATCGCATCCGGCAGTGCCTCCGCAGCGGCGATTTGAGTCTGAATACTTTCGGTAAAACACGCTTTAATTCTGTCCTGCACAAGACCACCTGGTTCTATCCATCGGCATTAAAGGCATCGGGCAGCCATTCCAGCTCACGCCCGGTAATGGCAATGATGTCAAAACGGCAATTCACCGTATCAAAACTGCCGCCGCGTGCCAGCAACCACCATGCAGCGGTACGCAGCAGCTTTTGTTGTTTCTGGCGCGTCACGCTGGCGGCGGCACCGCCGTAGCGCGCATCGCGTCGATAGCGCACTTCGACAAACACCCAGCAATCGGCGTCTCGCATAATCAGGTCAATTTCCCCACTGCGGCAACGCACGTTGCTGGCAATCCATCGCAGCCCGGCGCGCTCCAGATAGCCACGCGCCTGCTGCTCCTGCTCAGCGCCAATGCGCTGGCGGTTTACTGCACCGGAACGATTTGTCCCTGACGATACTGGTTCCATGCCAACTTCCTGTTGATCACGCAATCCGTGTCGGCGCTCAGCTTGCCGGTGTTGCCGTCAATGGCAAAACCAGGCACCTGGCGCATCTGGTTAAAGTGATTCGCCAGCGTCCAGGCATCAATGCCCATCGCGTAGAGACGAACCAGCGAATAATCGTTGTTAAACGACTTCGCCGCCTGCTGCATCAGACCCGGATTGTTACCGGAGAGCAGCGGAATATCACTGAACTGCAGGCCATCCATTTCCAGACGGAAGTCTGGACCTGCACCCGCCTGCGCACTGCGGGAGCTGGCATACAGTGCGATATTGTTGCGGCTGCTGGTGCGCATCGCAATCATCGGCTTGATCAGTTGCAGCTCGTCCTGGCTGGCCACGATATACACCGCATCCACACTGCCACCGCTGGCATCGGCCGTTGGCGCTGGCGGGGTGGTTTGCGGCGCTGGAATGGTCAGGCCCGCAACAGCCACGCCGGCAGACTGCGGCTGTTCAACCGTCAGCGGCGTGCCACTCAATGCGATACCCGCTCCGCTATTAATACCTTGTTTCAGCTCAGAAACGCCACCGAAACGCTGTTGCAGTACGGTGGAACCGCCGAGTTGCTGCCACTCCTGTGCGAACGCCTTGCTGACGCGATCGCCATAGCTGCTACGCGGTACCAGCAGTAATGGCTGGCGTTTGCCTTGCTCGTAGATATGGTGCGCGGCATCGCGCGCTTCGTCTTCAGGAGAAAGCGCAAAATAACAAATATTCGGATGGTTCTGGATCTGTTCTGGCTCGTTCAGCGCCAGCACGTTGAGTGGCGTCTGGCTGTTCACCACCGATTCCACGTCGTTTTTCAACAGTGGGCCCACCACGATGGTCGCGCCATCATGCTGAGCCTGCTGCATTACCTGGGCAATCGGCTGACTGCTGGTGTCATAAACTTTAACCTGAGCGTTGCTGTCCGGCTGAGCCGCCGTAGTCGCCGGTTGTGCTGCGGGCTGCGGCTGTTCGGTCTGTGGCGGCATATTACCTGCCATGGCCGGGCTGACAACTGCGTTAGCGGCAGCGTTAGCATCGGCAGGCTGTTGTGCGTTCGCGTCGCCAGGTTGTTGTGCTGACGGCTGGCCATTGGCATCGGTTGCCGCGGTAGCAGCAGGGGCGGGTTGCGGGGCTGGTGCAGTTAACACGCCATTTTTGGCATCGTTAAAACCTTTCTGAATCGCATTGGCAAAAACCTGTGCCTGGCCATTCAGCGGCAGCAGTAGCGCGATGGTGCTGGTCGAGGCTTTGGTGAAGTTTTGCACCTGGCTAAGCTGCGTTGGTAATGTTTTCGCACCCGGGTTTTGCGGATAACGTGTCTGCCAGTCTTTGATCGCCGCTTTCAGCATCTGCGGATCCTGGCTGTTGGTGTGCCAGGTGTTGAGCAGATCCAGCCAGCCTTGCAGGGTGTTCTCATTGGCGTTAATCACCAGGCTGTTCAGCTGATCCTGCGTCATTTGCGTCAGAGCTTGCCAGGTGGCGTCAATATTGCTCTGGTGGTCGGCGCCTTGCAGCAACGGCTCCTGAGCAATATAGGCGCGTAAGAGCGCGAGTGAAGGGCGATTCTGCGCCGCAGCGATTTGCAGTGCGTAGTAGCGCACCTGCTGATCCTGAGACAGGCCATCAGTCTTCACCTGACCCAGCGTCTGCTGAGCGCCGCCGAAATCCTGCTGACCAATCTGCATCTGCGCGCGCAGTAATTGCAGCTCCTGCTGCTGCACTGCAGAGAGTTGCTGTGGCAGTTGCGAGATCTGATCGTTAGCCTGCGGATACTTTCCTTCCTTCAACAGGGCACGGATGGCAAGTAATTGCCAGTCGGTCTTGCTATCATCGCTGCTTTGCTGCACCTGCTGCAGATAATAGTCAGACCGGCCAGTAGCAGGCCCCTGAATATTGACGTTGGAGGTTTGCTGCGGTCCCTGGCCGCTACAGGCGGCTAAAATCAGTCCAGCGAGAAGAACAGGTACAAAGCGTCCTGCTTTATGACGTACGACTTTTGAAGGAAGCATACTGTATCCAGTGATGTTTTTTTCTAGATGCTCAATATTAAATCGGCAATTCGGATGAAACAATGAAACAACTCGATCGGGCAGAGATTTCTGCCAGCACGCTCTATATCGTTCCTACCCCGATCGGTAACCTGGGTGATATCACGCAGCGTGCGCTGACGGTGCTTGCGAGCGTCGATCTGGTCGCAGCGGAAGATACACGTCATACCGGGCTGTTGCTACAACATTTCGCCATCAATGCGCGACTGTTCGCACTTCACGACCACAACGAACAACAGAAAGCAGAAGTGTTGTTAGCCAAGCTGCAAGAAGGCCAGAGCATTGCGCTGGTCTCGGATGCGGGCACGCCATTAATCAACGATCCTGGCTATCATCTGGTACGTCGCTGCCGTGAAGCAGGTGTGCGCGTGGTTCCGTTGCCGGGTGCCTGCGCGGCGATTACAGCATTAAGTGCGGCGGGGTTACCGTCAGATCGTTTCTGTTACGAAGGATTTCTGCCCGCCAAGAGTAAAGGCCGCTGCGATGTGCTGCGCTCCCTTGAGAATGAACCACGTACCCTCATTTTTTATGAATCCACTCACCGTTTGATCGATAGCCTGCAAGATATGGTGAGCGTATGGGGTGCAGATCGCTATGTGGTGCTGGCGCGTGAAATCACCAAAACCTGGGAAACCATCCAGGGCGCGCCGGTGGGCGAACTGCTGGCCTGGGTACTGGAAGATGAAAACCGTCGCAAAGGCGAGATGGTGCTGATTGTTGAAGGGCACAAGGCCGATGAAGAAGCGCTGCCTGCCGAAGCGTTGCGCACCCTGGCGTTGCTGCAAACTGAGCTGCCGCTGAAAAAAGCCGCTGCGTTAACGGCGGAAATTCATGGCGTTAAGAAGAACGCCCTGTATAAGTACGCGCTGGAGCAGCAAGAGGCGTGACAAACGCGGGCGGATCGCCTATTATCCCGCGCCGAAGCTGACCAGACAGTCGCCGCTTTGTCGTCGTCCCTTTCGGGGGAGACGGGCAGAGGGGAGGAAAGTCCGGGCTCCATAGGGCAGGGTGCCAGGTAACGCCTGGGGGGCGCAAGCCTACGACCAGTGCAACAGAGAGCAAACCGCCGATGGCCCAGTAATGGGATCAGGTAAGGGTGAAAGGGTGCGGTAAGAGCGCACCGCGCGGCTGGCAACAGTTCGTGGCACGGTAAACTCCACCCGGAGCAAGGCCAAATAGGGGTTCACAAGGTACGGCCCGTACTGAACCCGGGTAGGCTGCTTGAGCCAGTGAGCGATTGCTGGCCTAGATGAATGACTGTCCACGACAGAACCCGGCTTATCGGTCAGTTTCGACTTTTTCATGTGAAAAACCCGCCTCGGCGGGTTTTTTGCTATCTGGCGTATGGCGGCGAGAGGAAGGACAACCCACTCTCAAAGAAAAGAGCGCGGCTTAGTGGAAATTAAAATAAATCTCATCCCGCGGGGAATAAATAAAGCCACAGCGTAAAGAAATGAAAATACTGGGGAACAAAATAATCCTTATGCCAGAATAGGCGCGTGTTTCACTACCGAGGACAATTTTTCATCCACATCGACGAAAAGCAACAGCGTGGATAAGTTGTAAAATTATGGATAAAATGCTCGCCCCAATGATGGCAACCTCTATTTATCTCTCTGAACACTTCCACTGCTCGATCTGCGACCAGCACTGGCGCTTCGCGCTTTAGCGTCACACTCTCCTTATTTAAAAATATTCTTAAAATTTCACATGCGTTTATTTCGCGTGATGGTTCTCTATTTCTCTTAAGGAGAGAAAGTATGCGCTATTGGCTTTTATTAGTTTTAGCTATCCTGGCTGAAATAACCGGCACGCTTTCTATGAAATGGGCCAGCGTCAATGACGACAACGCGGGTTTTATTTTTATGCTGGTGATGATCGCGCTCTCTTATATTTTCCTGTCTTTCGCCGTAAAACGTATCGCTTTAGGCGTGGCCTATGCGATGTGGGAAGGTATCGGCATTCTGTTTATCACCCTGTTCAGCGTCACGCTGTTCGATGAACCCTTATCGCTGATGAAGGTGGCGGGCTTAATCACGCTGGTGGCGGGAATTGCGCTAATCAAATCTGGCACGCTGACACGCAAGGAGCTGCAACATGGCCACGTTTAATGCGGTGCACGTTGCCTGGCTTGCACTGGCGATTGGGTTGGAGATCGTCGCGAATATCTTTCTCAAATACTCCGATGGTTTCCGCCGTGTCATTTACGGCCTGCTCTCACTGGTCGCGGTGCTGGGGGCATTCAGTGCGTTGTCACAAGCGGTGAAAGGGATCGATCTCTCAGTGGCTTATGCACTGTGGGGTGGTTTTGGTCTGGTGGCAACGGTAGCGGCTGGTTGGGTACTGTTTGGTCAACGTCTGAATCGCATCGGCTGGTTAGGGGTGGGATTGCTGATTGCTGGGATAGTGCTGATTAAGTTTGCTTAAAAGTGGGCACATCGGCCTGACTCTTAGCGGCTAACGCGCATGAAGAAATGGAGTGTCAGGCGGTTCACCTCGTATTCCACCTTTTAAAACCTGCACAACACACTCCTTAAAAAAGGAGTGTGTTGAACGCAATGATCCCCACTAACCTCAACCGCGGCCGTGTGGCTCATCCCAGTCAAACGCCGGGCCTAGCGAAATCACGCCGCTCGGGTTGATGGTCTTGTGGCTACAGTAATAGTGATGGCGAATATGTGGCAGATTCACCGTATCGGCGATGCCCGTCATCTGGTAGATATCACGCAGGAAGCCGCTCAAATTGCGGTAATCACTGATGCGGTGACGGTCGCACTTGAAATGCGTGACATACACCGGGTCGAAGCGGACTAAGGTGGTCCATAAACGCAAATCCGCTTCCGTCAGGCGATCGCCGGCCAGGTAGCGATGCTGCCCGAGGATCTGCTCAAGTCGCGCCAGCGAATGGAACAGCGCGGTGACTGATTCATCATAGGCCGCCTGCGAGGTCGCGAATCCGCTCTTATACACGCCATTGTTCACCGTGTCGTAAATCCAACCGTTCAGCTCATCGATCTTATCGCGCAACGCCGGCGGATAATAATCCCCAGCGCGGGCACCTTGTGCATCGAAGGCCGTGTTGAGCATACGGATGATATCAGCCGATTCATTACTGACGATGGTGTGCTGAGTTTTATCCCACAGCACCGGAACGGTCACGCGGCCTGTATATTGCGGGTCGGCGTGCAGGTAGAGCTGATAGAGGTATTCGTTTTGATACAGAGAGTCGCCGGTTGCGTCCGGGAAATCGTCGTCGAAGGTCCAGCCGTTTTCCAGCATCAATGGATGCACCACTGAGACGGAAATCATCTCTTCCAGCCCTTTAAGCTGGCGCATCAGCAGCGTGCGGTGTGCCCACGGACAGGCAAGAGAAACATAAAGATGATAGCGATCGCGCTCGGCAGCGAAACCCGCCTTGCCGGTGGGGCCAGCACTGCCATCTGCGGTGATCCAGTTGCGCCAGACTGCTTCTGTGCGTTTGAAGCGGCCACCGGTTGACTTCGTATCGTACCAGGTGTCATGCCATACACCGTCAATCAGTTGTCCCATAAGCCCTCCATAAAGAAAAAGGGCGAGGAAAATCCTCGCCCCTGCAAATCAGTATATGTGTTCTGGCAGCGCTTGTGTGCTTAGCGTGCGGCTGCTGGTGCGAAACGAGCACGAATCAGACGGTCGATGCTGTATGCACCCGGACCTACCAGACCCAGCACCAGGAAACCACCGGCGATGGACAGGTTCTTCATGAACATCAGCTGGTTAACGCCTTCAGCAAAGTTGCTGTGGAACAGGAACGCAGTCAGCACAGTGAAGCCCGCAGTGAACAGTGCGGTGAAACGCGTCAGGAAACCGAACAGAATTGCCAGACCGCCGCCGAACTCCAGCAGAATAACCAGCGGCAATAAGAAGCCCGGGACGCCCATCGCCTGCATGTATTGTGCGGTACCGGCATAACCGGTGATTTTGCCCCAGCCCGCAGTGATGAACAGAATGGTCATTAATACGCGTGCCAGCAACAGGCCTGAGTCTTCGAATTTTTTCATCATTTACTCCAACAAGAATTAAGAAGCAGGTTGTTGGCCTGCAAGGTTTTGATCCCGCAGAATCGCTGGTCGCAATTCGTTGGGCTGATGGAGGAAGATGATAGTCGCAGGTTGCAACAGTTGTAAGCGAGTTAAACTGTCAATGTTGTTCAGGGATTTTGATAAAGAAAAACCGAATCTTTTAGATCCGGTTTCAAATGAAGGCGTTAGCGAGGTTCGAGCGTGGATTTAATCATGCGCCAGGTACTCCAAAGCCCAAAACCGCGTTTTGCCCAACGCAAAATACGGTTAGGACTGCGGATTGACCAGATAGCCAGTGCGCTGCTGCCAATCGCCAGATAGCGGCGTAAGCTGAGAAACGTTAGCCAGCCGCGATCGTAGTGAGCGGTGCCATCCAGCCAGTCACGGCGTGCAGCACTGAGATCCAATCGCTGCTGCTGAACCTGATTCAACAGTTCATGAATGCGTGCTTCACGTTCACGACGGCTCATGAGCGATGCTCCTCCAGCAAGCTGCGATCGGTTTCCAGCTCCTTGCGGGTATGACGTAGCAACGTTGACTGGCGTGACTTATATAGCGTCCACACACCGAAGATCAGCGCCAGCGCAAACAGTACGGCGGTAGTAATGGCAATCGCCATCAGCCGATACTGCGCATCTACCGCCCAGATGATCAGCACCATCAGGCTCATTAAACCAAAAGCGGTAAACAGCATCGTCAGTCCAACCATCATCAGCATCTGAATCAGATTGGCTTTCTCCTCCTCCAGCTCGACAATCGCCAGACGGACGCGCGTTTCCACCATCCCGACCAGGGTGGTGACGATGCGCTGACCGATGTTGAAGACCCCTTTGCCTGGGCCGTGGCTCTGACTATCGCTCATATCAACGACGTGAGATCAGGATGCCGATCAGTACACCGACAGCTGCACCGATGCCTACGCCGTGCCACGGATTATCGCGCACATACTCGTCGGCCTTTTCTGCCGCTTCACGCGTGGATTGCGCGATGCGTTCACCGGAATCGCCCAGTCTCTCACGCGAACTTTCAATCGCGCCGCGCGCTTTGCTGCGCAGTTTGTCCAGTTCGGTTTTCGATTTATCCGCCGAGCTGCTCAGTACTTCTTCCAGGGTGTCAGCAAGGTTTTTCAGTTCCGCACGCAGATGTTCAGATGTGGTGTCTTTAGACATGAAGTTCTCCATTACATCATCTATTTAAGTCCGATTAGTAGGGCTCAGCCTCAAGCTTTTTCAGCTCGTGCTGTGCCTCTTCCAGCTTACGTTCGCGCTTCTCAATCTTATCTTTGTCGCCATCCTGACGCTCTTCCTTCAACTCACGCTCACGTTCCGCAATTTTGTGTTTTTGCTCTGCAATGCGTTCGCTGTGGGCTGACTTCAGTCTTTCATCAGTACAATTCGCACGTACTTCAGTGAGCGCGCGCTCCAGCCCGGTCACCCGGCGCTGGTTATCATGCTGTTTAGCCATGTCGATTTCGCGCTGAATGTCGTGCTCTTTTTGCTGACACAGCGACTCGGCTGCCATCAGAGATCCCGAGAGAGAGAACAGAATAGCACCCAGCAGTAATTGATGTTTCATCAGGTTTTACCTTCCATTGTTGATGACCTGCCGCAAACCGGGCAGGAGAAGCGTCCCAGCTTGTCTTAACTCGCGCTACCTTTAAGCATAGACAGCAGACGAAAAAATTCAACGAAGACGCGGGGATAGCGAGGATTGATTCACCGTCTTGCTTATCACCAGACGGCTAAAATCAGCTGTAAGTTGGGCGGTTGCTGTCAGGTACTTGCTGCGAAGCTTGCGGTCCGCTTGCGACGACAAAGCCCTGTGGCAGTAAGCGTTTCAGCACTTTTTGGGCGGCAAGGCTTTGTTCTTCATTTTCGAAATGAATCACCAGCGCATCGCCCGCAGGTGTAATGCTTTTGATACGCACACCTTGCGCACTAAGCTGCTGATACAGATAAAAGCCATCCGGCAGATTGGTGCCATTGTGGGCAACACGGATTTGCACCACGGTATCGTGCTGCAACATCGACGGCACAAAAATCACCGCCAGCAGCGCCAGCACAGCGCCAAGCGCCCAGGGCACGAAGCGCCTGGGGAATCCACGGAATCTGATCATGGCTGTGAATTCCCATTGCGTGAAGACTGACGTTTACGCCACAGCACCACCAGAGAGCCCACCAGACCAATCACCAGCAACACCAGCGGTAACAGCATCAGGCAGAACATCAGTTCATCTTCATAGCGGCGGAAAATCGGCGTTTTGCCCAGCGCGAAACCGAGCACCGTCAGAATCAGCACCCACAGGAAGCCGCTCATCCAGTTGAAGAACTGAAAGCGTGCATTACTCAGGCCAGAAAGCCCCGCGATGGTCGGCAGCAGGGTGCGCACAAAGGCAATGAACCGACCGATCAGCAAGGCCGAAAGACCATGGCGATGGAATAAGCTGTGCGCGCGTTGATGATATTGCGCCGGAAGGTGCGAGAGCCACTTCTGTACGGTAGGCGTATTCCCCAGCCATCGGCCCTGAATGTAGCTTACCCAGCAGCCCAGACTGGCGCCAGTGGTCAGAATCAGGATGGTCAGCGGGAAACCCATGGTGCCTTTGGCAATCAAAACACCGACTAAAATCAACAGACTATCGCCGGGCAGAAACGCGGCGGGTAGCAGGCCATTCTCAAGAAACAGGATCAAGAACAGCACGCCATAAATGGCCCAAACCAGTGTCGGGTCGGAGAGCATTTCGTAATCCTGCTGCCACAGGGCATGCAGCAATGCTTTCAAAATATCCATCAATCATTCCTGAACATCATTGTTAAACGTGCCCGTAAGGGGCTGAGGCGCAGGCTGGCTTGGTTATACATTTTTGGTATGCAGCCGTTGCGGGATTTCCGGATCCATCCAGAATTGATTGTTAAATCAGCGACTTTTTAAAGCCCTGTCGCAAAGGGTAAGAAAAGGGCGATAACTGTAACAAAAATCACGCAGGTCAGACAGTGTAAAGTGGCGCTCGCACAGGAGTTTTACCTTTTGACGCAGATGCTCAAAAGGAGCTTTACATGAGCTGACACTATTGCAGATTAACTGACTTATTCGCCTGGAAATGCAGCAGAATCAATAAGAATTATCATTACCTTCCGGCAGGATGACGGGATTTTCCGCAAACATGTAACGGTCGACATTAAATTCAAAATCGTCGGCGGTGGCGTTAAACAGCATCTGTTTAGTATTTTCCAGGTGCTGCCACATTGCCAGCTTACTGGCGGCGGGATCTTTGCGCATAAGTGCTTTCAGAATCTGGTCATGATCGTCGCACCAGCTGGTGATGTTGCGCGCATCAATATGTTCGTGCAGTTTGAGCCAATAAGGGTTGTGCAGGCGATGCAACCACATCTTCTCGACAATCGCGGCGAGCGCGCTATTTTGCGTGGATTGAGCGATGCGGACGTGGAAATGCATATCCCATTCTGAATCACGAGAATGGTCTTCCTGGCGGGCTTTTTCCTGAATCGCCATCAACGCCATGATGTCCTGGCGTGTGACCTGGGTGGCGGCAAACTCGGCCACGTTGCTTTCTATAAGCTGGCGCGCCTGTAACAGCTCAAACGGTCCGAAGCTGGCAAATTCCAGTTGGCTGGGGGTGGCCTCACGGTTTTGCTGTTGATTGCTGATGACATGGATGCCTGAGCCTTTACGTACTTCAACATACCCTTCCACTTCCAGCATAATGATGGCTTCGCGAACCACAGTGCGGCTGACTTCCATCTCTTCAGCGATCAGGCGTTCAGCAGGCAGCTTATCGCCCACGCGATAATCATCCGCCTCGATACGACGTTTGAGTTCACTGGCGAGTTGTTGGTAAAGACGACGGGATTCGTTCAGATCCATTGCGCGGTTCGCTGTGGCAGGGAAGGATGAGTTGTTATACCACTTTGACCGGGTGGAGGAAATGGGCTGACGTGCGCCAGCCCAAAGCGTGGAGATTAAGTGCGAGCTGTTGCCGGTTGTGCCACGTGCTGAACGTCCAGCTCCGATACCGGCTGATTTTTCAGCACGGTCCAGATTACACAGGCACCGAGCAGGTCAAATACTGCCAGCGCGGCAAACAGCGGACTGAAGCCCAGCGTATCAGCCAATGCACCCACCACCAGCGCAAAAAGGGTGCTGGCAGTCCACGCGGCCATGCCGGTCAGGCCATTTGCCGTGGCCACTTCATTACGGCCAAATACATCCGAGGAGAGGGTGATTAATGCACCGGACAGTGCCTGATGGGCGAAGCCACCGACGCACAGCAAACCAATCGCTACGTAAGGGCTGGTAAACAAACCAATGGTGCCCGGTGCAATCATCAGCACCGCGCCCATGGTCACCACCAGTTTGCGCGACACAATCAGGTTCACGCCAAACCAGCGCTGGAACAGCGGTGGCAGGTAACCACCGACGATACAGCCGAGGTCGGCAAACAGCATCGGCATCCAGGCGAACATGGCGATCTCTTTCAGGTTGAAGCCGTAGACCTTAAACATAAACAGCGGGATCCACGCGTTAAAGGTGCCCCATGCCGGTTCCGCGAGGAAACGTGGCAGGGCAATACCCCAGAACTGACGATTACGCAGAATCTGACGGGCTGACATTTTGCTGTTATTGCCGGTCTGATGCTGTACTTCCTGACCGGAAATAATGTAGTGACGCTCTTCATCGCTGAGCTTGGTTTGCTGTTTAGGATGTTTATAAAATATTAACCAGCACAACGCCCACGCCATGCTCAGCACGCCAGTAATGATAAAGGCCAGCTGCCAGCTGTGCGCCAGAATCGCCCATACCACCAGCGGTGGTGCCAGCATCGCACCAATCGATGAACCAACGTTGAAGTAGCCTACCGCGACGGAACGCTCTTTGGCCGGGAACCATTCGCTACTGGCTTTCAGGCCTGCAGGAATCATCGCCGCTTCGGCCGCGCCCACCGCGCCACGTGCCAGCGCAAAACCGCCCCAGCTGCCTGCCATGGCGGTGGCAGCACAGAAGATCGCCCAGAGGATGGCAAACACCGCGTAGCCAATTTTGGTGCCCAGCAAATCCAGCACATAACCCGCCACAGGTTGCATCACGGTGTAGCACGCCGAATAGGCGGCGACGATATAGGAATATTGTTGGGTGGTAATACCCAGCTGCGTTTCCAGCGTCGGCGCAGCCACGGCAATGGTATTACGCGTCAGGTAACCGAGTATGGTGCCCACTGTCACCAGCCCAATCATGTACCAGCGTAGCCCTTTGATCTTACGCATCATTAACCTCTTCCAGTCTGTCGTAACACTTGCCATTAAAGGTAGGGGAGCACTTGAGCACTCCCGCTGGCGGCGATGACGAATCAGACCTGCCGCCTTGTTGTTATGAGATGTGCCAGGAGGTTCGGCATCAACGAGGCGAGAGATTAACTTGTTATACAACTTTAAAAGTTGAATGCCATCACAAAAACCCTGCATGTGCTGTGTGATCCGCTAAACAGGCGTTATAACAGCAAGTTAGTGCAATATGGCTGACTATTTTGTCCATATACCCACAGGGAAACTGTCATTATTGTGAGGTCTATCGCAAACAATTTTGCCGATCGTCAAAATTGGTATGATAACTTTGAATCAGAAGCCAATTGGCCCCAAACATGAGGAAGCAGGTATGTCGCGTTTTATGAGTGAGGATTTTCTACTCGATAGCGAGTTCGCCCGTCGTCTGTACCATGACTACGCCAAAGACCAGCCGATTTTCGACTATCACTGCCATTTACCGCCGCAGCAGATTGCCGAAAATTACCGCTTCACCAATCTCTATGACATCTGGCTGAAGGGCGATCATTACAAATGGCGTGCGATGCGTGCTAATGGCGTACCCGAAGCGCTGTGCACCGGCGACGCCAGCGATCGCGAGAAATTCAACGCCTGGGCACGCACGGTGCCGCACACTATCGGCAATCCGCTGTATCACTGGACGCACCTTGAGCTGCGCCGTCCGTTTGGCATTACCGATGTATTGCTGAATGAGCAGAGCGCGGATCGCATCTGGCAGCAGTGCAATGAGCTGCTGGCGCAGGATGCCTTTAGCGCACGCGGCATCATGCAGCAGATGAAGGTGAAAATGGTCGGTACCACTGACGATCCACTTGACGATCTGCAACACCATCGCACGCTGGCGGACGATGCCAGCTTTAGCGTTAAAGTGCTGCCAAGCTGGCGTCCGGATAAAGCTTTCAACATTGAGCTGGATACCTTCCTGCCGTGGATTCAGCGCCTGGAACAGGTCGCCGATGTCAGCGTGCAACGTTTTGATGATCTGCGCCGCGCGTTGAGCCTGCGTCTCGATCATTTTGCCGCACACGGCTGTAAAATCTCCGACCATGCGCTGGACGTAGTGCTGTTTGCCGAGGCCGATGAAAGCACGCTGGATAGTATCCTGGCGCGTCGCCTGCAAGGTGCTGCACCGACGCAAGAAGAAGTGGCGCAGTTCAAAACAGCGGTGCTGGTGTGGCTTGGCAGCGAATATGCGCGTCGCGGCTGGGCGCAGCAGTATCACATTGGCGCGCTGCGTAATGCTAATCGTCGGCAGTTCGATATTCTCGGCCCGGATGTGGGCTTTGACTCCATTAATGATGCGCCGATGGCGATCCCTTTGGGTCGTTTGCTGGATGCGCAGAACCGTAACAACGCACTGCCGAAAACCATTCTTTACTGCGTTAACCCACGCGACAACGAAGTGCTGGCGACCATGGCGGGCAATTTCCAGGGCGAAGGTGAACCCGGCAAGATGCAGTTTGGTTCCGCATGGTGGTTTAACGATCAGCTTGATGGCATGCATCGTCAGATGACGCAGCTGGCGCAAATCGGCCTGTTGAGTCGCTTCGTCGGCATGCTCACCGACAGCCGTAGTTTCCTCTCCTATACCCGCCACGAGTATTTCCGCCGCCTGCTGTGCCAGATGATCGGCAACTGGGTTGAGCGCGGTGAAGCGCCAGCCGACGAAGCACTGCTGGGACAGATGGTGCAAAACATCTGCTTCAACAACGCGCGCGATTACTTCGGCATTGAGTTGGGAGCCTGATGATGCAGCGGCTAAACCGTCACGATTTCCCCGGCGCAAGCTATAGCGAGCGTGTGATCCAGTTTGGGGAAGGCAACTTCCTGCGGGCGTTTATTGACTGGCAGCTCGACTGGCTCAATGAGCATCAGGGCACCGATGCGGGCGTGGTGGTGGTGCGGCCGCGCAATCGCGTGGTGGAAGATTCACTGAATCAGCAGGACGGTTTGTATACCACGCTGATCCGTGGATTGAACGCGCAGGGTGAGCAGGTGAGTGAAACCCGGCTGATTCGTAGCCTCAATCGCGAGATCCAGCCCTATCAGCAGTTTGAGGATTTTCTCGCACTGGCCCGTGCGCCGCAGATGCGCTTTGTGTTCTCCAATACCACCGAAGCAGGCATTGCCTTTGTTGAGCAGGATCGGCTGGAGGATGCGCCAGCTTCCTCCTTCCCCGGCAAGTTGACACAACTGCTATGGGCGCGCTTCCGCCACTTTGCCGGTGCGGCAGAGAAAGGCTGGTTGATCGTGCCGTGCGAGTTAATCGATCACAACGGCGATGCACTGCGTGATTTGGTGCTGCGCTATATCAAGCACTGGCAGCTGCCGCCGGAATTTGCCCGCTGGGTGCTGGATCATTGTGCGTTCTATAACACGTTGGTGGATCGCATCGTTACTGGCTATCCAGCCGATGGCACCAATATCGCTGCACAACTGGGTTACGAAGATCGCTATCTGGTGGCTGGCGAAGTTTATTACCAGTTTGTGATTCAGGGACCCGATGCGCTGGCGCTGGAACTGAAGCTCGCCGCGCTGGCGCCGGAAGTGAAGTTCGTCGATGACATCACGCCCTACAAAGCCCAGAAGGTAGCGATCCTCAACGGTGCGCACACTGCGATGGTGCCGGTGGCGTTTCAGGCTGGACTGGAAAGCGTTGGCGAGGCGATGGATGACGCCGCCATTGCGAACTATGTTGATGCGCTGCTGCGTGAGGAAGTGATTCCGACGCTGGATCTGCCGCGCGATGAACTGCACGCCTTTGCCGATGCAGTACAGCGTCGCTTCCGCAATCCGTTTATCCGACATGCGCTGCTCTCCATTGCGCTCAACGGCATGACCAAATTCCGTACCCGTTTGCTGCCACAGCTGTTGTTGTCTCAGCAGCAAACCGGCCAATGGCCACCGCGCCTGACCTTCGCCTTTGCCGCGCTACTGGCGTTTTATCGCGGCAAGCAGGGCGACCAGCAGTGGCCTTTGCAAGACGACGACCACTGGTTGCAGCAGTTCGCGGAGCTATGGCCAGCGGTAAACCAGGACACATTGACCCCAGAACAGTTGGTGCAGGCGGTACTCTGCAACCGCTCACACTGGGGCGAAGATCTCACTCAGCGGCCCGGATTAGTGGCCGCAGTCAGCCAACACCTGCAAAACATCGTTGTCCACGGGATGCGGACAGCGCTGGTACAACTGAGATAACGCTATGCAAGATGCGATAAGAATCCATTCGCGCGACAACGTGGCGGTAGCGCTGCGCGATTTGCCTGCCGAAGCCAAAGTCGAAATTGATCGCCAGTTTATTACCTTGCAGCAAGAGGTTGGTCGGGGCCACAAGTTTGCGCTGGCGCCGCTGGCAACGGATGCGCTGGTGATCAAATACGGCTTGCCGATTGCCCATGCCACGCGCCCGATCGCCATTGGCGAAATCATTCACTCCAGCAACGCACGCACTAATCTGAGCGATGTGGATGAGTACGACTACCAGCCGGAGTTTCTCGATATCCCCGCTCAGGCCGGCGATCGCGAGGTGCAGATTTACCGCCGCGCCAGTGGTGAAGTCGGTATTCGTAATGAGCTGTGGATTCTGCCAACGGTGGGCTGTGTGAACGGCATCGCCCGGCAGATTCTGTCACGCTTCCTCAAGGAGACCAACGAGGCAGAAGGGATCGATGGGGTGCACCTGTTCAGCCATCCGTTTGGTTGTTCTCAGCTCGGTCAGGACCATGAAAACACCCGCACCATGCTGCAAAACATGGTGCGCCATCCCAATGCCGGTGCGGTGCTGGTGATTGGTCTGGGCTGTGAGAACAATCAGGTGGATGTGTTCCGCGAAACGCTGGGCGGCTTCGACAGTGACCGCGTGCACTTTATGGAGTGTCAGAAGCAGGACGACGAAGTCGAAGCCGGCCTTGAACGGCTGCATGCGCTGTACAACGTGATGCGTGGCGATCAGCGTCAACCGGGCAAGCTCAGCGAACTGAAGTTCGGACTGGAGTGCGGCGGATCTGACGGTTTCTCTGGCATCACCGCCAACCCGATGCTGGGCTGCTTCTCCGATCAGATGATTGCCAACGGCGGCACTACGGTGCTGACCGAAGTACCGGAAATGTTTGGCGCAGAGCGCATTTTGATGAGCCGCTGCCGTGACGAAGCTACCTTCGATAAAACCGTGGCGATGATCAACGACTTCAAGCGTTACTTTATCGACCATCAGCAGCCAATTTATGAAAACCCATCGCCGGGTAACAAGGCGGGCGGCATCACCACGCTGGAGGAGAAATCCCTCGGCTGCACGCAGAAAGCGGGGCAGAGTCAGGTGGTGGATGTACTGAAATATGGCGAGCGTCTGGTCACGCCTGGCCTCAATCTGCTGAGCGCGCCAGGAAACGATGCGGTGGCCACCAGCGCGCTGGCGGGCGCAGGTTGTCATATGGTGTTGTTCACCACCGGACGCGGCACGCCTTATGGCGGATTCGTGCCTACCGTGAAGATTGCCACCAACTCGCAGCTGGCAGAGAAGAAACCGCACTGGATTGATTTTAATGCCGGGCGTTTGATTGAGGGCATGAGTATGCCGGAGATGCTGGCCGATTTCGTCGATATGATTGTGGCGATTGCCAACGGCCAACCGGCGCGTAACGAAGCCAATGATTTCCGCGAGTTAGCGATATTTAAGAGTGGTGTCACGCTGTAAACATCAGGTGCGATCGATGTGCATCTGACAACAATCACACCTGCTTATCTTAAGGGCGGCATGAATGCCGCCCTGTGCAATGCCAATTTATTCTGTTTCAGACACCGTACGCGGTTCGCGCTCGGCTTCCGCCTGGCACACCGCTGCCGTAAACAGAATGTCGGTTGAAGAGTTCAGCGCCGTCTCGGCGGAATCCTGCAATACGCTGATGATAAAGCCGATGGCCACCACCTGCATCGCCAGGTCATTCGGAATCCCGAACATGTTACAGGCGACCGGAATCAACAGCAGCGAACCGCCGGCCACACCCGAGGCGCCACAGGCACAAATCGAGGCCACAAAACTCAGCAGGATTGCCGTCGGCACATCCACGGAAATGCCCAGCGTGTGTACCGCCGCCAGTGTCAGCACCGTGATGGTGGTCGACGCGCCCGCCATACTGATCGTCGCGCCAAGCGGAATAGACACAGAATAAGTATCTTCATCAAGATTCAGGCGTTTGGCGATCGCCATATTTACTGGAATATTTGCGGCAGAGCTGCGGGTAAAGAAGGCGGTCACGCCACTTTCACGGATGCAGGTAAACACCAGCGGATAAGGGTTACGACGAATCTTTTGGAACACCAGAATCGGATTCACCACCAATGCCATGATGGCCATGCATCCCAGCAGCAGCGCCAGCAGCGTTGCGTACTCCTCAAGTGCACCAAAGCCGGTTGAGGCCAGAATCGAGGCCACCAGACCAAAAATCCCCAGCGGCGCACAGCGAATCACGCAACGCACCACCCACGTCGCCGCATGCGAAGCATCGGTAAGAAACGCCTTGCTGCTTGGGCTGGCATGGCGGAAAGCCAGACCGAGGCCGATGGCCCACACCAAAATGCCGATGTAATTGGCGTTGAGTAACGCGTCAATCGGGTTAGCCACCATGCTCATCAACAGACCGTGCAGCACTTCGGTAATGCCAGACGGCGGTGAAATTTCGGTTGCGCCCACGTTCATTGACAGAGTTTGCGGGAACAGATGGCTCAAGGTGACCGCGACCACAGCGGCAAAGAAGGTGCTCAACAGATAGAGCATGATGATGGGACGGATGTTGGTTTTCTGCCCTTGTTGATGATTAGCAATCGAAGAAATCACCAAAACCAACACCAGCAGCGGGGCCACCGCCTTCAGGGCGCGAACGAACAGTTCACCCAGCAGACCTACGGCCAGAGCGGCATCACGTGAGAACCACGCCAGCGCTACGCCGGCAATCAGGCCAATCATGATTTGTTTTACCAGGCTTCCTGCGAACAGCGCGCCCAGACGTCCAATAAAGTTATTTAGCATAGTTCGGTCTTTTTATAGCGGTATGAGTGTTGTGCGCGGTTGCTCCGCGCCAAACGGTTTGCCCGGCGGAGTATAAGGAAAAGTCCTGGTGAGGGAAGAGATAATTCTGGACGTGCGGCGCAGATCGGTTTTTTGATCTGCTGACGATATGAAATGTGACAGAGCTATGAAAGGTGAAATTTGCAGCTGGCGAAACAAAGCAGGGGCGATTACCGCCCCTGCAGAAGATTATGATGAGATGCGTTTCTGGTCGTTTCTGTGGTTAACCCAGGCGTTAATCAGCAGGGTACCGCCCAGAATCACGCCCACCACCGACAGTGAGATGCCCACCGGGATATGGTAGAACTCGACGATCAGCATCTTGATACCGATAAACACCAGCACAATCGCCAGGCCATATTTCAGCATCGAGAAGCGCTCAGCCACGTTCGCCAGCAGGAAGTACATGGCGCGCAGACCGAGAATCGCGAACAGGTTCGAGGTCAGGACGATAAAGGGATCGGTCGTCACTGCGAAGATCGCCGGAATACTATCAACCGCGAAAATCACATCGCTTAGCTCCACCATGATCAGCACCAGCAGTAGCGGGGTGGCAAACAGCACCCCGTTTTTGCGGGTGAAGAACTTCTCGCCTTCGAGATTATCCGTCATGCGCAGATGTTTACGCAGCCAGCGCACCACCGGTTTGTCGCCCACCGCCACGTCATCGCCTTCTTTGGCAAACGCCATTTTCAGGCCGGTGAACAGCAGGAAAGCGCCGAACACGTAGAGGATCCAGCTGAACTGCGTCACCAGATAGCTGCCGGCGAAGATCATGATGGTACGCAATACGATCGCGCCCAGCACGCCATACACCAGCACGCGGCGTTGCAGGTTTGCCGGAATAGCGAAGTAGCTGAACAGCATCAGCCAGACGAAGACGTTGTCCACCGCCAGCGCTTTTTCCAGCACGTAGCCGGTGAGGAAAGCGAGGGTTTGTGCGGTCGCCACTTCTCGGCCGGCGGTGCCTTCGAGGTACCACCAGAACGCGGCGCTGAACAGCAGGGAAACGGAGATCCACACCAGCGACCAAACGGCGGCCTGCTTAAATGACATGGTTTGTGCGCCGCGACGTCCCTGTAAGAAGAGATCGATCGCCAGCATGATGAGCACAACAACAGCGAAGCTGCCCCAGAGTAACGGTGTGCCTACAGTGTGCATAGTTGTAATCCTGTCCGGAAAATAAAAAAGCGGCTAAGTCAGAAGACGTTAGCCGCTTTGATCAAGCTGCAAGCAAACCTCGCCTTCCGGCAAGGTCTCACTTACAACTCAGAATAGATTCCGGGTTGCCTGACGACCGGATGCGTTTAGCATCGTAATGACGATCAATCAGCTTACAAGTTACTCCCCTTTGCAGCGGTCAAGATACGTCCAACGGCTGAGGTATTCAATGGGGAGTTTGAAATATTCTGCAATATTTACACTTAAGCCTGGTCTGCCGGGAACACCACGCCAGTCTGGCGGCGGATTTCCGTCAGCAGTTTTGCTGTGATGCGCGAGGCTTCCAGTGCCGGATGCTCGACCTGGCGCTGCTCAACCCGTTGGGCAAAGGCCTCGGCTTCATACAGCATGGTGTTGATATGCTGCGGTTGCGTCAGATTCTGGCTCTCGCCACCGCGTGGGATAAAGCGTAACTGCTGGCATTCCGAGATTTTCTCAATCACCAGTGAGCCGGCCTCGCCCTGAATTTCGCTCGGGATCAGTGAATCGCTCACCTTGGAGTGCAGCAGCGTGACATCAAAATCGCCGTAGCTCAGCACCACCACACCGTGCGCATCAACGCCACTCTCCAGCAGCGAAGCCTGCGCTTTCACCTGCTGCGGTTCGCCCCACAATGTGACGGCAGCAGCCAGGCAGTAAAAGCCAATGTCCATAATCGAGCCGTTCGACCAGCGCGGATTAAAGGTATTGGGATTTTCGCCGTCGAGATAACGCTGATAGCGTGAGGAGTACTGGCAGTAGTTAATCAACGCTTTACGCAGCTTGCCAAGTTGCGGCAGGGTGTTCTGCAGTTGCAGGAAGGTCGGCAGGCTGGCAGTTTTAAACGCCTCGAACAGTACTACCTGATGCTGGCGCGCGCAGGCGATCATCGCCTCGGCCTCACGCAGATTCGATGCCATCGGCTTTTCGCAAATCACATGTTTGCCGTGCGACATAAACAACATCGCTTGCTCAGCGTGTAACGCATTCGGGCTGGCGATATACACCGCATCGATTTCCGGGCTGGCCGCCAAATCGTCGAGGGAAGTGAAGGTAAGTTTGCAGGGATAGTCAGCGATAAAGGCATCCGCCTGTGACTGCTGGCGCGAATAGACACCGCTTAACTTCATTTTGCCGGTCTCATGCGCGGCGTCGATAAACTGGCGGGTTATCCAGTTGGTTCCCACAATGGCAAAACGAATCACGGCTTTGTACTCCTGCAACAGTAAAGCGGCAGAGTAGCATGTTCAGCGGATCGTTCGTCAGACGAAATTTGATCATGCGATCCGCATTCCAATATGATGATGCGGCACATTTTTTTAACCAGCTAGCGGGGACGCGCGGGTGAGTGGAAGTAAACATGCATTGAACTGGACCACACTGCTGATTGCTATCCCCGTGGGATTCGTCGCGTCGCTGGTGACCTTAGCCTTTCGCGGCGTCATTGATCTGATTAACCGCCTGCTGTTTAACAGCGACAGCGAAATCACTGTGGCGATGCACGTCTGGCCATGGATCTTCTGGCCGCTGCTGGTGGGCGCGGGCGGTGTGCTGGCGGGGTTCTTCCTGCGCTATGCGGTGGCGATTGAGAAACAGGAAACGGTTAAAACCGACTATCTCGAAGTGATCAACGCGCGCCTGGATGCGGTGCCGACCAAAACTTCGCTGTTCCGCGCACTCTCCTCGATTGCCAGTATCGGCAGCGGTGCTTCGATTGGTAAAGAGGGGCCGATGGTGCAGCTCTCCGCGCTGAGTGGCAGCCTGATGGGCCGCTGGTTTCCGCAGATGCGTAACAGCGATATTGTGGCGATGGCGGCAGCGGCCGGGCTCTCTTCGGTGTACCACGCACCGCTGGCCTCGGCGATATTTGTCGCTGAGATTGCCTTTGGTATCTCAGCGCTACAGCGGCTGATCCCGCTAATTGTCGCCTCGGCGGTGGCGGTGATGACCATGTGGTCACTTGGCTTTCGTAGTGCGCTCTATCCGCTCTCCGAAGCCTTGTTCCAGATGGATATCAGCAGTTTGTTGATGACCATCGTGATTGGTTTGGTAGCCGGTTTAGCCGGTTGGTTGCTGATCAAGTTGATTGCCCGCAGCAAAATGCTATTTGGTCGTGTAAAGTCATTGCCTGCGCGTCTGGGACTTGGTGGCTTAGCGGTGGGTTTGCTGGCATTGATCTCCACCGATATTCTGGGCAACGGCTACGAAGTGATCGTGAAGATCATCGATGGTCACTATGTACTGGCCGGATTGATTGGCCTGCTGGTGCTCAAAACCCTGGCCACCACGCTGTCGGTGGGATCGAACGCGGTGGGCGGTCTGTTTACCCCTTCGCTACTGATTGGTGCGCTGCTCGGCGTGGCGCTGGCGCAGATGGGCGGGGCACTTCATCTGCCGGTTGGCGATACCCTGCTTTACGCGGCGATTGGTATGGCGGCGGTATTAGCGGCCGTGAGTCAGGCGCCGTTAATGGCGATGCTGATGGTGCTGGAGATGACGCTCAACAGCAGCCTGTTATTCCCGATCATGATCGCCTCGGTGCTGGCTTCCATGGTGGTGTACCGACTGCAATCGGCCAGCACCTATCCGGTGGTGAGCAACCACTTTAGCCGCTCAGAAGCCAAATTCGATTTCGATAATATGCGCGTAGATCAGCTGATCATTCCTGGTGCGGCGCTCCAGCCGGAAGAGTCTGTGGGGCAGGCGCTGGCTGTGAGTTCGCTGAAGCGCGAACGCTATGTGTATGTGATCAACAGTGCGGGGCAGTTTCTGGGGGTAGTATCGATCCATGACATCTCGCGCAAAGTGTTATCGCAGGAGATCACCCTGGATTCCCCGGTCAGCAGCGTGATGGATGATAACTTCCCGTGCATTTATCATAACCAGAGTATGCGTGAAGGCTGGGAGGCCTTTGCCCGCGTGACGCTGGAGCGTTTACCGGTGCTCAACAACCCGCAGGAGCGCCGCTTTATGGGCGCCTTGACCAAAACCAGTTTGATTCAGAAGGCGCAGGAGTTTCTTTAAGCCGCGTTACCGCGCATCGCCTGATCCGTCATCCACAGGCGCGCATCGAACTCCAGCTGGTGGTAATCCGGTTCCATATGGCAGCAGAGTTGGTAGAACGCTTTGTCGTGATCTTTCTCTTTCAGGTGTGCCAGTTCGTGCACCACGATCATGCGCAGGAACGGTTCCGGTGCCAGACGGAAGAAGGTGGAGATGCGAATCTCGGCTTTGGCTTTGAGATTGCCACCCTGCACGCGCGAGATGGCGGTGTGCAGGCCAAGCGCATGTTTCATCACCTTGATTTTGTTATCCCAGATCACTTTGCTCACTGGCGGCGCGCTGCGCATATAGCGGCTTTTCATTGCCTGGGTGTAATCATACAGCGCACGGTCACTGACAATATTGTGCGTGTCAGGATAGCGTTCCTGCAAAAAGCTGCCCAATCGCTGATTATCGATCAGCAACTGCACCTGTTCGAGGATGTTTTCAGGATAACCCTGCAGATAGATTAATGACATTGGGATTCCCGACGAAAGACAGTATACTGCGCCCCCTTTTTAGGGCGAAAATCGCGCAAAGTGTACCACGCCGGAGATTCCATGAGCCAACTTGAACTGACCAATCGCACGCTGACCTTGCAGCGCTTCCCGCCGATGCGTGAAGAAAGCCCGTTACAGGCGTGGGATTCCGCCGATGAATATCTGTTGCAGCAAGAACTGCCAGAAGGACCGGTGCTGGTGTTCAACGACAGCTTTGGTGCGCTGACCTGCGGACTGAACGGCCGTGAAGTGTGGCACGTCAGCGACTCGCTGCTGAGCGAGCAGGCGGCGAAGCAGAACCTGCGTCTCAATGAGATGGATGAAGATCAGGTGCACTTTATCGATAGCCTGGCGCCGCTGCCTGCTGCGCCTGCCGTCGTGCTGATTAAAATCCCGAAAGCGCTGGCCCTGCTGGAGCACCAGTTGCGCGCGCTGCGTAAAGTGGTGACGCCAGACACACTGATCCTCGGCGCGGCAAAAGCCAAAGACATCCACAACTCCACGCAGCAGTTGTTCGATCGCATTCTCGGTGAGAGCAAAACCTCACTGGCGTGGAAGAAATCGCGCCTGATTTACTGCACTTACAGCGCGCCCAAACTGCCGGAGGTGTCAGAGACCACGGTGTGGCCGCTGGACGATTCCTCTTACCAGATTCACAACCACGCTAACGTGTTCTCTCGCGGATCGCTGGACGTGGGTGCGCGTTTCTTTATGCAGCATCTGCCGTCAGATATTGAAGGGGAAATCCTCGATCTTGGCTGCGGCAACGGCGTGATTGGTTTATTGGCGCTGGAACAGAACCCGCAGGCGGACGTGCTGTTCTATGACGAATCCTACATGGCCGTGGCGTCCAGCAAGTTGAACGTGGAAGTAAACCGTCCGCAGGATCTGGCGCGCTGTCAGTTCCGCGTCAACAACGTGCTGAGTGGCTTCCCGTCGGATCGTCTGCACGCGGTACTGTGCAACCCGCCGTTCCATCAGCAGCACGCGGTGACCGATCATCTGGCCTGGCAAATGCTGCGTGATGCCAAACGTTGTCTGCAGTACGGCGGCGAGTTGCGTATTGTCGGCAACCGCCACCTCGGTTATCACGTCAAAATGAAAAAGCTGTTTGGCAACTGTGAGCTGGTGGCGTCTAACGCCAAGTTCGTGGTGCTGCGTTCGGTCAAACTGCGTTAATCACACGCTGAGCGCCAGCTCAGTGGCCTGTGCGATGGCGCGGCGAGCATCCAGCTCCTGCGCCACATCGGCTCCACCAATTATTTTTACCGCTTTGCCGCGTGCGGCTAGCTCGTCCGCCAGCTCACGCAGCGGCTCCTGCCCGGCACAAATCACCACGTTATCCACCGCCAGAGTGACGGCTTCGCCCTGATGGCGCAGGTGCAATCCTGCATCATCAATCTTCAGATACTCCACGTCGCCCCACATCTGCACGCCGTGTGCCTGCAAACTGGCGCGATGGATCCAACCAGTGGTTTTCGCCAGCCCGGCGCCGGGCTTGCCCGATTTACGCTGTAACAGCCAGATTTGCCGATCCGCTGCCAGCGGCTGTGGGCGCACTAATCCGCCGCGCGCCTGTAAGCTCTGATCGATGCCCCAGCTCTGATAGAAATCTTCGTGCGCGTTTTGATGCAGCAAAAACTCGGCGGTATCAAAGCCAATACCGCCCGCACCGATAATGGCCACGCGCTGGCCGACCGGCTTTTTATCGCGAATCACATCGAGGTAGCTGAGTACGCTGGCATGGTCGATGCCGGGAATCGATAGCTGACGCGGCGCAATCCCGGTGGCGATCACCACTTCATCCACACTTTCCAGCTCGTCAGCGCTCACGCGATGCCCGGTGCGAATCGCCACGCCCTGTGTCTCCAGCTGATGGCGGAAGTAGCGCAGCGTCTCGTTAAACTCCTCTTTACCGGGAATCTGACGCGCAATATTAAACTGGCCGCCAATCTGCGCATCGGCTTCATACAGCGTGACCTGATGGCCGCGCTCGGCTGCCTGTAGCGCGAACGCCATACCCGCCGGGCCGGCACCGACCACCGCAATCTGTTTAGGCTGTTCAGCAGGGATCACCGGCATCAGGGTTTCATGGCAGGCGCGGGGATTGACCAGACAGGAAGTGACCTTGCCGACAAAGATCTGATCGAGACAGGCCTGATTGCAGGCGATGCAGGTGTTGATGGCCTCCGGCTGCCCGGCCTGTGCTTTGCGCACAAAGGCGGCATCGGCAAGAAACGGGCGCGCCATCGACACCATATCGGCAATGCCATCGCGCAGCAGCGATTCCGCCACCTGCGGATGGTTGATACGGTTGGTGGCGATCACTGGCACTGACACCGCCTCGCGCAGATGCTGCGTCACCCACGCAAAACCGGCACGCGGAACGCAGGTGGCGATGGTGGGAATGCGCGCTTCGTGCCAGCCAATGCCGCTGTTGAACAGGGTGACGCCGCGCTGCTCCAGCGCCTTTGCCAGCGTCAGCGTCTCTTCCAGCGAACTGCCGTTGTTCACCAGATCGAGCATCGACAGGCGGAAGATGATGATAAACGCCGGGCCGACCGCTTCGCGCACCGCCTGCGTGACTTCCAGCGCAAAGCGACGACGGCGCTGCACATCGCCGCCCCACTCATCGTCGCGATGATTGGTGTGCGCTACCAGGAACTGATTAATCAGATAACCTTCGGAGCCCATGATCTCGACGCCGTCATAACCGGCCTGCTGGGCCAACCTGGCGCACCGGGCAAAGTCCGCAATGGTCTGACGAATCTCGCCATCGCTCAGTTCGCGCGGCGTGAATGGGTTAATCGGTGCCTGCAACGCTGAAGGCGCAACCAAATCGCGTTGATAGCTGTAACGCCCGGCATGCAGAATTTGCAGCGCGATTTTGCCGCCTTCTGCATGCACCGCATCGGTCAGGGTGCGATGCCAGTCGCACTGGCTCTCCTGATTGAGGATGGCGCCGCCGTGTGCCACCACGCCCTGTGGGTTGGGTGCGATGCCGCCAGTGACAATCAGTGCCACGCCTCCCCGCGCGCGTTCCGCATAAAACGCGGCTAATCGAGTGGCGCCATCAGTGTGTTCTTCCAGCCCGGTGTGCATGGAGCCCATCAGAAAGCGGTTCTTTAATTGGGTAAATCCCAGATCCAGCGGGGCAAACAGGTGGGCGTAATGCTCAGTCATGAACACAGTCTCGGAAAGTGGTCGGATGAGTTAACTTTAGCGGGAATTGGTTGGGATGGAAATTCGCGGTGTTCAGGCTGTGAGAAACCTCAAAAAAAGCAGGGCGACAGGTCGCAGGCGAAAGGTTCGGACTCCTTCGCCCGGCACGGGAAGAGACCTGTGCACCCTGAAACAGCTTGAAGATGAGGGCTAATGATTTAGCTCTATAGTTATGACTCCTGTCAGACTCAATCCAGACGACTTTCCCGGGTGAGGGTGCGGCGATAATGACATAGCTCACTGCGGTTAATCCCCAAGACGAGTCTTGGTTTTCCCCAGCAAACAGTGATCCCGCTTCCATCTTCTGTACGAGCAGTTCACGTTCCAGGTAACAGCTATTTCGTAACATGATTTAGAGTGATCTGGTTCACAGTTTTCAGCCTCTGATCCCGCTTTGATAGCCCCCATTGCAACAGCAACAAATGGGGAAACCATGAATATCGAAACGCAATCCTGCGTGATTACCGGGAAAAAACAGGTCAGCGTCGCACCGCAACAGGTGAAATGGGACGGCACAGGCACGCTGGTGCGTATTACGCGCGGCGGCATTTGTGGATCTGACCTGCATTACTATCAGGAAGGCAAAGTCGGCAGCTTCGAAGTCAAAATGCCGATGATCCTCGGTCATGAAGTGATTGGTCATGTGGTGGAGAGCGACAACCCGGACCTGAAGCCGAATCAGAAAGTGGCGGTCAATCCCTCCAAACCGTGCGGCGAGTGCAAATACTGCCAGCACGATCAGGAAAACCAGTGCACCTCCATGCGCTTCTTCGGCAGTGCGATGTATGTGCCGCATGTCGACGGCGGTTTCACCCAGTACAAAGTGGTGGACAGCAAACAGTGCGTGCCTTTCCCACAGGATGCCGATGAAACCGTGATGGTGTTTGCCGAGCCGCTGGCGGTGTGCATTCACGCCACCCATCAGGCGGGCGATCTTACCGGCAAGCACGTGTTCATTTCCGGCGTCGGTCCGATTGGCTGCTTAATTGCGGCGGCAGCGAAAGCGCGCGGTGCCGCCTCTGTGGTGTGCAGCGACATTAGCGAGCGTTCGCTGGAGATGGCGCAGCAGATGGGCGCGACCGATGTGATCCATGCCGCCGAGGGCGATTTCACGCCGTATCTGGCTGACAAAGGCTTTTTCGATGTGGCGTTTGAGGCCTCTGGCCATCCTTCCTCACTGCAGCGCTGCCTTGATGTGGTGTGCGCCAAAGGCACGCTGGTACAGGTCGGCATGGGCGGCACCATCCCGAACTTCCCGATCATGGCGCTGATTGCCAAAGAGATTCAGCTGGTCGGTTCTTTCCGCTTTACCCATGAATTCAACACCGCCGTCGAGTGGCTGGCGAACGGTGTGGTCAACCCGCTGCCGCTGTTCAGCGGTGAATACGATTTGCAGGACATCGACGCGGCCTTGCAGTTTGCTGGCGATAAAACTCGTGCGGCGAAAGTCCAGTTAACCTTTTAAGGAGCAGTGATGAGTCAGTTATTTTCCCTCGAAGGCAAGCGTGTATTACTCACCGGTTCGGCGCGCGGTATTGGTTTTCTGCTGGCGCGTGGCCTGGGTGAAGCCGGCGCAGAAGTGATCGTCAACGCCACCACCAAAGAGGGGGCAGAGCAGGGCGCGGCGAAACTGCGCGAGCTGGGCCTGCGCGCCCATGCCAAAGCCTTTGATGTGACGCAGTCTGCGCAGGTGCAGCAGGCGGTGGATGAGATTGAAGCCGAATGGGGACCGATTGATATTCTGGTCAATAACGCCGGGATCCAGCGCCGCCGTCCGTTCCTCGAATTCCCGGAGCAGGACTGGAATGACGTGATTGCCGTTAACCAGACCGCCGTGTTCCTGGTCTCTCAAACCGTGGCGAAAAGAATGGTCGATCGCCAGCGCGGTAAAATCATCAATATCGGTTCGATGCAAAGCGAACTGGGCCGCGACACCATCACGCCGTACGCCGCTTCCAAAGGCGCCGTCACCATGCTGACGCGCGGTATGTGCGTCGAGCTGGCGCGCCATAACATCCAGGTGAACGCCATCGCACCGGGCTACTTCGTCACGGAGATGACCCAGGCGCTGGCGGACGATCCGGCCTTTACCGGCTGGCTCACCAAACGCACGCCTGCCGCTCGCTGGGGTAAACCGGAAGAGCTGATTGGTGCTGCGGTGTTCCTCGCCTCGGGCGCTTCTGATTTTGTGAATGGTCACTTGCTGTTTGTTGATGGCGGTATGCGCGTCGCCGTGTAATGCCATGGCGCGGCTGGCATTTTCGCCGGGCCGCGCCTAAACCTTAATCACCCCTCTGTATTCCTAAGGATAATAAAAAATGCCAATAACCATTATTGTGCTGGGTGTGATACTGCTGCTGGTATTGATGATTGTATTTAAGGTCAACGGCTTTATTGCGTTGGTGTTTGTCTCGGCAGTGGTCGGTATTGCCGAAGGCATGACGCCGCTCAACGTGATGGCCTCAATCCAGAAAGGTATCGGTTCGACGCTCGGTGGATTAGCGATGATCCTCGGCTTCGGTGCCATGCTCGGGCGATTAGTTTCGGACACTGGTGCGGCACAACGCGTCGCCACCACCCTGATTGCCGCCTTTGGTAAAGAGCGGCTGCAATGGGCGCTGGTGGTCACCGGACTGATCGTCGGTCTGGCGATGTTCTATGAAGTGGGCTTTGTACTGTTGCTGCCGCTGGTGTTCACCATCGTCGCGGCGGCCGGTTTACCGCTGCTGTACGTCGGCGTGCCAATGGTGGCTGCACTCTCGGTGACGCACTGCTTCCTGCCGCCGCATCCCGGCCCAACCGCGATCGCCACCATCTTTGGCGCCAACCTCGGCACCACGCTGCTGTACGGCATGATCATCACCATTCCGACGGTGATCGTGGCCGGTCCGATCTTCTCGAAATTCCTTAAAAGCTTTGAGAAGTCACCGCCAGAAGGCTTGTACAACCCGAAGATCTTCACTGAAGAAGAGATGCCAGGTTTCGGTATCAGTATTTTTGCCGCCATCATCCCGGTGGTGCTGATGGCGATTGCGGCGGTGTTTGAGCTGACCACGCCAAAAGAGAACCCGCTGCGTCAGTTCTTTGAGTTCATCGGTAACCCGGCGGTGGCGCTGTTTATTGCCGTGGTGATCGCGGTGCTGACGCTGGGACTGCGCAACGGTCGCAAGATGGAAGAAGTGATGGATATGTGCGGCGAGTCGATTGCCGCCATCGCCATGATCGTCTTCATTATTGCCGGTGGTGGTGCGTTCAAGCAGGTGCTGGTGGACAGCGGCGTGGGCAACTATATCGCGGACATGATGAAGGGATCGTCACTGTCTCCGCTGCTGATGTGCTGGACAGTGGCAGCGATGCTGCGTATCGCGCTGGGATCGGCCACGGTTGCGGCGATCACCACCGCTGGGATCGTCACGCCGATCATCGCGGTGACCCATGCCGATCCGGCATTGATGGTGCTGGCGGTAGGTTCGGGCAGCGTGATCGCCTCACACGTCAACGATCCGGGCTTCTGGCTGTTTAAGGGCTACTTCAACCTGAGCGTGGTGGAGACCCTGAAAACCTGGACGGTGATGGAGACGCTGATCTCGATCCTCGGCCTGGCCGGTGTGCTGGCACTCAACGCCATCATTCACTGATGCAATCGGCTGCACAAGGACGTGCAGCCATTCAGTCGCGACGACGAATCCACGAAAATCGCGATTGATAGCCGCTGTCAAAATGGGTGTTGTAGCGATAGCTCGATCCCGACTCCGCCATGCAATAAGTGCAGACGTTTAACACCTCTATCTGTTCGGCAGGAATGCCACGCTGTAGCAGCAACCCTCGCGCCAGATGCGGCAAATCAAACCACACGCCCTGATGATGCGCTCGCGCTTGCGGACGAATCGCCGCGCTATTATGCGGTTGCTCGCTCGCCCACTGCAGCGCAGGTAAATCTGCACGTTGCTGCATCTGCGTCACCAAATCTTTGCCCAGCTCATAACAGCACGGACCAATCGCCGGTCCGATGGCGACATGCAGCGTTTCAGTGCGGGCGCCACGATTAAGCAAGCCGTCAATGGCACTGTTCAGCACTCCACTCAGCGTGCCTTTTAATCCGGCGTGCACTGCCGCCACCTGATGCTGCTCGCTATCAGCGAACAGTACCGGCAAACAGTCAGCGGTATACACCGCCACCGGCAGCTGGTTTTCCCCAATCACGCCATCGGACTCGCAGCTTTTCGGCGGCAGGTTTTGGGTTGCCAGTACCACCTGGGCGCTATGGCGCTGCTGGCCATAGGCGGCATCCGTGGGCACCGGTTGGCCCGCAGGCTGAAAGGCATAATCGAGCCACGGCAGGGCATCAAGCAGCGTTGAACGCGGTCCGGCATGTGACATAAGTGTCTCCTTTGACAGGGCGGCAGCTTTCTTCTGCCCACAGCTTACGTTAACTGCTACATTTTTAAAGCTTTACACAAACTGACCATAATCACTTAAGGATGATCTGATGAAAAACACCTCTTTGCTGGCAGCGTCCAGCATTCTTGCGTTGCTGCTAACAGGATGCGCGCAACCGGCCAAACAGCAGGCGCAGCAGCAGCTCGGCCAGCAATCGGTATTGGCAGTGAACTGGTTCCAGCAGTCCGGTGAGTATCAGGCATTAAGCTGGCAGGCATTTAACACTGCGCGCATGGCGTTTGATGCTGCGCCATCGCTGGCGGGCAAGCCGAAAGCGGTGATCGTCGATCTCGATGAAACCATGATCGATAACAGTGCCTATAGCGCATGGCAGGCGAAAAACGGCCAGCCGTTCTCTGGCAAAACCTGGTCAGCCTGGACTCAGGCGCGTCAGGCCACCGCCGTGCCGGGCGCGGTGGAGTTCGCCAACTACGTCAACAGCCACGGCGGCACCCTGTTCTACGTCTCGAACCGCGACCAGAAGGATTACGCCGCCACGGTGGACAACCTCAACAAGCTGGGCTTCAGCGGCGTGAGCGATAAAACCGTGCGTCTCAGCACCGGGAACTCCAATAAACAGGATCGCTTCGATGCGATTAAAAACGCCGGATATAACGTGGTGTTGTACGTGGGCGATAACCTGAATGATTTTGGTGGCGCGACCTGGCATCAGGGCAATGCACAGCGTCAGCAGTTCGTTAAGCTCAATCATCAGCATTTTGGTACGCAGTTTATCGTGCTGCCTAATCCGCTATACGGCGACTGGGAAAGCGGCATGGCGGAGAACTACAACAAACTGACGCCGGAACAGCAGCTTCAGGTACGTGAAGCGCGTATGAAAGCGTGGAACGGTAAATAATTCGTCAAGCGAATTAGCGCCTGTTGCGGCAGGCGCGGTGATTTTAATTCAGGACCAGTGATATTTACTTTTCATCGTCATTATTATTCTCCTTATTATTTTCCTGATCTCTTGCTTAATTACCGGTAAGTGATTGGCGGAAAATATCGTCATTCTGCTATTTACCCAGTGCATGACTCCAATCATAAACTTTATAATTAAGATTTTTCTCAACTCAAATCGTTCAATTCACCATACTAGTGCAATGGCATGAAAAGACTGCGTGTATATTTTTGTCGATTCATTCCAGATGCATAATTTAATATTCCAATTAATTGTATGATTTATATAACAAACAGTGTTTTTTAGTCAATTCTCTCTGCTTGCATTAAATTACTTTCAATCGACAATTCCTGACGTTTATTTTACAGGGAGTACGATTTTGTTGTGTGCGGAAATATTGATTGTGCAACCACAAGCATTAGCAGCTATAAACAATTTATGTGAGGAAGCTCTGCTTTCATCCTCCATCGATCGTCTTAGCGGCGTTTAAAACCCTGTGACTTAGCCTGAAATCGATATTTCTGGACGTAGAGAGAAGATAATTGTGACGACACTTAAACCCTTATTAGCGAAAAATCGCAGTTGGGCATTACAGCGCCGCGAGCGTAATCCAGATTATTTCGAACAATATCTGCATCAACAAAAACCGCATTCGCTGTGGATTGGCTGTTCCGATAGCCGCGTACCTGCCGAAGTGCTGACTGGCTCGCATCCCGGCGAACTGTTTGTGCATCGCAACATCGCCAATATGGTGGTGCCCGATGACGATAACCTGATGAGCGTGCTGCAATACGCGATTTTCTACATCGGCGTGGAGCGCATTGTCCTGTGTGGCCACTACGGCTGCGGCGGCGTGCAGGCCGCACTGGGGTTGCCCGCCAGCCCGCTGGCAAAAGAGGATTCGGCGCTGGCAAGACGCATCGCCGCGTTGCGCAGTGGTCTGCAGCAAGGATTGGTGGAATATCACGCCAGTGCTGAGGAAGAGGAGAGCAGCAAGCTCAACCGCTTAGTCGAAGCCAACGTCATCGCCCAGTTTGCTCAGTTAGTGACGTGTGAGCCAGTGCGACAGGCCTGGCAAGCCGGGCAAGCGCTGGAAGTGTTTGGTTGCGTGTATGACCTGCAGTCGGGTCATCTGAAAGAGCTTACTCAGCAATCTGCAGAGGAATCGGTGCCATGAATCTGAACACGCTGCGTCAGGATATTCCCGCCGGTCTGGTGGTGTTTTTGGTGGCGCTGCCGCTGTGCCTTGGCATCGCGCAGGCCAGCGGTTTACCGCCGTTTGCCGGATTGCTCACCGGGGTGATCGGCGGCCTGCTGGTCACTTCACTAAGTCCCTCGCGTTTTGCCGTCAGCGGCCCGGCGGCAGGTTTGGTGACTATTGTGGTGGCCTCGATCCAGACGCTTGGCAGCTTCTCCGCTTTCCTCACCGCGCTGATTCTGGCGGGCGTGTTGCAGTGCCTGCTTGGTTTGCTGCGAGCCGGTCGCTTCATTTCGCTGGTGCCGGGCAGTGTCATCAAAGGGATGCTGGCGGCGATCGGTATTTTGCTGATTATGCAGCAGATCCCGGTGGCCTTCGGTACCGCAGGTGATGCTGAGCTGGTGTCGCTGGTGAATGGCGAATTTCAGTTTTCGCTGAGTGCGATGCTGGTGGCGGGCATCGGTCTGCTGATTCTCTGGCTGTGGACTACGCCGATAGTGAAATCGGTCAAGCTGCTTGGTTGGATTCCGGGCCCACTGGTGGCGGTGTTGCTCGGCTGCATGGCGACGGTGTTTGGCGATCGCCTGTTCCCGAGCCTGGCGGAAGAGCTACCGCGCATTGCGTTACCGGCCTTTGATAGCCTGTCAGCGCTGGCGGCGGAACTGGAAACCCCGGACTGGCTGGCGTGGCAAAATCCTTCAGTCTGGGTGGTTGCCGTGACGCTGGCGCTGGTGGCAAGCCTGGAAACGTTGCTCAGTCAGGAAGCGCTGAAAAAACTGCGTCCGCAACATCCGGCACCTTCGCCAAATAAAGAGATGTTCGCACAGGGCATCGGCAACCTGACTGCTGGTTTCCTCGGTGCGATGCCGATTACGGCGGTGATCGTGCGCAGCTCGGTAAACGTTAGCGTCGGGGCGCAGACCAAACTGTCGATTCTGATCCACGGCGCGCTGTTGCTGATCTGCGGCTTGTGGTTCAGCGATCTGCTCAACGCCATTCCTTTAGCCAGCCTCGCCGCCGTCTTGCTGTATACCGGCTATAAGCTGGCAACACCGCGTCTGTTCATTGAACAGTTCCGCATGGGCGCTCAGCAGTACGTGCCGTTCCTCGCCACCATCGGCGGCATTATTGTGTTTGGCATGCTGGCGGGGATTGGTATCGGTATCGCCACACAGATTCTGTATAGCATCTACAAAAGCCACCGCAACGCGCTGCAGCTCACGCGCTATGACGATCACTACGTGCTGCGCTTCCAGCAAAACCTCACCTTTATGCACAACCCGAAACTGCAGGGGTTACTGGCGGAGATCCCGGAGAACAGCACGGTGATTGTCGATCACGATAACGCCGAGTACCTGGATCCGGACGTCAAAGCGGTGCTACAGGATTTCGGCGAAAACGCGCGCGATCGTGGTATTCGTCTGAGTCAGTGGCCCGTTGCGGTTAAATAGCAATAACGCTTTGCTGAAAAACTGGTTTTTCGCGTAAAAATCGGATATCTCGGATATCCGATTTTTTTATTTGCAGGGCATAATTGCAGCAGCTCTCATCCTTGTTTCTCGGGTTTCAACCCTGCTAGTGCGCTCACATCTCGCCGATCCGGCGCATTGAGTGCTGCCCAGTCGCAGAGTAGGATGACGAACACTCGCTTAATTGCCGAATCATCGCACAGTTATTTCAGGTTAAATGCTTGCTGATGCCCGTGGGCAAGAGGCAGCGATTTCCAGGTTACAGGGTTCAGACGTATGCGCGTTAAGCTGTTTGCTGAGAATAATTTAAAAAAGAATGCACTCTCGCTGTTCCTGATTACGCTTTTCTTCTGCTTTATTGGCAGTCATCTGCGCATTCCGGAGGAGTTCTCCCTGTTTTGGCCGGTGAACGCGCTGATTGCCGGTTTAATGGTGCGAAATCCTTTCCTGCATACCACGTCCAGCTATCTGGTGTGCTTTGCCGCGATGATTTTTAACGACACGGTGTTCTCCGGCTGGGCGCTGCCTGCGGTGACCGTGAACTTCGCCAATATCCTGTTTATCCTCGTTTCGGTCAGCATGTTGATCAAACACCTGCAGCCGCCTTCGGCCAACAGCCAGGTGTTCAACGCCATGCGCATCTTCCCGGCCTGTTTCCTCGGTGCCGCCGCCTGTGCCACTTGGGGCGCATGGGCGCAGGATATCGATTTCAATGCGCGCTTTGTGGTGGCGTGGGGCGACTGGTTTAGCGAGCAATTCTCGACTTCCCTGATGCTGTTGCCGGTGATGCTGGCGCGCTCCTTGCGCAACGTCTCACCGCGCACCTTGCTGCATCCGGGCAAGCTGTTGCCGCTGGCGGCAGTGGTGCTGTCATTGACCGTGGGAGCGATGATTGGCGGGGCAGGTAGCTTAACCTTCCCGGTACCGGCGCTGATCTGGTGCGCCATCGTGTTACCGATTCCTGTTACAAGCCTGGTGATCCTGATTACCGGCATCACTGAGATCGTTCTCGTTTCCCACGGCGTAATGAATATTCAGGGCGATGACGCACTGCTGCCGATCAGCCATCTCACCTCGGCGCGACTGGGTGTGGCAACGGTGGCCCTCAGCCCGATGCTGGTGGCAGTGAGTATGGATGCGATTCGTCAGCTCAATCATCGTCTGGCGCTGCGGGCGAACTTCGATTTCCTCACCCAGTTGCTGTCGCGTTCTGGCCTGTATGAAAGCCTGAAACAGGAGCCGTTCTCCTTACAGCGCGAAGCGGGCGTAGTGATGCTGGATGTCGACTATTTCAAAGCCATTAACGACAACTTTGGCCACGACGCCGGTGATGGCGTGCTGGAAGAGATTGCGCGCCGCATGCAACGCGTGGTGGGCAATCGCGGCATGGTGTGTCGCTTTGGTGGCGAAGAGTTTGTGGTGGTGGTGTTCGACTACAGCCATCTGCAACTTTACCAGCTGGCCGAAGCGATACGTCAGGCGATGGTCAAAGAGAAGTTCTGGATTCAGGGCAACACGGTGACGGTAACCGCCAGTTTAGGCCTGGCGCGCGGCAGTGCGCAGAGTGAGCGGGAATGGCCGGGCGTGATTAACCGTCTGGTGTCGGCAGCGGATAAAAATCTCTACCTCTCGAAACGCAATGGCCGTAACCAAACTTCTCCAGCGATGGAGCCGCGCAGCATGGTGAATGACGTGGCGTGAAGTGCGTGATGGTCGCCATGAGTGGCGACCATAGGATGGCTTGATGCTGGGTTGTTTTGGTCGCCGTGAATGGCGACCTTACGATGGCTTGGTGCTGGTTTTTTCGGTCGCCATTGATGACAACCTCACAACTGCCTGACGCTAATTTGTTTCGATCGCCATCAATGACAAACCTGTTTAACCGTTGTAGGGTGCGCATTCATGCGCACCCGGAACGTGAAGATTAAACGCTGCTTTTCAGCTGGCTGCTCTGCTGATGGCGTTGCTGCGCCAGCTCAATCAAGCGCGTAATCAAATCGCTGTAGCTTAATCCTGCCGCCTGCCACAACTTCGGATACATGCTGATATTGGTAAAGCCCGGCAGGGTATTCACCTCGTTCACCACGATCTCGCCGCTCTCGGTCAGGAACACATCGACGCGTGCCATACCAAAGCACTCCAGCGCCTGGAACGCGCGAATCGCCACGGCCCGAATTGCTTCGCTGGCTTGCTCGCTGATGGCGGCGGGCACCACCACTTGTGCACCGTCGGCGCTGATGTATTTGGTGTCGTACGAGTAGAAGGCATCATGCACCACCACTTCGCCACACGGGCTGGCTTCGGGTTCATCATTACCCAGCACCGCACACTCAATCTCGCGGCCTTTGATGCCTTGCTCAATCAGCACTTTACGATCGAAGGTAAAGGCCAGATCCAGCGCAGCCGCCAGATCGTCGATATGATCCACTTTGCTGACACCGACAGACGATCCCTGGTTGGCGGGCTTGATAAACAGCGGTAATCCGAACTGATCGATCACGGCTTGCGCATCCAGACGCGCACGCTGTGCCTGCGTCACGCTGATCCACGGCGCGACTTTTAAGCCTGCATCGCGCAGCAAACGCTTGGTGAAATCTTTGTCCATGCTCACTGCTGAGCCCAGCACATCCGATCCGACAAACGGCAGGTTCGCCATGCGCAACAAGCCCTGCAGCGATCCGTCTTCACCCAGGGTGCCGTGCACGATCGGGAAGATCACATCCAGCTGTGACAGCGGCTGTGCCTGCTGGCGAGTGATCAACTGCTGCGAAGCACTGCCCGGCACCAGCGCGACGTTTTCACCTGAGCGATTCAGGGCAATCAACGCCGGATTATCGGCATTGAGCAGGAAACCGGAAGCATCATTCAGATGCCACTCACCTTGTTTATCGATGCCCAGCAGCACCACCTCGTATTTGCTCTTATCGATGGCTTCGAGGATGTTTTTCGCTGATTGTAACGACACTTCATGCTCGGCCGATTTGCCACCAAACACGATTCCTACACGTTGTTTTGCCATTGGTCTTGATCCGATTGCGGTATAGCGAGTGGGTAAGATAGCACGGTCAGATTCAGCTCAGACAGCCTGAGTTTTACATGGCAATCAGGAGGTGATATTTTCGCCAACGGCTAATGATGGCCAACGAATTAAGGATGATTTGATGGGTATTTACGTATTCGATATTGATGGCACCATCTCAAAAGTTGGCTTAAAAGTGGAGCCTGAACTCTGCCAGAGCCTTGCCAGATTACAGCAACAACATCAGTTAATTTTTGCCTCCGCCAGACCCGTGCGCGATATGCTACCGATGCTCTCTGAAGAACTGCATACGGCAACCTTTATTGGCTGCAATGGCGGCATGGCGTATCAGGCGGGTGAAATTAAAACCAGTCATACGCTCAATCCCGCGTTTGTGAAGCAGGTTGTGCACCATCTGGTCGCTCTGGAGATCCCTTATGTGCTGGATGGCGAATGGAGTTTTTCGTTCTCCAGTCGAACGCATCCATTCCATGAATACATCCGCTCGCTCAGCAGTGAAGAGATCAGCGAACAAGCGTTGATGGAAGAGGGCGTGACGAAAATCCTGATGCTTTCAGACGCGCACAAAGCATCAGTCATGGCATTGATTGAAGCTGAAGATGTCAGTGTGCACACCCATCGTAGCGATGGTTTCTACGACATCACGCCACAGGGGAATAATAAACACCGCGCCCTGAGCGAACTGATTGGCAGCGAGAAATATACCGCGTTTGGTAACGATCAAAATGATTTCATCATGCTTAGCCATGCGGAAGTCGCCGTATTTATCGGCGAGGAAAAGGATTTTCCTCACGCCACGCATTACATCGAAATTGAGGCGATTCCTGAGCTGTTAATGCAGCTTGAGAGCGATGCAATTGCGTAAACATTTGATAAACAGAAGCGCAGTTGGATAGCAATTAACCGGCGCGAGGTTTACAATCGCGCCGAATTTTACCCAAGAGGATAACTGCATTGGACACCTGTCCCGAACGATTACAAAAGGTCCCTGCGGTAAGATAGCCCTCAACGCTGTCTTAACCGTGCGTTAAGACGGTGGATTTCCTTCCAGAATCTCCCCCTGTTTTTTTGCGTGATGCTGCTGAGTTTCAGCGGTAGCGGCACCGGCTGTAATCCATTTATTACCCCCTGAATTTCCGCCTGCCTGAAGCAGCGGAGTGAGGTTTATGATGGATTGGAAAATCTTTTTACTGCGCGTCACCGTCGCGCTGGTTCTGGGCGCGCTGATTGGCAGCGAGCGCCAGCTTCGCCAGCGTATGACCGGTTTGCGCACTAATGCGCTGGTCAGCACTGGCGCCTGTTTATTTGTCTTGATGACGCAAAGCGTACCCGGCATCGCCACTGATGCCTCCCGCGTGGCGGCCTATGTGGTCTCAGGCATCGGCTTCCTCGGCGGCGGGGTGATCATGCGCGACGGCCTCAACGTCCGTGGCCTGAATACTGCCGCAACGCTTTGGTGCACCGCCGCCGTGGGCGTGCTGTGCAGCATGGGATTGCTGCTGGAAGCGGCGATTGGTTGCATGGTGATTCTGTGTGCCAATATTCTGCTGCGCGATTTGGCGCAGGGGATTAATCGCCAGAGCCTGGTGCCTGCGGAAGAAGTGGTGCAGCACTATAAAGTGCAGATTATCTGTCTGGCGCAAGATGAAGTGCAGGTGCGCAGCCTGATGTTACACAGCCTCGGCGGTAGCGGATTGCGCCTGCAATCACTGCACAGCGAGGATATGAACCCGCCGCATCGCATGGAAGTGAATGCGGAAGTGCTGGGGAAACCGAGCATGACGGATCAGCTGGAGAGTCTTGTGGGACGGATTAGCCTGGAGAAGGGCGTCAGTTCGGTGCGGTGGCAGGTTTGCGGGTTGGAAGGGGAGTGATGGGTTAGGTTGCGACTTCGCGGCCTTCTCAAGTTGAGTGGTTTTAACATCGATGATTTAAGTTGGATGTTATAAGAGAATGCTGACAGATGGTGTTGGAAATATTCAATACCATCTGTTGTATTTGATGTAGATGAAGGAAACAACGATCACCCAGGATATGCTAAGGAAAGCCGCGTAATTTGGCATAAAGCGGACAAAAATGTAGATCCCTGCTACAACAGCTACGAGGGGAATGAGGTAGATAAATGACTGAATTAACCATAAAAGTGCTTTTTTCATTTTTTAGAAATCTTGTATAAAGCATCCGTAATTAAGGTGGTTTATCAGAAGGTACTTGTCGGGAGTTAGCCCACCATTGAGATGGGCCCAGCAGCTTAGTCTTGGTGTCTGGCTCTTGCTCTCATTTCCTGAATGTTCATTCCGTGATGTGTACGCTGATGTCCGCATATCCAGCATGAACAGGGGCATGGCGTATGGTAGACCTTCCCAATGTTCACGATAGTGGTACCTTCAGGCCAGCTGTAAGCCGCATTATTATAACGACCGCGCTTAGCTTTGAACCTTTTCATATGATGGCGGCGAAACGCTCGAGTTCTTGATTGCATGGGTAACCCCCGAAATAACCGTCGGGGCAGCCACACCTTCGTGTGACTGCCGGAACGTGTATTCGGAGTGGAGGATTTTACGCATCGTTAAGCCCTCTGATTCACTGCTTTACTGATTTATTCCAGAAAATTTAGTCCGGCTTCAACAATCCATTCCCGACCGTAAGTTACTGATTTCATTTCAAGCTGGCTGATTATAAAACTAGCTGAATATTATGAGAGCGGGATTAGGACGTCGCTATGCAACTATATCTATTGAAAGACTATAAATTATTATGAGTTATTGATTGGAATGGAGTATTTGGTGGCCCCTGCTGGGTTTGAACCAGCGACCAAGCGATTATGAGTCCCAATTTGAAGTGAGTGAAATCAGTAAGTTACTGATTTTCATGTTTTCTTTAGGCCGAATAGTGATGAAAAGTGGCACATAGCGTTGAGCTCTGCTGCCACTTTGCTGCCATTTTAATCCAACCAAAATGTAGATGACTGACGGTATAATTTCGTTGACAGTCAAAAAAACATTAAACTCCGGTTGAAATTTGCCGATATTATTATTTTACTAAGTCGTATTTAGGTATATTAGTCAAAATTGGAATTAAATAAAAGGAGTAATTATGTCAAGCCTTAGGGATATGGAAGAACTTATTAGTGATATAGTTGATGTTGAGTTGAAAGAATACATGCGGGAAGCATTAACTTGCTATATGACCGGAGCACATCGAGCATGTGTCGTACTTTCATTTATTGCTATTTTTGAAGATCTATTCAAAAAGTTAGACGGGATGGCTACAACAAATAGAGTAGCTAGAGCAATTTTCATAGAAATCTCTAAAAAAAGAGATGAGCAAAAAGTTTATGAAAGTGATTTGCTTAATAAATTGAAGGCTGAAAAAATAATTACAGAAATTGATGCGGATTTCCTTTCAGTACTAAGAACGCTCAGAAATAAAGCAGCACATCCTTCAGGCCATAAGCCCACTGCTGAAGAAGCTCGATACGTATATTCTAAAACTATACATAGATTTCTATCTAAGCCAGTTTTATCAACAACTCAGGTTGCCGACCAAATCCTATCTAAGTTGACTAACTCATATTTATTTCCGACGTCAAACATTCAAGATCATGCTACAGTAGTAAATGAAGGTGTTAAAAACCTGCATCATGATGGGTATTCATATCTCCTAAAAAAACTAATCGAGTCACTCGACAATGCAAATGAACAAATAAAATTAAATGCGAAAAGATATCTCTTGGGTTTATCCATTAAACCTCTAAATGATGATGTCCTTGAGCAGATAAAAAAGCAGCTTTTAATTGAATGTAGTACTGATGAAAGTAAAAGGCAATGCTTGATGGAGTGTATCTCAACCAATGGTAATCTACTCAAGAATATAGATGACATTGTTTATTTGAGATTGAATAAAATGTTTGAGGACACTATTTCAGCTACAAAACCCTCTGATCAACATACATACTTAAGGCATCCTGTCCAAATTGCTAATAGTATTATTGGCTTGGATGCGATGGTCATTGATAGATGCTTTAAGTCTAGCCTTGCCGAAGTTTTTGAGACATACAAATTAAGCCCCGTATTAATGAAACATGTTAAAGGGCATGTATGGGCTAAAGATAAAGTTATACAATCAATTTTTGACCAGGCAGGCTCTTCGACTTTCTCCGAGGCAAACTCTTTTGCACAGAGTGCAAGCTCATATGATGGTGATATCTCAATTTTAATGGATGATTTAAATTGTTTTGAACTTATAATTCACATCTGTACAGCAGGCGACTGGGGAGCGTTTGGGGCTGAAGGGATGATGAAAGGGAAATTTAATAATATTCCAAAAATTAAGGAAAAGGCAATTAAAGCTTTGAAAGATAATAATGATAATTGCCAGCAGGTGATTGATAGAATCAGGCCATCAATTGGTAAAGCAGGAGATTTTGAGGGGAGTTATTTTTAATTTATGCGTCAAAAACAGAGAGCGTGATTAACGCTCTCTGTTCGAAAATTAAGGTCTATTTAATTTAGAGTTTGCTGTGCTATTGAGTTTAAATAATCTGACATTAACCGTTTTTTCGCGAAAATTAATTCCATTTTTACTTTCAAGGCTTCATTTTCTAATTCGCTTATTTTAGTTTTACATTCGTAGTCAATATTTATTTTTTTAAAGCTATCCTTGTAATCATCGGTTGCTTTTTTGGATTCACACTTTTGGTTGGCAAGGGTGATTCTGTCATTTATTTTATTTAATGTATAATCATGCGCCTCTTTTTTATTAGAGTAATCTATAAATAACTTAGGGCTTTCCTTTTTGATGTTTTTCTTAAGGTTACCTTTATCTTTGATGTTGAGCTCTCGTAGGTTGTACGATTCAGCTATTTTATTAAAACACTGTGATATATTGTTGGCGCTAGACAGTGATTTATAACATTCGGAGTAAGACAGTGATGTAAATTGTGATAGTAGGTGTACTCTTAATTCTGAGTATTGTTCGGAGAATTTACCTTGTACTATTTTAAGATTTGATTTAGCTGTGAGAGCTTCGTCCTTTGCTTGGTTAACGTCCTTCGAAAGCTGACTTAGTTCCATCGTCTTCTCATTCAAAGTTTCGTTAAGCTCTAAGAGCTTTTTGTCTTTTTTTTCAAGTTCAAGAGTCTTTTTTGCTATTTCTTCATCAAGTAGTGATTTCTGATAAACAGGAAGTACGGTATAAAAATAACCAAAGGCTGCTAGTGCTAGAACTCCTATTTGTGAAAAGTTCGCAATTCTTGTTGACCAGACATCTAACTTTGACATGTAACAATCCTGATTTTTGAGAAAATTAAACTTTAAACAATGTTAATTAGTGGATTAAGATTCTTAGCTTCATATAAATGTTCTGGAGCAAAATGTGCATAACGCATAGTCACTTTGATATCCGTATGTCCCAAAATTCGCTGAAGCACGAGAATGTTGCCGCCGTTCATCATGAAATGAGAAGCGAAGGTATGTCTTAAGACATGCGTCAGTTGTCCAGCGGGTGTTTTGATCCCGGCGCGTTGCATGGCCTTTCTGAAAGCTGAATAACATGGTTTAAAGAGCACCTGCGCTTTCCTGCTGGATGGTAGATCAGCCTGTAATTTTTCTGTTATCGGCACCGCTCGGTTTTTCTTGCCTTAAGTTTTCACGTAGATGATCTGACCGGTGCGGATTTGGTTTCCCTTTAAGCCTTCTGCCTCACTCCATCTTGCGCCAGTTGCCAAGCAAATTTTCACAATGGTCGTCAGATCTTTAGATCTGCTGTTCTCACATTCGGCGAGGAGGGTTCTGATTTTGTAAGCAGACCCGTTTTAGTTCCACACACTTTTTGAGATTTCCGGTTTCTCAGCCATCAGCCGATATTCTTCCGGCGTCAGGTTATTCAGGGATTCATGAGGCCGCTCGCTGTTGTATTCCGTCACCCAGCGCTCCGTGATTTCCCGTGCTTCGTTCAGCGTTCTGAACAGGTAAAAATCCAGGATTTCTGTCCGGTACGTTCGGTTAAACCGTTCAATAAAGGCGTTCTGCGTTGGTTTACCCGGCTTAATAAATTCCAGCATCACACCGTGGTCTTCAGCCCATTGTGCCAGCGCCAGTGATATCAGTTCTGGCCCGTTATCCATCCGCATTTTCAGTGGATATCCACGGTTTGCCACTATCCTGTCCAGCACCCGAACGACCCGCTGCGCCGGGATATTCAGGTCAATTTCTATCGCCAGAGCCTCGCGGTTAAAATCATCCACGACGTTGAAAGTCCGAAAACGTCGGCCACATGTCAGGGCGTCGTGCATGAAGTCAATCGACCAGCTCTGGTTGAGTGCTTCCGGCGTGGCCAGCGGAGCCGGATTTCGCACCGGCAGACGTTGTTTACCCTTACGCCGAAAATTCAGTTTCAGCAGGCGGTAAATCCGGTGCACACGCTTGTGGTTCCAGACGTGGCCCTGCCTGCGAAGCACCTGAAACAGCTTCTTAAAGCCGTAGCGGGGATAGCGTTCAGCCAGTTCAGTCAAAGCCTGGATCACCGGTTCATCACGTCGTGTGTCCGGTTGATAGCGAAAAACCGTCCTGCTCAGCGATAACGTCCTGCATGCCTGGCGTATGCTCATCGTAAACTGCGCGATCAGATAGCTGACGAGCTCACGCTTTATCGCTGGTTTTAAAGCTTTTTTTCGATTACGTCTTTCATCGCCCGGCATTCCAGACTAAGGTCGGCAAACATCTGCTTCAGGCGGCGATTTTCGTCTTCCAGATCTTTCATCTTTTTGATATCAGAGGCTTCCATCCCACCAAACTTCGCTTTCCAGTTGTAATACGAGGCCTCGGATATTCCCGCTTCGCGACAAACATCTTTGACTGTACGTCCAGCTTCTACGGACTTCAGAACGGCAATGATCTGGTGTTCGGTGAATCGGGCTTTGCGCATGGTGATCTCCTCCGGGGACATAGTCAGTATGTCGGAAGATCTCTAAATGTGAATGGTCCGCTTTACAGTGATGCTTACACTGTGGCCGCGCGGTGAATACTGGGACGTAAGATTGAAGAAGCTCACCAATGGCAAGCTGGAATGAGAACCCATAGCAAAAGAGCCCTTCGCAAATGAAAATGCGGCATGGCATGCCGCATATCAGGATTGGGAGTACAAGCTTAAAAAACTTGGGTGGTATTCTAAATATTAAGCTGATTTCGTTTTTAAGATAAATCAGCCAAGGTATTTAAATCAGTTGTTGTCAATCATCTTTGAATGCAAGATTTGCATGATAACTACATAGGCCATTGAATTCCTGTTCATCAATGCTTAGGTAATTATGGCATACAGCGCATTCTTCATGTGTTCTAGTGTATTCACACCAGAAGCAGACGTCTTCTTCCGGTACATATGATTCAAGACCACATTCTATACATTCTAGAACTCTTGGTTCATCACCATTAAATGGGTTTATAGCATAATCATTATCGAGTGCTTCTAATAATAATGTGGATATTAATGCAGTAAAATTACACTCAAGGCATGAATATCTAAATTCTCTGTAATCTTCTGATACATTCAGCTCTAGAGGCAGTATCTCTGGTGATGGTGTTATCAAGGTAGACCCACAGACACCACAAGATGCCTCTTCAATGTATGGCATCATTCTGGCTGGGATACCGTATTTTTCCCATCTGGTAATGCAGGTTTTTTTAGTGTCTTGATAAAAGTTGCTTACTTCCAGCATTATCAACCAAGTGTCGCCAAGAAGCTGTGTTGGTGTCTGATACAAATGCTGTTCAATAAAATCGCGGATAACGGGAAATAGTTCAGCAATGATGGTTGTAAGTTCGCCCAGTGTATTACTAGGGTGTAAATGCTCTAATTCGTTTCTTCGCTCTTTTATCTTTGTAATAACCGCCCAATCAATTTCAATACCAAGCATCTGTAGCCGAGATTGAATTGCGGTTGTTTCAATAGTGTTCTTGGTTAATTGAGGTGTCCATTTAACATCGCCACTATCAAGAACTATTGGCTTAACTTCATGAGGGACATATATCAAAGCTGCTGCATCTTCAGCAGATTTTACAGATGTAGATATTCTATATTTGAAAAGTAAAAGAACACCAGAGAGTAAATTTCTAAATGAAGATAAAGCACGGGCAGGGTCGCCGTTTGGCTGAGTCGCAAACTTGTAGTCTTCAATCCCTAAGCGAACCGAGGAAAGAGCATTATCAAGCAATCTCTCTCTGTTAAGAATTTTCGGTTGGGTAACCTTTACCTGTCTGTTCTTAGCCATCCACTAACTCCGCAAGCAATCTGACTGATCTTTGAGAAGTAAGCACCGACAAAGTTTGTGCGACACTTTTGCGACACTTGTTGATTTTTACAAAAAAGCCACCTTGCTGGAGGTGGCTTAACTTAATGATTATAAAAAATAAATTTGGTGGCCCCTGCTGGGTTTGAACCAGCGACCAAGCGATTATGAGTCGCCTGCTCTAACCACTGAGCTAAGGGGCCAGCGGAGCGGGGATTATAAAGTATCTCGTAGGGGTGATCCAGCGTTCGCCAATCGGTTGGTGAAAATTAGAACAATCTCTGACTCCTTGATCTCCAAGCAAAAATCCCTTCCCACCCCCTAAGATCGCTCAATCAACCCTCAACCTCCGCAGGTTTTTGAGACAAGGCCATCCTTCTACCTCATCTCAATCATCACTCACATCTCACAAATAACGCGAAGCCGGTTTATTCAACGAGATATACGGCAGGATGGCGAAGCGCGCGCTCTCCATGCTCTGCCATAGTCCCAAATCTTCCACCGAAGGAATGGTGATCAGCTCGCCGCTATCCAGCCCGTGCAGCGCCGCTGCGACTAAATCCTCAACCTCCATCACGCTTTCTGGCGGAAGGTCATCAACCGATTTCCCTGAGCGTTCGAAGATCTCAGTACGGGTTAAGCCAGGCAATACCGCCTGAATACGCACGCCACTCTCCGCCAGCTCACGCTGCATATTGCGCGTCAGCGAGAGCACAAAGGCTTTACTGGCGTTATACGCGCCATTCGCCATTTCATTCACCAGTGCCAGTACGGAAGCGATATTCACAATCGTGCCTTCACCACGACGGCGGAATGCTTGCGCGGCTGCATGTGCCAGCTGCGTCAGAGCCACAATGTTTAACGTCAGCATGGTTTGTATTTGCGAGATATCTCCCGCGACGAACTCGCCTTCAACTGCCATCCCGGCATTGTTCACCAGCATCGTAATCCGCTCGTTGTCCGCAAGGGTTTGCGCCACGCGTTGCAAATCTTCAGTACGCGTCAGATCGGCGGCCAGCACACTCACTTCCACGCCGTGCGCGTCACGCAGCGACTGCGCCAGCTGGTTAAGACGCGATTCATCACGCGCCACCAGAATCAAATTGCTGCCGAGCGCGGCCAGCTGTTTCGCGTAAGTTGCACCAATGCCGCTGGATGCGCCGGTAATCAATGCCAGTTGTTGTGTCATGGTCGGTTCCTGTAAATGATGGTTGTCATATCTGATGGAGATTAATATGACGATCATCATATTTTTCGTCAAGCTGGAATATGATGATCGTAATAATTACACTGATTGCCATTAACGATGAGCAGGATGGTGAGAGATGGAAAAGCTGAGCCACAAGGCGCGCACGCGGCAGCGCATACTGGATGAGGCAGCAGTGGTGATGCGTGAATGCGGCACTGAAGGCATTGGCGTAGCGGCGCTGATGAAGCGCGCGGGATTAACTCACGGCGGCTTCTACGCGCACTTTGATTCGCGGGAAGCGCTGGTTGAAGCGGTGATTGCCGAGATGTTTGCCGATTCGGCACAGCGCTTTGCCGCCATCACCCAACTCGAAGATCCAGCCGAGCGATTGGCCCAACTGATCGACAACTATCTTTCTGAGCATCATCGCAATACGCCGGGAGAAGGCTGCCCGATACCTGCCCTGGTGAGTGAGATTGCCCATCTGCCGATTGAAACACGCACGCTGTTCTCGCAACGTCGTGATGCGGTGCGGCAACGGCTGGCGCAGGCACTCAATGAAATGCACCATCCTCAGGCTGATGATGTCGCCGCCAGTATGCTGGCCGAAATGGTCGGTGCGGTGGCGCTGGCGCGCGCCTGTCCGGATGATGAGGAAGCGCGCAATATGCTGGCGGTTAGCCGTCGCTCGGTGAAACAGCGCGCAGGATTGGAGAGTGCATGAGCGAGCACGATATTCAGGACATTATTGCACCGGATTTGCAGGTGCTGTTTTGTGGCATCAATCCGGGCAAGTCATCGGCGCACACCGGCTTCCACTTTGCTCATCCGGGGAATCGCTTCTGGAAGGTGATCCATCAGGCCGGTTTTACCCGCGAATTGCTGAAACCGGAACAGGAGCAGCGGCTGCTGGAAACCGGTTGTGGCATCACCATGCTGGTTGAGCGTCCGACCATTCAGGCTAACGAGTTGGCGGGTGATGAGCTGCGCGATGGCGGGGCGCGTTTGCAGGAGAAGATCTTGCGCTATCAGCCGCGTGCGCTGGCGGTGCTGGGTAAAGATGCGTTCCAGAAAGCGTTCCGACAGCGCAAAGTGGAGTGGGGCGAGCAGCCGCAAACCTTGGGCGAAACGCGTTTGTGGGTGCTGCCCAATCCCAGCGGGTTGAACCGCGCGACGATAGAGGAGATGGCGACAGCTTATCGCCAACTTCATGATTGGTTACAGAATAACGCGTGAGCGTGCTCCGCTTAACGCGGCCCTAAAGTTGTTCAATTTGCGTTTTCTGACTAAACCCAAATCTTTATGGCAAATAAAGAGAGGGAAGATGAAACGCACAATCGCGTTAGCGGCGCTGCTGGTGATGGCGCAACAGACGGCACAGGCAGAGACGCTGAAAGTATTTAGCTCCGGTGGCATGTATCCGGTGATTGAGAGCCTGAAGCAGGATTATCAGCAGCAAACTGGCAATACCCTGCAGCTGGAAGCGGCGCCCTCGATGGGCGATACGCCGCAGGCGATCCCTAATCGTCTGAAACGTCAGGATAATGCCGATGTGCTGGTGATGGTCGATTACGCCATCAAGCCGCTGGAGCAGGCCAAATTTGTGGATAGCAGCAGCCATAAGGTGCTGGCGCACTCTTATATCGCGATGGCGGTGAAGCAGGGCATGACGCCGCCTGATATCAGTACGGTAGCGAAATTCAAACAGGTTCTCACGGAAGCCTCCAGCATCGCGATATCAGACAGTGCCAGCGGCAAATATATTCAAGGCAAGATGCTGAGTAAGCTGAAGTTGGGGCCGAAGACCGCCAGCAAAGTGTCAGTGATCCCCGCCACACCGGTGGGTGAAGCGGTGGCACAAGGTAAAGCGGAGCTGGGCTTCCAGCAGAACAGTGAGCTGCAGGCGGTGAAGGGGATTACCATTGTCGGGCTGATTCCGCCAACGGTGCAGCAGGATACGCTATACGGCGCGGTGATTACGCGCAGCACCCAGCAGAAGCAGGCGGCAGCGCAGTTTGTGAAGTATTTGCAGAGCGATAACGCGCGCAAAATGATGCAGGAAAAAGGGCTAACGCCGTTTTGAAGGCAATAAAAAACCCCGGCGAGCCGGGGTTTTTCGTCTTAACGAGGATTAATCGTCAAGGAAGCTACGCAGTACTTCGGAGCGGCTTGGGTGACGCAGCTTGCGCAGCGCCTTGGCTTCGATCTGACGAATACGCTCACGGGTAACGTCAAACTGTTTGCCAACCTCTTCCAGCGTGTGGTCGGTGTTCATATCGATACCGAAACGCATACGCAGGACTTTCGCTTCACGCGCAGTCAGACCCGCCAGCACGTCGTGGGTGGCTGAACGCAGGCTTTCTGAGGTAGCAGAATCCAGCGGCAGCTCCAGCGTGGTGTCTTCGATAAAATCGCCCAGATGCGAATCTTCATCATCACCAATCGGCGTCTCCATGGAGATCGGCTCTTTAGCGATTTTCAGCACTTTGCGAATCTTATCTTCTGGCATCAGCATACGCTCAGCCAGTTCTTCCGGCGTTGGCTCACGGCCCATCTCTTGCAGCATCTGGCGCGAAATACGGTTGAGTTTGTTGATGGTCTCAATCATATGCACCGGAATACGGATGGTACGTGCCTGGTCGGCGATAGAACGGGTGATAGCCTGACGAATCCACCAGGTCGCATAAGTTGAGAACTTATAACCACGACGGTATTCAAACTTATCAACCGCTTTCATCAGGCCGATGTTACCTTCCTGAATCAGATCGAGGAACTGCAGACCACGGTTGGTGTATTTCTTCGCGATAGAAATAACCAGACGCAAGTTCGCTTCAACCATCTCTTTCTTCGCACGACGCGCTTTGGCTTCGCCGATCGACATGCGACGGTTGATGTCTTTAACCTGCTCGATGGTCAGGCCGGTCTCTTCTTCAATCTGCTGCAATTTCTGCAGTGAACGCGTCACATCATCTTCAACTTCAAGCAGTTTCTCTGACCAGGGTTTATTCATGGCCAGCGCCGCTTTGAACCAGCTTGGGCTGGTTTCATTGCCAGTGAACAGGGTGATGAAGTTCTTCTTCGGCATTTTGCAGATTTCAATACACAGCTTCATGATCAGGCGCTCTTGCGTACGCACGCGCTCCATCATGACGCGCATACTGTTCACCAGGTAGTCGAATTGCTTCGGCACCAGGCGGAACTGTTTGAACACTTCAGACAGGTTATTGATTTCTGCAACGGCATCAGCGTGGCTGCGGCCTTTAGCTTTGATCACGGTACGGGTGGTTTCGTACTGGGTGCGCAGATCGTTGAACTTCTCGCGCGCCAGTTCTGGATCGATGGAGTTATCATCGTCAGAGCTGTCGTCGTCGCCATCTTCGTCTTCTTCATCGTCGTCGTTACGGTCTTCTTCAGACAGTTCAGAACCCACGTGAGTGGCGGTTGGTGCGATATCTTCTTCCGCGTTCGGGTCAACAAAGCCGGTGATCAGGTCAGACAGGCGAGATTCGCCCGCTTCCACACGATCGTACTGATCGAGCAGATAGGTGATGGCTTCCGGGTATTCGGCAACTGAGCACTGAACCTGGTTGATACCGTCTTCGATACGCTTAGCGATGTCGATTTCGCCTTCGCGCGTCAGCAGCTCGACGGTACCCATTTCGCGCATATACATACGCACAGGGTCAGTAGTACGGCCAATTTCAGATTCAACGCTAGAGAGTACCTGCGCGGCAGCTTCTGCGGCATCTTCGTCAGTATCAGTACTGTTCTCATTCAGCATCAGATCATCGGCATCAGGTGCTTCTTCAACAACCTGAATACCCATGTCGTTAATCATCTGGATGATGTCTTCGATCTGATCGGAGTCGACGATATCTTCCGGCAGATGGTCATTGACCTCAGCATAGGTCAGATAGCCCTGCTCCTTACCACGGGTGACAAGCAGCTTAAGCTGTGACTGCGGGTTTTGCTCCATAAGACGGTATCCACACTTCTGTTAATTAGATTGGTGTCGGTCGGCAGCGAGCCAACTATAACAGTGAAGGCGTTGTTCTTTTGCCGCTGCCTTCAACGCGGCCAGGGTATCGACCCTTCATATATCGGCACTTAAGCCGCTTGAGTTCTGTTCGGGCCTGGCTTCGACGCCGACGGCCCTCGTACGGTGTGCTTAAAAAAGCGAAAACCGTACACCCAAGTCAGAATGTGTGCTTTCACAGCCTTCACAGTTCTGACCCGGTAATAATCTTATTTTTTCGCTAATGCCTGGCTTAAGGCCCAGAACTCGCGGCGTTCGGCGGCGCTCAGGCCTTCGGTACGGTCGCGTGCGATAAGCGCTTCAAGGCGCTGTTCAAGGGCTGAGTCGTAAAGACTCGCCAGTGAATCCTGGAACACGGCTTCTGCTTCTTCATCCACTATCATGTGGTTCCAGGTGGCCAGCGTTTCAAGGGGCTGGCTAAATTCTGTCCCGCGATATAACTCTAGTAGCTGTCCGGTCGTCAGGCCAGGATTCTCCGTACAACGACTGACTAACTCCACAAACAGCGGTAAACCCGCCATTTTTGACTGCTCAAGCCCGTCCAGCGTAGGAACGATGGCGGCAAATTGCGGATTCTGCACCAATAACGCAATCAACACGCGCATGGTGGTGCGCTTCAACGGGGGAGCCGTTGGCGCAGTGCCGCTTTCTGCCTGCTTTGGCATCAGCTTGTCTAACTGGTTATCGTCCAGAATGCCGAGTTTATTACCCAGATTCTGACGCATATAAATGCGTAAAGTTTCACCGGGGATCTGGCTAATCAACGGCAGCGCCAGCGTGGCCAGCTTGGTTTTACCGTCACGCGTGCTCAGATCGACCTGCGGCATCAGGCTGTCGAATAAAAACGTGGAGAGCGGTAAAGCCTGCTCCATCCGCGCTTCAAACGCCTCTTTGCCTTCTTTACGCACCAGCGTGTCCGGGTCCTCGCCATCTGGCAAAAACATAAAGCGTAGCTGACGACCGTCATTCATGTAAGGCAATGCGGTTTCCAGTGCACGCCATGCGGCTTCGCGCCCCGCGCGATCACCGTCGTAACAGCAAATCACCGTGTCGGTAGAGCGGAACAGCAGCTGAATGTGCTCAGCGGTGGTCGAGGTGCCCAGCGAGGCAACGGCATAATCAATGCCAAATTGCGCCAGCGCCACCACGTCCATATAGCCTTCTACAACCAGTAAACGCGCTGGCTGCGGATGATTCTTTTGCGCTTCATACAGGCCATATAGCTGACGGCCTTTATGGAAAATCGGTGTTTCCGGCGAGTTAAGGTACTTCGGCGTATCATTGCCCAGTACACGTCCACCAAAGCCAATGACGCGCCCACGCTTATCGCGAATCGGGAACATCACGCGATCGCGGAAACGATCATAAGTGCGGCCGGAATCGTTACTGACCAGCATGCCCGCTTCCATCAAGGATTCGCGGTCCTCTTTCTGCTGACCAAAACGTTTCAGCACGTTATCCCAGCCTGCTGGCGCATAACCAATCGCGAAGTGATCGATCACTTGCTGGCTGAGACCGCGTGTGGCGAGATAATTTTGTGCAGATGTCGCTTGCGGGTTACGCAGGCTTTGCTGATAGAAACCGTCGAGGCCTTCCAGCAGCTGATACAGACTTTGACGCTGATGACGTTCCATCGGGCTGGGGCCGTTGCCCGCTTCATACGGCACTTCTAAGCCGTGTTGCGTGGCCAGCTCCTCAACGCTTTCAACGAAATCCAGACGATCGTGATTCATCAGGAAGTCGATGGCGTTACCCTTGGCGCCACAGCCGAAGCAGTAATAGAACTGCTTCTCACCGCTTACGGTGAAAGAGGGGGTTTTCTCGTTATGAAAAGGACAGCACGCGTGATAGTTCTTACCCTGCTTTTTCAGCTTAACGCGGGCATCGATAAGATCCACGATATCCGTGCGGGCAAGTAAGTCATTGATAAATACGCGTGGAATTCGTCCAGCCATAAGCCCCGGTTTTTCAGCTCATAAACGGCAACAAGCCGCGCTTCCTTTCGGAAAGCACGGCCTCTTACTTGACTCTGTCTGCGTTTAACACGCGGCGGAAGCGAACTTCCGAAAGAAATTAGTACAGACGAGTGCGGCGTGCGTTTTCGCGAGCCAGTTTCTTGGCGTGACGCTTAACAGCAGACGCTTTAGCGCGCTTACGCTCAGTCGTTGGTTTTTCATAAAACTCACGACGACGAACTTCCGCCAGAACACCTGCTTTCTCGCAAGAACGCTTGAAGCGACGCAGTGCTACGTCGAAAGGCTCGTTTTCACGTACTTTAATTACCGGCATGTAACTCTTACCTCGATAAATTCGGTTTTGCTGCTGACTGCGGCGCCAGCACTTTTAAAATGGTGCAGCATTTTACTCCAGCCGTAGCCGAGTTGTAAAGCACCATGAACAATTTAGAACCAACAGAGACATATGCCATCGCGGCTGCCGGTTTTTTCAGGCCGTGGAGTATAGCGCACTCTTTGTGCGACAGAAACACACTTTTTCCTGGCAAAGTCGTCCAGCGTGTGATTCGCCTGTGCTACACTGCGCGCCGCAAGAAGAGGGTGATGAAAGCTATGCGAGTTCTGGGTATTGAAACGTCCTGCGATGAAACCGGCATCGCGATTTATGACGATGCGTCCGGTCTGTTGGCGAATCAATTATATAGCCAGGTCAAACTGCACGCCGATTACGGTGGCGTAGTGCCCGAACTGGCCTCACGTGACCACGTGCGTAAAACCGTTCCGCTGATTCAGGCTGCGCTGAAAGAAGCCGGATTAGCCGCAAAAGACATTGATGCCGTGGCCTATACCGCCGGTCCAGGTTTGGTCGGTGCGCTTTTAGTGGGCGCCACTATCGGCCGTGCACTGGCGTTTGCGTGGAATGTGCCTGCGGTGCCTGTGCATCATATGGAAGGCCATCTGCTGGCGCCGATGCTGGAAGAGAATCCACCGGAATTCCCGTTTGTGGCATTGCTGGTTTCGGGTGGTCACACGCAGTTGATCAGCGTCACGGGTATTGGTGAATACACTTTGCTGGGTGAATCGATTGACGATGCGGCTGGCGAAGCTTTCGATAAAACCGCCAAACTGCTCGGTCTGGATTATCCAGGCGGACCGATGCTGTCGCGCATGGCGCAGCAGGGCACGCCGGGTCGCTTCAAATTCCCGCGCCCGATGACCGATCGCCCAGGGTTGGATTTCAGCTTCTCGGGTTTGAAAACCTTCGCCGCCAACACCATTCGTGAACATAACGGCGATGAGCAGGCGCGTGCCGATATCGCGCGTGCGTTTGAGGATGCAGTGGTGGATACGCTGATGATCAAGTGCAAACGCGCGCTGGAGCAGACCGGCTTTAAACGCCTGGTGATTGCCGGTGGTGTCAGCGCCAACCGCACGTTGCGTGAGCGTATGGCCGAGATGATGCAAAAGCGCGGTGGCGAGGTGTTTTATGCACGCCCGGAGTTCTGTACTGATAACGGCGCGATGATTGCCTACGCTGGCATGGTGCGGCTGAAAGGCGGCACACGCGGTGGATTGGGCGTCAGTGTCCGGCCACGTTGGCCACTGGCCGAATTGCCCGCCATCTAAAACGAAAAAACCGGCATCGCGCCGGTTTTTTTATTTCTTCTTTTTCCGCTTCCAGATCTTATTTTCCTGCCCGCGCCACAGGCGCTGGATGTTGTCGTGATGACGCAACAGAATCAAACAGGAGAGCATCGAAACCGGGAAGGTAAACTGCGGTTTGAACCACCACACGTAGAACGGGGCAATCAGCGCACTGACAATCGCGCCCAGCGAGGAGTAGCCGCTCAGCAGCACCGTCAGCAGCCAGGTGCCGGTCATCAATCCCGTCAAATCCCAGCCAATGGGTGCGATCGCACCGAATGCGGTTGCCACGCCTTTACCACCACGAAAACGGAAAAACACCGGATAGATATGGCCGAGACAGGCGGCAATCGCGGTTAAGCCGAGATACATCGGCGTAACGTGCAGCAGATAGGCGATCCACACCGGAATCATCCCTTTTGCCACATCGAAGATCAGTACCGCAGCCGCAGCGGCTTTGCCACCAATGCGCAACACGTTGGTCGCACCAGGGTTGCCGGAGCCAGCAGTACGCGGATCGGGTAAACGCGCGAGTTTACAAACCAGGATCGCACTGGAAATCGAGCCGCAAAGATACGCGAAAATAATCATACCAAGCGCGATAGCACTCATAGCCTCGTACCGTTCCTTTTGGGTCGTTTTGTTCTCGATAAGCGTGGATAATACGTATAATCCGCCGGAAGTGGTATCCGGCTTAGCCAAAAACAGAGACTGACATCATGGATATCGTATTTATAGAACAACTCACCGTGTTCACCACCATTGGCGTTTACGACTGGGAACAGGGCATGCAGCAGAAGCTGGTGCTCGATGTCGAAATGGCGTGGGACAACCGTCGTGCTGCGGTGAGTGACGATGTGAACGACTGTCTGAGCTACGCCGATGTCACCGAGGTTATCCTCAATCATCTGCAGGGCCAGCGCTTTGCCCTGGTCGAACGCGTGGCGGAAGAAATTGCCGATCTGTTGATGAATCGTTTCAAAACGCCCGGTGTGCGCATCAAGGTCGGGAAACCTGGCGCGGTGGCCCAGGCAGCGACCGTTGGCGTGCGTATCGAGCGCGGGACTATTCCTAAATAAATCATCCGTGATTGCCATCACAATGAAACCAAACCAAATTATGGTGTGTCTCACTTGAGGCCGTTGCGCTAACGGACGCGAAGTTGCCGATTTTCTTAAGGTTTCCTTCAGCGTGGCGCAGGCATAATTTTAGGCGGTAGCACCTTGCGACCGCCTTTTTACTGTTTAAAACGGATAGAGGAAAAATTTTGATGGCAGATATTCACCAGCTTTGGGTTGCTGCAATCCTGGGGGTTGTGGAAGGCCTCACGGAATTCCTGCCGGTCTCTTCTACGGGCCATATGATCATCGTTGGCCATCTGTTGGGCTTCGAGGGCGATAAAGCTGAAACCTTTGAAGTCGTCATTCAGCTGGGTTCAATTTTAGCGGTAGTGGTGATGTTCTGGCGTCGCCTGTTCGGACTGATTGGTATTCACTTCGGTAAAGAGCCGCATGAAGGCACTGGAACCGGGAAACTGACCCTGATTCACATTTTGTTAGGTATGGTTCCGGCGGTGGTGATTGGCTTGCTGCTGCACGATCAAATCAAAAGCCTGTTTAATCCGATTAACGTGATGTACGCACTGGTCGTCGGCGGCGTGTTGCTGTTGGTGGCTGAGTACTTCAAACCTAAACAGCCTAAAGCGGTAGGTATCGATGATATCACTTACCGCCAGGCGTTTATGATTGGTTGCTTCCAGTGTCTGGCGCTGTGGCCGGGCTTCTCGCGCTCGGGTGCCACCATTTCTGGCGGTATGCTGATGGGCGTGAGCCGTTATGCTGCATCAGAGTTCTCATTCATCCTTGCGGTGCCGATGATGATTGGTGCCACCGGATTAGATCTCTACAAGAGCATGGGCTTCCTGACCATGCAGGATTTCCCAATGTTCGCCGTCGGCTTCGTGACCGCCTTTATCGTTGCTCTGCTGGCGATCAAAGTGTTCCTGGAACTGATTAAACGTATTTCGTTTGTTTCGTTCGCTATCTATCGCTTTATTGTGGCGGCAGCGGTTTACGCCATCTTCATGTAAGCGCGGCGTGCGGCCGGTTATGCTGGCCGCACGTTGATCAACCCATCCTGCACTGCCATCACCCGACGACGCGTCAACTCTTCCCGCACGGCTGGTCCTTTGAAACCTGCTGCAACCACATCCTTCGTTGGTACCGCCTGAGCCAGCGCAAACGCCTGACGCAGATAATCGCCTTGTGGATAGGCCATGCTTTCCATTCCGGTGCGACCACGCGCATCGGCTTCGCTGGTCAGTGCCATCTTCTCTACGCGATCGGGCTTGCGCCATGCATCAATGCGATCGAACAGGGCAACCAGTGATTCCGCTGACTGGCGTTCAATGGTGTGGACGATATCGTGGAATTCGGTGACCACCAGTGCCAGATCGCGCACCTGATTGGGCACGCGCAGCCGCTGGCACAGTGCTTCAACAATCGGCACGCCGGCTAAACCGTGACCATGGTGGCTCGGCCATTTTTCCGGCGGCGTCAGCGCCTTACCGACATCGTGGAACAGCGTGGCGAAGCGCACGTCCAATTCCTCTGACAGCGCGGCAGACATCGTCAGCGTCATTAACGCGTGCACGCCGGTATCAATTTCGGGATGCCATTTGATCGGCGCCGGAATGCCGTACAGGCTATCCAGCTCCGGGAACAGCACCTGCAATGCGCCGCAGTCACGCAATACCTGAAAATAGACCTGCGGATTGCGGGTCAGCAGCGCCTTCTCGGTCTCTTTCCACACGCGTTCGGCCGTGAGGTCAGCTAATTCGCCGCTCTCCGCCATCTCGCGCATTAAGGCCAGCGTTTCATCCGCGACACGGAAATTGAGGTGGGCAAAACGGGCAGCGAAACGCGCCACGCGCAGCACGCGCAGTGGATCTTCGTTAAAAGCGGATGAGACATGGCGCAGGGTGCGTTTCGCCAAATCCTGCTGTCCGCGATAAGGGTCGATTAAGCTGCCGTCGTCGGCCTGCGCAATGGCATTGATGGTGAGATCACGGCGCTGCAAATCCTGCTCCAGCGTCACGTCTGGGGCGAATTGTGTGACAAAACCGGTGTAGCCTTTGCCATTTTTGCGTTCGGTACGCGCCAGTGCATACTCTTCACGACTGCGTGGGTGCAAAAAAACCGGAAAATCCCGGCCCACCTGCTGATAACCTTGTGCCAGCATCGCTTCAGGTGTGGCACCGACCACCACCCAATCTCTATCTTTTACCGGCAAACGCAGTAAGGCATCACGCACCGCGCCACCGACCAGAAACGTCTTCACTCAACCACTCCAGAGGCAATGTATTCTGCGCGCCGTGCACGCATGTTGCGTTATTGTTGCATACTTTGGCTAAATATCGGGCACGCCAAAAGGGGCATCTTACGATCCCCTTGAAGAAAAGAACAAATCGGCGTGGCGGTTTTAGTTCATCCAGCGATCGTTTTTCTTGCGGCGCGGCACCATGTGCGGCAGCACCAAACCAAGCAGTAAGCCAACACCTAACACGCCGCCGCCATACATAAACCACTGCATGATGATGGTGCGCTGTTTGTCATCCAACTGGACGTTCGCGGCGCTGACTTTTTTCTGCGCGACAATCAGCTCATTTTTCAGCTTTTGATTTTCCGCTTTCAGGCCGTCAATGGTGCCGTCGCTGTTCGCCACTTTACTCTGCATTTCAGAAGTACGCTGATTCCAGCTGTTGTCGATATTCGCCAGCTTAGCGGTGAGATCTTTGACCTGTTGCTCCAGCTGCGGCACGCGAGTGCGCAGGCTTGGTTCGGCACTCAACTGGGACAGTGGGATCCAGTTGGTTTTCCCTTCGGCATCACGAATCTGGCCATATTGGGAATCGTTGTTGACCTGCAACAGGGTGACTTCCTCTCCGGCATTCAGCTTGCCAATCAGGCGATATTGATCGCCCGGGCCGCTGCGTACCCAAGTAGATAATTCATCGGAGATATAACGCTTTTCGTCAGCAGCATGAACGGGGGCGATGGCGCTAAATGCCAGCAAAGAAAGGGCAGCAAGTGTGATTTTTTTCATTCGATGTCGTTTTTTCTTAATGGCGTAAAATTACCGGCACAGTCTGGAGACGCTTCTCAAAAATCTGAATGAGAACTATCCTGGTCTCAATCTGGTGCGAAAAGGGTCGTAAAAGCACAAGAAAGCGGAGACAGCGGGCTTCCGGTGCATTACTCTTCGCCAGATTAAACTCGTAAGTGCCAGCAGCGTATTGAATAAAAAATTATGACCATCGAAATCGAATTAAAGTTCATTGCCACACCACAAGCCGCCGAAAAACTCGGTGAAACCCTTGCCGCGTGGCCACATCAGCACTTCGCCGCACGCGAGCTGACCAACATCTATTTTGAGACCGATGACAATCAGCTACGTCGTTGGGACATGGGCCTGCGCATCCGCGGTGTCGATCAGCGTTATGAGATGACGCTGAAGGCCGCCGGAAAAACCGTGGGCGGTCTGCATCAGCGCCCGGAATATAACGTCGACCTCACCGAGCCAACGCTGGATATCGCCCAGCTGCCGGCTGAAATCTGGCCAGAAGGCACCGATGTGGCGGCATTACAGCAGCGCCTGCAACCGCTGTTCAGCACCCATTTCCAGCGTGAAGCCTGGCTGGTGCAGTTTGGTGAGAGCGAAATTGAAGTGGCGTTTGATCGTGGAGACGTTGCCGCAGGTGAATTGAGCGAGCCGCTGTACGAAGTGGAGCTGGAGCTGAAAAGCGGCCAGCGCGCCGACATGCTGAAGTTCGCTGAAGCCTTGATCACCGCAGGCGGCCTGCGCCTGGGCAGCTTGAGCAAAGCCGCGCGCGGTTATCAGCTGGCTCAGGGCAATCCTGCCCGTCCGCTGCGTGCATTAGCGCTACAAAAAATCGGCGCTAAAGCCACGGTAGAGCAGGGCATGATCAACGCGATGACCGCCGGTCTTAACCAGTGGCAGTACCATGAAGAAGTGTGGCTGCGTGGAAATGCCGATGCCAAAGAAGCGGTGATGGATGCGCTGGAAACCCTGCGACAGGCGTTCTCGCTATTTGGTGCGCTGGTGCCGCGCAAGGCGAGCAGCGATCTGCGTCAGAAGCTGACGCGTCTCGATGAGCTGTTAGCAGATGCAGAAATTGATGCGGAAACCGCCTGTTTTTCTACGGTCTCTGTTGATGCCCAGTTAGCACTTACTCACTGGCTGGTGGAGTCACAATGGCAGAACTGGCTGGATGATAAGAGCAAAACCAAGCTGCAGGGGTCGTTCAAACGCTTCAGCGACATCATGCTCAGCCGTATTGCTGCCGATCTGCGTGAGACCTTTGTCGACGTGCAGCTGTTTAACGAATTTCAGGACAAATCCACGCGCCTGAATCGCCAGCTTTTAGCGGTGCATCTGCTGGCAGGGGCTTATCCAGCGGAAGAGGTGAATGTCTGGCTGGCAGGCTGGCAGGAGCTGCAGCATGCGATTCGCATCCAGCAGGAGCGCGGGTTGATTCAACTGGTTAATCTGGCCATTCGGCCATCGCCGTTCTGGCTGAATAGCGGAGTGAAACGCTAAGTCGGACGCACAATCGAATCAGGGAGGGAAGATGTTGTTACCGTTACCGGCGCTGATGCAGGCGCAGTTAGCTATCGTGGCCGAGCGCCTGAATATGCCGCCTTCCGCCTTTACGGCAGAGCAGGCGGGCGCGCTGACCTTTAGTGACTTTATCGTTGATAACCTGCAGCAGCATCCGGAGTGGTGGCAACAGCTCCAGCAGCAACCGCCTCTACCAGATGAGTGGCAACACTACAGTGCCTGGCTAAATCAGGCGCTGGCGGGCGTGGAAAATGAAACTTCCCTGATGCGCGAACTGCGCCTGTTCCGCCGCCATATGTTGGTGCGTATAGCGTGGATGCAGGCGCTGCAACACGCCAGTACCGAACAGAGCCTGACACAACTCAGCACGCTGGCGGAGATCCTCATCGCTGCCGCTCGTGATTGGGTGTGGCAGGATTGCAGCCGCGATTTCGGCACGCCGTGCAATGAAGCCGGTGAAGCGCAGCCCATGCTGATCCTTGGCATGGGCAAACTGGGCGGCGGCGAACTCAACTTCTCTTCCGATATCGACCTGATTTTTGCCTGGCCGGAAAACGGTGTGACGCAAGGTGGCCGTCGCGAACTCGATAACGCCCAATTCTTTACCCGCATGGGCCAGCGCCTGATAAAAGTGCTGGATCAGCCCACCGTGGATGGGTTCGTCTACCGCGTGGATATGCGCCTGCGCCCGTTTGGTGACAGTGGACCGCTGGTGCTGAGTTTTGCTGCGCTGGAAGACTATTACCAGGAGCAGGGGCGTGACTGGGAGCGCTATGCGATGGTTAAAGCGCGCCTGATGGGCGACGATCAAGGCCACTGGAGCCAGGAACTGCAGCAGATGCTGCGTCCGTTCGTCTATCGCCGCTACATCGATTTCAGTGTGATTCAGTCACTGCGTAACATGAAAGGCATGATTGCACGTGAAGTACGGCGTCGTGGCCTGAAAGACAACATCAAACTCGGCGCGGGTGGCATTCGCGAAACCGAATTTATCGTGCAGGTGTTCCAGCTCATTCGTGGTGGACGTGAGCGTTCACTTCAGCTCCGTTCCCTGCTGCCAACGCTGCAGGCCATCGGTGAACTGGCTTTGCTGAGTACGGCGCAGGTGGAACATTTGCGTGAGGCCTATCTGTTCCTGCGTCGTCTGGAAAATCTGCTGCAAAGCATCAACGATGAGCAGACGCAAACGCTGCCGGAAAACCCACTCGATCGCCAGCGTTTAGCCTGGGCGATGGGCGCGGCGGACTGGGATGCGCTGATGGCGCAGCTTGAGCAGCAGATGGCAGGCGTGCGCAGTATCTTTGATGAACTGATTGGTGATGATGCGCCAGACGTTGACGATCAACCGCAGCTGGCTGAATTCGCAGGCCTGTGGCAGGACACGCTGGAGGAGAGCGATCTCATTCCTGCTGTGCCACAGCTGAACGAAGCGCAACGTCATGCGCTGTACGAGTCGCTCAACAGTTTCCGCCAGGATGTCAGTCGTCGCACCATCGGCCCGCGTGGGCGTTTAGCGCTTGATCAACTGATGCCGCGTCTGCTGAGTGAGGTTTGTCCGCGCGAAGACGCTGATGTGGTACTGGGGCGTCTGACACCGCTGCTGCTGGGGGTGCTGACGCGTAGCACCTATCTGGAGTTGCTGACGGAATATCACGGCGCACTGCGCCATCTGATTCGCTTGTGTGCCGCCTCGCCAATGGTCGCCAGCCAGCTGGCACGTTATCCGCTGTTGCTGGATGAACTGCTCGATCCCGCCACGCTTTATCAGGCGACAGCCACCGATGCGTATCGCGATGAATTGCGCCAGTACCTGCTGCGCATTCCTACCGATGATGAAGAACAGCAGCTGGAAGCGCTGCGACAGTTCAAGCAGGCGCAGCATCTGCGTATTGCCGCCGCCGACATCGCCGAAACGCTGCCGGTAATGAAAGTGAGCGATCACTTAACCTGGCTGGCAGAAGCCATCATCGAATCGGTGGTGCAGCAAGCATGGCAGATGATGGTGCAGCGCTATGGGCGTCCTTCGCACCTCACCAGCGACAGCGAGCGTGGTTTTGCCGTGGTTGGCTACGGCAAACTGGGTGGCTGGGAGTTGGGTTACAGCTCCGATCTGGATTTGGTGTTCCTGCACGACTGCCCGGACGATGCGGAAACTGATGGCGAACGCGTGATTGATGGCCGCCAGTTTTACCTGCGGCTGGCGCAGCGCGTGATGCATCTGTTCAGCACGCGCACCTCCTCAGGCATCTTGTATGAAGTCGATGCGCGGCTGCGTCCGTCTGGCGCGGCGGGCATGCTGGTGAGTACCTTTGCCGCCTTCGATGATTATCAGCGTAATGAAGCCTGGACCTGGGAACATCAGGCGCTGGTGCGTGCGCGTATTGTGTTTGGTGAGACGTCGCTCTGCGATCGCTTCAATGACATCCGTCGCGGTATTCTTTGCCTGCCGCGTGAGCGTCCTGCACTGCAAAAAGAAGTGCGTGAAATGCGCGAGAAAATGCGTGCCCACCTCAGCAACAAACACAAAGGACGCTGGGAGATCAAAACTGATGAAGGCGGCATCACCGATATTGAATTCATCGCGCAATATCTTGTCTTAGGCTACGCGGCAGAGCAGCCTGCGTTGACGCGCTGGTCAGACAATGTGCGTATTTTTGAGCTGATGGCGCGTCAGGAGATCATGGATGCAGAAGAAGCGCAGGCGCTGACTCACGCGTACGTCACGCTGCGTGATGCATTGCACCATCTGGCATTGCAGGAGTTGCCGGGGCACGTCGCACCGGAATCTTTTGCTACTGAGCGGGCTGCCGTGCATCGCAGTTGGCAACGCTGGCTGGCTGCCACCGAATCTGATAGCGCGGAAACGTAAAATAACGCTTCGCCCCTTAGTGACCCGGCCTACAGGAAGGCGCGCTGCCCATGCACCTGTGGCTCGAAGTCTCATCGGGGTATGTTATTATCCGCGCATAATTTTGACCGTAGTCTGGAGTCTTTGGAATGAAAGTAACACTGCCCGCTTTTGGCAAAGCCGCTGTGCTGGTTGTTGGCGATGTCATGTTAGATCGCTACTGGTATGGCCCAACCAGCCGTATCTCGCCTGAAGCCCCGGTACCGGTGGTGAAAGTCGATACCATCGAAGAGCGTCCAGGCGGCGCGGCCAACGTGGCGATGAACATTGCTGCACTCGGCGCTGGCTCGCGTTTGATTGGCCTGACCGGTGAAGATGATGCGGCACGTGTGCTGAGTGAGACGCTGGAAAAGGTCAAAGTCGATTGTGATTTTGTCGCGGTGAAAAGCCATCCCACCATCACCAAACTGCGCGTGCTTTCTCGCAACCAGCAGCTGATCCGCCTCGATTTCGAAGAGGGTTTCGAGCAGGTTGATCCACAGCCTATTCACGATCGTATGCGTCAATCGCTGGCGCAGGCCGGTGCACTGGTGCTGTCAGATTACGCCAAAGGCGCGTTGAGCAGCGTGCAAACCATGATTCAGCTGGCGCGTGAAGCCAACGTGCCGGTGTTGATCGACCCGAAAGGCACGGATTTTGAGCGCTATCGCGGTGCGACTCTGCTGACGCCAAACCTGTCTGAATTCGAAGCTGTGGTGGGTAAATGCAAAACCGTGGAAGAGATTGTCAGCCGCGGCATGCAGCTCATCGCCGATTATGAGCTCTCCGCGCTGCTGGTCACCCGCTCTGAAAACGGCATGACGTTGCTGCAACCGGGCAAAGCGCCGCTGCATCTGCCGACGCAGGCGCAGGAAGTGTTTGACGTCACCGGTGCAGGTGACACGGTGATTGGCGTGCTGGCCGCCGTGCTGGCGGCCGGAGACAGTCTGGAAGAAGCCTGTTTCCTCGCCAATGCCGCAGCGGGCGTGGTCGTGGGCAAACTCGGCACATCAACCGTGAGCACCGTTGAGCTGGAAAACGCTATTCATGCACGTCCCGACAGCGGGTTTGGTGTGATGACCGAGGCCGAGCTTAAAGCAGCGGTGGCGCTGGCGCGTCAGCGCGGTGAGAAAGTGGTGATGACCAACGGCGTGTTCGACATCTTGCATGCGGGCCACGTTTCCTATCTTGCCAATGCACGTAAGCTGGGTGACCGTCTGATTGTTGCGGTAAACAGTGATGCTTCCACCAAACGTCTGAAAGGTGAAACCCGTCCGGTTAACCCGCAGGAAAACCGTATGATCGTGCTCGGTGCGCTGGAAGCGGTGGATTGGGTGGTGCTGTTTGAAGAAGATACGCCACAGCGTTTGATTGCAGGTGTGTTACCGGATCTGCTGGTGAAGGGCGGCGATTATAAGCCGGAAGATATTGCGGGCAGTAAAGAGGTCTGGGCTAACGGCGGTGACGTGCGCGTGCTGAACTTTGAAGACGGTATCTCCACTTCTAACATCATCAAGACGATTCGCAGTCACTCATGATGAGCATTGAGATCCCAGATGATTCGCTGTCATTAAAAGCGAGATCTGGGATTTTCAATGATTCGCAGCCACTCACGGCGAGCACTGAGATCTCAGGCGATTCGCAGTCGCCAACGGCGAGCGAAAAAGCAAAGGTATTCTGACTAAACAGGCGGCCAAAAGGCCGCCTGTTGTTGTTTGCGAGCAATGTACGCTCAGCAAGTGCTTGCGAGTGATATACGCCGCCGAGTCAGCTACTTACTGCGGAGTGTCGATCTTACCCGCCGGGTCCGGTGTCACCACCGCAGGTGCCGGTGCGGCTGGGCTCTCACTCTCCAGTTTTGCCAGGCGCTGTTCCAGTGCGGCCAACTTCTCGCGCGTGCGCAGCAGTACCTGCGTCTGCACATCAAACTCTTCACGATTAACTAAATCCATGCGGGTTAACTGCGCCTGCAATACCTGACGAATTTTCTTTTCGACATCGTCACCAAAGTCGCGAATCCCTTTTGGCATGGCTTCATGGACCTGGCGAGCCAGTTGTTCAATTTTTTTCGTGTCGATCATGATGATTTCCTGGTTGCGGTGGCTGATAACAGCACGTGTTCCGACTCAACAAAGGTTAAGTGTAATGCCTGAAACGAAAAGGTTAAACCTGAATTCCGCATCGCAGTAAATGCAAAAGCATTTGCGCTTTTGTCGATTGCCCGTCCAGATGATTGGCGTTATAGTGACCTCGCTTATTCTCAGGGCGGGGCGAAATTCCCCACCGGCGGTAAATCAGCTTCGGCTGAAAGCCCGCGAGCGCTTTCACTGCAAAGTGAAAGGTCAGCAGATCCGGTGTAATTCCGGGGCCGACGGTTAGAGTCCGGATGGGAGAGGGTAACGACATCAGCCGGGCTTACGCCCGCGTCACGTTTTTGCCATGTGTATTATTTGCGCACTCCTAAGCACGCCCTGGTTCTGGTAACTCATATATTTTTTATAAGGTTTTTTACCATGAATCAGACGCTTCTTTCTGAATTTGGCACGCCGGAACAGCGTGTAGAACGCGCCATCGATGCGCTGCGCAACGGTCGCGGTGTGATGGTGCTCGACGATGAAAATCGTGAAAACGAAGGTGACATGATCTTTGCCGCCGAAACCATGACCGTAGAGCAAATGGCGCTGACCATTCGCCACGGCAGCGGCATTGTCTGCCTGTGCATCACCGAAGAACGCCGCCAGCAGTTGGATCTGCCGATGATGGTCGAAACCAACACCAGCTCCTATGGCACCGGCTTCACCGTCACCATCGAAGCAGCGGAAGGCGTTACCACTGGCGTTTCTGCCGCTGACCGCGTCACCACCATTCGTGCCGCGGTTGCAGATGGCGCGAAGCCGAGCGATCTTAACCGTCCCGGCCATGTCTTCCCGCTGCGCGCGCGCGAAGGCGGTGTGCTGACTCGCGGTGGTCACACTGAAGCCACCATCGATTTGGTGACATTAGCAGGCTTCAAACCCGCCGGTGTGCTATGTGAATTGACCAATGACGACGGCAGCATGGCGCATGCGCCAGAAGCGATTGTGTTTGCCAAACAACACGATATGCCGGTCGTAACGATTGAAGATCTGGTGGCTTATCGCCGCGAGCGTGAAACGCGCCAGGCAAGCTAAACCTCAGTTATCGTCATCAAAAGATCCGCAGCTTTCCAGGCTGCGGATTTTTTATAGCGCATAAGTACATCTTAAAACCCCATTTTCACCGTCCATCCACTCCGCCATTTCTTATTCAAATTCCCTGATAGAGATCATCACAGTTATCAGCGTTAATCCCGGCACGAAAGCGCGTATCGTAGCGGCTAATAAAGCGACACTTCGTCAGAGGAACCATCATGAGCTACAACCGTATGCCCGCCCTGTTTTTAGGTCACGGCAGTCCGATGAACGTATTGGAAGACAATACCTATACCCGCGCATGGCAGCATCTGGGTGCAACATTGCCACGTCCGCGCGCCATTCTCGCGGTGTCGGCACACTGGTACACACGCGGTACGGCGGTAACGGCCATGCATAATCCTCGCACCATCCATGATTTTGGTGGCTTCCCGCAGGCGCTGTTTGATGTGCGTTATCCAGCACCGGGCTCGCCAGAACTGGCACAGCAAGTGATCGATTTGCTGGCACCGATTGACGTTCATGCCGACCAGGAGTGGGGATTTGATCACGGCTCATGGGGCGTGCTGGCAAAAATGTATCCGCAAGCCGATATCCCGGTGGTGCAGTTAAGTATCGATGGGACGCAATCGGCGCAATGGCACTTCGAATTAGGTCGCAAACTGGCGTCGCTGCGTAACGAAGGCGTGATGATCGTCGCCAGCGGTAACGTGGTGCATAACCTGCGGATGCTGCGCTGGCAGGGTGCCGCCACAAGCTATCCATGGGCTGAAAGCTTCAATGAATTCGTGCGTGAGAATTTGAGCTTTGCCGGTGAAGCAGCAGATCATCCGTTGGTGAATTATTTGCAGCACGAAGGTGCAGAGATGTCCAACCCAACGCCAGAACATTATCTGCCGTTGCTCTATATCCTCGGCGCGCGTGCAGCTGAGGAGTCGATCAGTATTCCGGTGGAAGGGATGGAGATGGGCGCAATCAGTATGCTTTCGGTGCAGGTCAGTTAATGCACTGGCCGCCCGCGTCTGACGGGCGGCACTGCATTTATTCGATAAAGGTATGCGGGTAGAAGCGTGACAGATCCTGAGTGATCAGCGCGCGATCTTCACGAATGCCGATACCAGCAGGTTGATCGTCAATCAGCCAGCTACCGATCAAGGTGTAGCTGTCGCCGAACTTTGGCAACGGATGGAATTGCTGGATGATCATTCCCTCTTCGCCGTACGGACCTTCAGCACGGGCGATCTCCTGGCCGTTTTCAATGATGCGAATATTGGCGCCTTCACGTGAAAACAGCGGTTTCACCACGTACTTGTCCATCTGCGGGGCATTTTTGTCGTAGGCAAAGTAGGCGGGCAGCAGATTGGGATGGTCAGGAAACATTTCCCACAGCAGCGGCAGCAGCGCTTTATTCGAGATAATGCTTTTCCACGCCGGTTCTAACCAACGCACACCGGCATCTGCCAGCTTGGTGGAGAACACTTCACGCAGCATAAATTCCCACGGATAAAGCTTAAACAGGTTGCTGATCACCTGATCATGCTGATCGGTAAACTGGCCTCTTTCACCCAACCCAATTTCATCGATATACAGGAATTCATTCGGCAGGCCGGCTTCGGTGGCGCAATCCTGCATGTACTGTACTGTGGCACGATCTTCTTCGGTGTCACGGCAGCAGGCAAAGTGCAGCCAGTTAAAACCGTGCTCCTGATGCAACGCGGCAAAGCGCTCAATCAACTTTTCCTGCAGGCTATTAAACTGGTCACTGCCTTGTGGCAGGTTGCCCGCATTGACTTGATCTTCCAGCCAGATCCACTGGAAAAAGGCGGCTTCATACAGAGAGGTCGGCGTGTCGGCGTTATTCTCCAGCAGCTTGGCATCGCCTTTACCGTCCCAGGCTAAATCCAGACGGGAATAGAGCGACGGCTGACGCAGCTTCCACGAGTCTCGTACGAAGTCCCAGGTGTGTTTGGGAATGCAGAAGCGGGTGAGCAGTTCATCACTGTTCACCACTTTTTCCACCGCCTGCAGACACATCTGATGCAGTTCAGCGGTGGTATCTTCTAATTGCTCAACCTGTGCGAGGGTGAACTGGTAGTAAGCGTCTTCACACCAATAAGGTTCACCGTACATGGTGTGAAACTGGAAGCCATATTCGTTGGCTTTTTCGCGCCAGTCCGGACGTTCGCTGATAGCAATACGTTGCATACTGCGGCTTAGCCTCCCATCGAGCGGCTGCTGCCAGTGCTGCTGCGATTGGTGCTGGTGGCATTGCTGCGCTGCAGGGTGTTTTGTTTCGCAACGCTCTCACCGAAGCCACCACGCGTGATGGTGGAGGTGGTCGCTGGCTTAGGTGCCATGGCGGTTTTCGGCACGTTCATGCTGCGGCCTGAGGTCGCTGCACCATAGTTTTTGCCGGAAGCATCGACAAATTGACCGTTAGCCGGGCTGTTCGGGGTTTTCGGTGAGAACAAGGGTTGCTGCGCAAAGCCCGCGCCGCCGCCCATCATGCGACCCATCATGTAACCGGCCATCAGCGGCATCCAGAAGCTACCGCTCTGCTGCGCTTCGGCATTGTTGGTGCTACCGACACCGGCCTGGGCAGGTGTTTGCTGGCACTGATTCTCACCGAACTCTGCGACGCAATCTTCGCGCGTGGCGTATTTCGGTGCGGTGCGTTCGGCTTCTTTCTTCGCATTGTTATACGCAGTGGTACATTGCGCGCTCTGGCTAGGGTTAGCTTTCGCACAATCATCCGCGTTTTGGTACAGCGATACTGTCTCATCGCTTTGTTCGCAGCCAGCCAGCATAAACACTGCGGTAACCGCGAGTGCCACTGGCGTTAAATGGCGTGCCTGCCAGCTTTTACGAAAAGCGGCATGACGAATATGTTTAGTCCGTTTCATTATTTTCATCCTGTGCCCAAAGGTGGGGCTTAGGATAGGTGATGAGTGGTGGAAAATGAAGCGAGAAGCCGGATGGCTGGGGGATCTTTACGTTGTTATACGTTTGAATGCGAAAGGGGCCGCAAGCGGCCCCTTAAGGGATTAATTACCGAAAGGATTTCCGCTGCTGTGCGCGGCAGCCGGGCGCGCTTTCGCGGCGGCTGAAGGTGCCGAAGTTTTCGGACCATTATCGACACGTGAAGCCTGCTGGCTGTTTTCCGGTGCCACCACTTCAGGTGCGGTGGTGATTTCCTTGCCCAGCGTGCTGTTCAGCTGCTGCAGGTCCTGCTCATTCAACGTACCCAGCGCATATTTGATGTTCAGCTGGTTAATCAGGTAGCTGTAACGCGCATCAGAAAGTTGCTGTTTAGAGTTGAACAGGGTTGTGGTCGCATCCAGCACATCAACGATGGTACGGGTACCCACCTGATAACCGGCTTCCATCGCATCCAATGAGCTCTGAGCAGACACAACGGCCTGTTTGTAAGCATCGATGCTGCTGATAGACGCATTGACGTTGTTGAAGGACGAACGCACGGTCTGAATCGCACTACGATGTGCGCCTTCCAGCTGTTCGCTGGCGGCAACAAAGTTGTACTGCGCTTGTTTCACCTGCGAGGTCACCGAACCACCGCTGTACAGCGGCAGGGAGAAGCTCAGGCCAACCTGGTTGGAACCCGTGATGGAGTCAGTGGTGCCAGAACTCTGGTTAGCACGGCTGCCGCCATATTTGCTGTTAGACACACCAGTAGAGGCAGTCAGATCCAGCGTTGGCATATGACCAGATTCAGCAGAGCGAATTTGCTCGCGCGCCAGGTCCTGGCTCAAACGTGCAGATAACAGGCTGAGATTGCGGCTTTCAGCCTGCTTCAGCAAGGAAGCAACGGCATCCGGGCGTGCGGTTTTGAAACGATCGATATTCAGTGAAGCCAGTGCCAGATAATCCATACCGGTAATCTGACGCAGCGATTCCACCGCGTTATCAAGGTTGTTACGCGCGGTCACTTCGCTGGCCAGCACGCTGTCGTACTGCGCACGGGCGTTCTGCACGTCAGTGATCGCCACCAGACCCACGTTGAAGCGTTGGGTGGTTTGATCCAATTCGCGGTAGATCGACTGTTTCTGCGCTTCTGTGTAAGAAAGGGTATCAATCGCCTTCAACACGTTGAAATACGCCGTAGCGGTATTCAGAATCAGATCCTGCTGTGCAACCTGATAAGTCACATCCTGAATCCCGGCGGTTTTTTCCTGCAGCGACAGCGCACGCCATTTCGACATATCGAAAATGGTTTGTGTTAATTGCAGAGAAGCGCTGGTCGTGTTGGAATGAAGACCGCTGCTGTCACGGTAACCGTTGTTATAGGTATAATCTGCGCCCAGACCGAGCTGTGGCAATAAGGGGCTACGCGCTTCGTTAATTTTCTCAAAGGCTGCATCACGGTCAGCGGCTGAAGCACGCAGATCCGGGTTGCTAAGGCGCGCCTGCTGGTAAACCTGCAACAGGTTCTCTGCCTGGCTGGCAAGGCTAAATCCGCCCAGGCTCAACCCAATAAAAAGTGGGAGCAGTTTTTTCATTTGCATTCCTTTTGTTGCAGCAAATTGCACTGGTAGTGCTGCAGGTAAGCCAAAAAATAATCGCCGATTCTACAGAGGCGGCGTCAGAGATAAGTTGGCTGAACGTGCCTTCTTCCCCTAATTTACGTAAATAATTCAGAAAGAACCACTCGGACGGAGCACAAGGGTTGGCTTTTCTTCGCTCCATCCCAATCTGCATAAGGAACCAGATGATGGCGGGTGAAAAAAAATCCCCTGTGACTTTCACAAAAAACGATGTAGAAATTATTGCACGCGATACACGCTACGATGGTTTTTTTTCCATTGTCCGCTACCGTTTCCGCCATCGCCGCTTTAATGGCGAGATGAGCGGTGAGGTGGTACGCGAAGTTTTTGAGCGCGGACACGCCGCCGTGCTGCTACCCTATGATCCCTTACGTGACGAAGTGGTGCTAATCGAACAGATTCGCATCCCGGCTTATGATTCCAGCCCAACACCCTGGCTGCTGGAAATGGTGGCCGGTATCATTGAACCCGGTGAAACGCCGGAAGATGTGGCGCGTCGCGAAGCCGTAGAAGAAGCAGGCCTCAAGGTCGGGCGTGTGAAACCGATAGTGAATTACTTAGCCAGCCCAGGCGGAACGTCTGAACGTTTGTCGGTGCTGGTGGGCGAAGTGGATGCCAGCCTGGCAGAGGGAAATCACGGGCTGGAGGAAGAGAATGAGGATATTCTTGTCCATGTGGTGAGCCGCGAACAGGCTTATCGCTGGGTGGAAGAGGGGATTATTGATAACGCGGCATCTGTCATCGCCCTGCAATGGCTGGCGTTGCACCATGAAAAACTACGACAAGAGTGGAAGCTAAAATGAAACAGCGCTATACCCCTGACTTTCCCGAAATGATGCGATTGTGCGAAACCAATTTCGCCCAACTGCGTCGCCTGCTGCCGCGTGATGACGAGGCAGGCGCGTCGGTGATCTATCAGGTGAGCGGCGCCCGTTATCAGCTGACTATTCAAGAGTCGACGCGTTATACCACGCTGGTGGAGATTCGCCAGGTGGCCCCGGCAGTAAGTTACTGGAGCCTGCCATCCATGTCCGTTCGGCTGTACCATGATGCGATGGTCGCTGAAGTGTGTTCCACTCAGCAGATCTATCGCTTCAAAGCGCGCTATGATTACCCTAATAAAAAACTGCATCAGCGCGATGAAAAACATCAGATTAACCAGTTTCTTGCAGATTGGTTGCGCTATTGTCTGGCGCACGGTGCTGTAGCAGTGCCGGTCTGCTGATAGCATACAACTATGGCGTGGAGAGAAAGGAAACGCTTTGGATAGCCTGCTTACTCTTCCTGCGGCAAATGGGGCCGATATCAGGATTTTACAAATCACGGACACCCATTTATTTGCAGGAAAACATCAATCGCTGCTTGGGGTAAATACCTGGTCGAGTTTTGATGCGGTGCTGGACGCCATCATGGCACAACAGCGCGATTATGATTTGATTATCGCCACCGGCGATCTCGCCCAGGATCACACCGTCGAAGCTTATCAACACTTTGTAGCGGGCATTTCACGCCTGCCAAAGCCGTGTGTCTGGCTGCCGGGGAATCACGATTTTCAGCCCGCGATGGTCAATACACTTGCCGATGCCGGAATCGCTTCCGATAAACATGTGCTGTTGGGTGAGCACTGGCAGTTGGTGCTGCTGGATAGTCAGGTCTTTGGTGTGCCGCATGGCATGTTAAGCGAGTACCAACTGGAGTGGCTGGATAAGGCGCTGCGCCTGCATCCTGAGCGCCATACGCTGGTGCTGCTGCACCATCATCCGCTCGCTTCCGGCTGTACCTGGCTGGATCAGCATAGCTTGCGCAATCCCCATCAATTAGAAGCGGTGCTGCAACACTTCCCGCGTGCGCGTAATCTGGTGTGTGGCCACATTCATCAGGAATTAGATCTCGACTGGCATGGTCGTCGCGTGCTGGCTTCTCCTTCGACCTGCGTGCAGTTCAAACCGCATTGCACCAACTTCACCATCGATAACGTCGCGCCAGGTTGGCGCTGGTTAACCCTGAAGGCAGATGGCGTACTGGAAACCGAAGTGAATCGTCTGCAAAGCGATCTGTTCCGCCCCGATTTAGATTCCGAGGGCTACTAAGCGATGGCGGCGCTGATCTATCTGCACGGATTCAACAGCTCTCCGCAATCGGCCAAAGCCACACAACTGCAGCAGTGGGTAGCCCAACATCATCCGCACATTAATGTTCTGGTGCCGCAACTGCCCACGTTCCCCGCCGAAGCCGCCAGCATGCTGGAAGAGCTGGTGATGCAGTATGCCGGTGAACCGCTCGGCCTGGTGGGATCTTCGCTCGGGGGCTACTTCGCGACCTGGCTCTCGCAATGCTTTATGCTGCCTGCGGTGGTGGTCAATCCAGCGGTGCGCCCGTTTGAGCTGCTGGTGGATTATCTCGGCGAGAACCGTAATCCCTACACCGGCCAGCAATATGTGTTAGAGTCACGCCACATTTACGATCTGAAAGTCATGCAGATTGACCCTCTCGAAGCGCCCGATTTACTCTGGCTGCTGCAACAGACCGGCGATGAAGTACTCGATTACCGCCAGGCGCTGGAATACTACAGCGCATGCCGCCAAACGGTCGAAGAGGGTGGCAATCATGCTTATATCGGATTCGAACGCCATTTTGCGCAGATCATTGATTTTCTGGGATTAAATGCTCCCTGATTGCTGCGAGATGGACCCCTATTCCTATTGCTAATCAGACAGTTACGATGAGCCAATCAAGTTATAATGCCGATGCCATTGAGGTCTTAACCGGCCTTGAACCGGTGCGTCGTCGTCCGGGGATGTACACCGATACTACGCGCCCAAACCATCTGGGCCAGGAAGTGATCGATAACAGTGTCGATGAGGCGCTGGCGGGTCACGCCAAGCGCGTGGAAGTGATCCTGCATGCGGATCAGTCACTGGAAGTCATCGATGACGGTCGCGGCATGCCGGTAGATATCCATCCGGAAGAGGGGGTGCCAGCGGTTGAGCTGATTCTTTGCCGTCTGCATGCGGGCGGTAAATTCTCCAACAAAAACTACCAGTTCTCCGGCGGCTTGCATGGCGTGGGGATTTCGGTGGTCAACGCCCTGTCAAAACGCGTAGAAGTCACCGTGCGCCGCAATGGCGAGATCTACGATATTGCCTTCGAAAATGGCGATAAAGTGCAGGATCTGACGGTGACCGGCACGGTCGGCAAACGTAACACTGGCACGCGCGTGCATTTCTGGCCGGATGAGAGTTTCTTCGACAGTCCACGCTTCTCAGTGTCGCGCCTGACGCATGTGTTGAAAGCCAAAGCGGTACTGTGTCCGGGCGTGGAGATCGTGTTTAAAGACAAGGTCAATGATACCGAGCAGACATGGCTCTATCATGGCGGACTCTCTGATTACTTATCAGAAGCAGTCAACGGCCTCCCCACCTTGCCGGAAAAACCCTTTGTCGGCAGCTTCGCCGGTGATGTGGAAGCGGTGGATTGGGCGTTACTATGGCTGCCAGAAGGCGGCGAACTGCTGACCGAAAGCTACGTCAACCTGATTCCCACTATGCAAGGCGGGACGCACGTCAACGGTCTGCGTCAGGGCTTGCTGGATGCGATGCGTGAGTTCTGCGAGTTCCGCAATATCCTGCCACGCGGCGTAAAACTGTCTGCGGAAGATATTTGGGATCGCTGCGCCTACGTGCTGTCGGTGAAAATGCAGGATCCGCAGTTCGCCGGTCAAACCAAAGAGCGTCTCTCTTCGCGTCAGTGTGCGGCATTTGTCTCGGCTATCGTGAAAGATGCCTTCAGCTTGTGGTTGAACCAGAACGTGCAAGCCGCCGAAATGCTGGCCGAACTGGCGATCTCCAGTGCTCAGCGTCGTATGCGCGCGGCCAAGAAAGTGGTGCGTAAAAAGCTCACCAGCGGACCGGCACTACCGGGCAAACTGGCAGACTGTAGTGCACAGGATCTGAATCGCACCGAACTCTTCCTGGTGGAAGGGGACTCCGCAGGTGGATCGGCCAAGCAGGCGCGCGATCGTGATTATCAGGCGATCATGCCGCTTAAAGGTAAGATCCTGAACACCTGGGAAGTCTCATCGGACGAAGTGCTGGCCTCGCAGGAAGTTCATGATATTTCTGTGGCGATCGGTATCGATCCCGACAGTGAAGATCTGAGCCAGCTGCGTTACGGCAAGATCTGTATCCTTGCGGATGCGGACTCCGATGGCTTACACATCGCCACCTTGTTGTGTGCGCTGTTTGTGAAGCACTTCCGCTCGCTGGTGCAACATGGCCATGTTTATGTCGCCATGCCACCGCTGTATCGCATCGATCTCGGCAAAGAAGTCTTTTACGCGTTGGATGAAGACGAGAAAGAGGGCGTGCTGGAGCAGCTGAAGCGCAAGAAAGGCAAACCGAACGTACAGCGCTTCAAAGGTCTGGGTGAGATGAACCCGCTGCAGCTGCGTGAAACCACGCTCGACCCGAACACCCGTCGACTGGTGCAGCTGACAGTCAGCGATGATGATGTCGAGCAGACGCTGCGCGTGATGGACATGCTGCTGGCGAAGAAACGTTCTGAAGATCGCCGTAACTGGCTACAGGAAAAAGGCGACCTCGCCGACCTGGAAGCTTGATGTCCCAGACTTTTATCATGGGCTCGGATTATCGGGCCCCTAATTTCCCTGCCTCAGTCCTTCGCAAAAAAAGTTTCTCCCCGTAAGGAATAAAGTGTTCTGCTGATGCTCTTATGCATCAGAACACTCACCATTAGACAAAAGTTGCTTTATGTCCAGGAACGACATTGACCATCAAATAAAGGAACTGATCCCCCGGCTGCGCCGCTTTGCTTATTGGCTGACGCGTGACGTTCACGAGGCCGATGATCTGGTGCAATCAGCGCTGGTGCGTGCGTTGACGAAGTGGTCGATGCGACGCGAAGAGGCATCGCTGAAAAGCTGGTTATTCACCATCCTTTACCGACAATTTTTGGCGGATAAACGGCGTAAGGCACGTTATTGGGGATTACTGAGCAAGTTTAAGCATGAAGAAGCTGAGTACTGGCCATCAGCGGAAGATGAAGTGGCAACACAAGGAATGCTGGCTGCTTTTAACCACCTCTCTCAAGAGCAACGAGGCTTGCTACTTCTCATCGTCATTGAGGGGTTTAGCTATCAGGAGGCGGCAGTCATGCTAGATGTGCCGATTGGCACGGTGATGTCCCGTCTGTCACGGGCACGAAAAGCCATGCACCATCTTTGTGAGGGTAACGTCCCACGAACGACGTTGAGAGTAATGAAATGAGAATTCCGCCGAACGAACACGACTTGCATGCATATGTGGACAATCAGCTTAACGATCATGAGCGTGCCATCATTGAACGTTATATTGCCCAGCAACCGCAAATTGCCAGGCAAGTTCAGACCTGGCAGTGGGAGGCGCGACACCTGCGAACTGCACTCTCTGAATTTCAGTTGCCCCTTTTGCCTGAGAGGCTTGATCCAGCATTTATTCGGGCACGTCACGTCCAGCGATCGCGCTTACGCCTTAAACTGGCCGCCTGCTTTGTGCTCTGCGTTGGGCTAAGTTCAGCGGGGGGATGGCAAATGCATGACTGGCGAAATCAAAATGTTGCGCCAATGGGTGATGCGATAGAAGCCTATAAACTGATGGTTGTCGATGGAAGTATTGGCGCTGATGTTGTTCAGCATCAGCCAGATACACTAAATAATTGGTTGAATCAGCACGTGGGCTCAGACGCACGCTTACCTGATTTACAATCGGCCGGCTTTAGTCCGGTGAGCGGACGTTTATTCGCAACTGAGCAAGGTGCAGCAGCCATGGTGCTATACCAGGATACATCAGGACACACCATCAGCTTCTATCTTCGCCAACCGGATTCACGTCATCCCTTGCTGAAAAGTGGTCAGCGCACTGATCACGGACTTCAGGCGCGATATGGATCTTGTCACGGTTTGAATTATGCAATGGTCGGCACGGTGAAAAATCTAAGTAATCCGAAGTTGGAACTAATAATTAATACGCTGACCTGAATTTTTTAAATTTAAATGAAGCATCAGGGAATAATGCATTATGTGAAGCATCTTATCATCAACGTCATCCATGAAGGTTGATGATTTACAGGAGTGAAATGAGATGCGAATTCTTCGCTATTCAACGACGGCAGTGATATTGGCTGGGGTGATATCTTTTTATTTTCCGAGCACACTTTATGCTAAGAATGACAACAAGCATGAAGTGCACAGGGTAACTTTTGATGGAGCGATAAAAAATAATACCCTCGCCATGAATCCGAATGAAAAAATGGCAGTGGTTGCCAGCAGTGAGAATTCTGAAGTTGTCATTTATGATTTAGTCAATGGCAAGGTTCAGGGCGTGTTAAAAAATTACGTGACGCCACGCAATATCATCTTTGCACCGGATGGGAAAAGTTTTTATATCTCAGACAGCAGCAAAGGTGTTGTGGATCGTATTGATAGTGAATCTTTCCAGACAATTAACCAATACGCTATTGGGCCCGGAGCGTTTGGTACGGCGCTGAACTCTGACGGTAAAGCTTTGTACGTGAACAATCAATCCAGCGACTCGGTGACAGTGATGAACACTGAAACGGGTGTTGCGCAGGCTGTGATTAAAGGTTTTGCCCAACCGAGACAAGGTGTGCAACTGAGCCCTGATGGACATCGTTTGTATGTGACGAATTTCCTCGGGGATAAGATCACTATAGTGGATACCGCAGGAAATAAAATTATTGGAGAGATTAGCGGATTCAATAAAATCCGCGCCATTTCGGTCACGGATGATGGTAAAACACTGTTCGCTGCTAATAGCGGAAGTAATACGGTGGCCGTTGTCGATATTGCAAGTCAAAAGATCATGCTTTCAATTCCCGTGGGGGAGCAACCCTATGGCGCTGCACTCTCTCCCGATGGGGGGTTTGTTTACAGTGGCAATCTCATTGATAATAGCGTCTCAGTCATTGATGTTAAGAAACTGAGTGTTATTACCACTATTACAGGCTTTGACCACCCTCGTCAGGCTCTGGTGTTCACTCGCGATAATAAATATGCCTATGTATTGAACCAGGATTTGAGTCTTTCAAAGGTAGAACGTGCTACACAAAAAATTATTGATACCCTCAAGCTGTAAAAGATAAATAATAAAACCAAGGAGCTATATATGTTGAAACTTAAACCATTATTGATTTCCACTGTATTATTCACTTTGTCAGCGGGACAAAGTTTTGCCGCTGATGCAGATAATGCGCGAGCGCATTTTCAGGCGATTGCTGCGGGTAATATGGCTGAGATAATGGCGCATTATGCCGATAACGCGCATCTGGAGTGGGTTGGAGGACCGCTGGATGGGGCCTATAACTCCAGCGATGCCATTCAGCAGGTATGGAGCAAATTCAGCACTGCCCAGGGAAATTTGCAATACACCGTGAATAACCTCACTGAAGCGAGCAATCCTAAAGGCAGCACGGTTTCAGCACAGGTGCACTTTAACGGTAAAAATGCGTTGAACGTGAGCTACATCTTGACCTACCGCGCGGGTAAAATTGTTTCTGAAATTTGGCAGGTCACGCCTAATCCCGCAAAATAATCACCATAAGTGCTGTCCTGCCGTGAGTGGCGGGGCAGCAATGGCAATTGTGTTATCCTGCCGCCTAAAACCGTACCACTGTGCCAGACGGTGCAATGCGAAAGGATAGAATGCGTGAAAATCACACTGGAAGAGCTACGCGCCTGGGTGGCGGTGGTGGATACCGGCTCAATCACGGCGGCGGCCGAGCAGCTCGATCAAACCAGTTCTGGTATCAGCCGGGCGTTGAGTCGGCTGGAAAGCAAATTACAAACCACGCTAATGCACCGCACCACGCGGCGTCTCGCGCTCACCGAAGAAGGCTTGATCTTCCTCGATCATGCGCGCCAGATCCTTTCGTCGGTAGAAAGGGCGGAAGAGCAGATCGCCCAACGTCGCGATATCCCCTCTGGCAGATTGCGCATCAATGCCAACGCACCCTTTATGCTGCATGTGATCGTGCCGCTGGTGGCGGAATTTCGACAGCGTTACCCGCTGATCCAGCTGGAGTTGAATACCGACGACATCATGATCGATCTGCTGGAACAGCAAACCGATATCGCGATCCGCGTCGGCGAGTTACGTGACTCCACATTGCGCGCCCGCGTGTTGGGCAGCAGCGCTACGCGTTTGGTGGCGAGCCCGGCTTATTTGCAACAGCATGGCGAGCCTGCCACGGTAGAGGCGTTAGCAGCTCATCAGCTGCTCGGCTTCAGTCAGTTGGATGCACACAATGTCTGGCCCGTATGGCAGCGTGAAGGTGAGTTTTTGCAAATTAAACCCACGCTGTCGGCTTCCAGCGGAGAAACCCTACGTCAGCTGGCGCTGGCAGGCCAGGGTATTGCACGTTTGTCTGATTTTGTCAGCCGTAAGGATCGTGAGCGGGGTGATTTAGTGCAGGTGCTGGAGCAGGAAACGCGTGAATGGCGTCTGCCGGTTCATGCTGTGTATTACCGCAACCAGTCACTCACCTCGCGCATTACCTGTTTTCTCGATTTTCTGCGCGAGAAGATTGAACAAGATCGCCTGCTATAAAAAAGCCCCTGCACAGGCAGAGGCTTAGACGATTAACGAACCGGCTCTAATACCAGGATCTTCACATCCACCACATCGTCTTTAATCGTGGCGCGATGCGCATCCATATGCGGCATTTGCTGATGCTGCTCAAGATGGCGCAGCGATTCCCACTGCTCCAGCATGAAAATGGAATCTGGGGAATTTTGCTTCCACGGCACCTGCGCCTGATGGTCAACCAGCGCGTCATACTGATGGCAACCCTCTTCTTCCAGCACGGTGGGGATCAGTTTATTGATGGCATCCAGCACCACATGACGGCGGCCTGGCTTGACGCAAATTTCTGCAACGACGGTTAACATAGCGCTTCCTCTTTTCCCGGTGTGCTTACAGTTAAGCAAAGATCTGGCTGAGATGAGTCCGATAACGTTCGATATCGCGTGGCACGTCCGGCATCTTGATCACATCGTTACAGATAAAGGTCGGTAAACCTTCCATGCCAAGGAACTGGTTGGCTTTGTGGAAGTGCAGATAGAGACCGTCCACGCCCACGCCTTCGAAGAACTGCTCAGGATCATTAAACGCTTCCAGCGGTGCGTTCCACGTCAGCGATAACATGTATTTTTTGCCCTGAATCAGACCGCCTGAACCGTACTTTTTGCCCGCATCGCTGCGCGTACGACCATCGCTGGCATACAGTGAACCGTGGCCTTCGGTGAACACGTCATCAATGTATTTTTTCACCGTCCACGGCTCGCCCATCCACCAGCCAGGCATCTGATAAATCACCACATCGCTGTCGAGATATTTCTGCACTTCTTCCGCCACGTTGTAATCGCTGTCTGCAAGGGTGACAACTACGTTATGGCCCAGATCGCGCAGTTGGCTGGCTGCCACGTCAGTGAGGGTGTGATTCAGTTCGCCTTTCGAGTGGGCAAAAGTTTTACCGCCGTCGATGATTAAAATATTGCTCATGGATGATTCGCTCCGTTTCCCGTTGATGGCGCACACTGTACGCGCGCAGGCGAAGCAAAAAAATGCGTGATTGATCACAAGACTTTTGCTAATAAAGCAACAATGCGCAGGGCTATGCAACAATCCGCGCGCAAACCAACATCAACATAAAAAAGAAGAAACCATGAAAACCGCGATACTGAGTGCATTACTTCTGGTGAGTGGCGCTGCGTCGGCGCAATCCCACCTCGACGAGATTCGTAGCAGTAAAACCCTGAAAGTCTGTACCACGGGAGACTACAAGCCTTACAGCTATCTGCGCAGCGATGGGCAGTATGAAGGGCTGGATATCAGCATGGCGAAGTCACTGGCGGCAAGTCTGGGCGCCAAAGTGCTGTGGGTGCCGACCACCTGGAAAACCATGAGTGACGATTTCGTGGCGAAGCAGTGTGATATCGCGCTGGGTGGCGTGTCCGTTACCTTAAAACGCCAGCAGATAGCCTGGTTTGCCGAGCCGCTGGGTGTGGATGGCAAAATCCCGCTGGTGCGCTGTGATGATAAAGACAAATACCAAACCGTCGCGCAGATCAACAAGCCGAGCGTGCGGGTGATTGAACCGGCTGGCGGCACCAATGAAGCCTTTGTGCACAGCCACTTACCGCAGTCGACGCTGCAACTGGCCGATAACGTCGGTATTTTCCAGCAGCTGGTGGATAAGAAAGCCGATGTGATGATCACGGATGCGTCCGAAGCGCTGTTCCAGATGAAGCATTACCCCACGCTGTGTGCCATCAATCCGGATAAGCCGATGCAATACGGTGAGAAAGCCTACATGATTCCGCGTGATGATATGAGCTGGAAACTGTATGTCGATCAGTGGCTACATCTCAGCACCGCCACCGGCGAATATGCGCAGATCGCCTCGCAGTGGCTGGGTGTGATTAAGTAAACTCAGGCCTGATGCATCGCGCCGCTACTGGAGCGGCGCGATTATTGCGTGGCTTAAAAGGGGCAACGTGGCCCCATTCGGGTACTCAGCGATACAAACTCGCTTTACCCAATCCACCAAACAGATTCATCTTGTAGCGGATCACTGCTTTGGCGGCGGTAATCGCTTCCGGATAAATCACATTGGGATCCCACCAGGTTTCACGTGCCAGAATCTCGCGCAGTTTGGCGAAGTAGGCGTACTTCATATCGCTGGAAATATTGATTTTGCCCACGCCGAGGGTCACCGCCTCAGCAATCTCCGCATCCGGGTTAGCAGAACCCCCGTGCAGCACCAGCGGAATATCGGTGCGTTGAGCAATATCCTTCAGAATATGCATCTGCAGTTCCGGCTTCATATCTTTTGGATAGATACCGTGCGCGGTGCCAATTGCCACTGCCAGAGTATCGACGCCGGTGCGCTGGATAAAATCTTCTGCCTGCGCCGGTTCGGTATAGATCACCTTGCTAACGCCACCTTCCACGGTGGTGCCGGTATCGCCAATGGTGCCGAGTTCACCTTCCACCGACACGCCCACCGAATGCGCCAGCTTCACCACCTCTTTGGTCAGCGCCACGTTCTCTTCGTACGGCAGCAGTGATCCATCGATCATCACCGACGTAAATCCACATTGGATGGCGCGCAGCACCTGCGCAATCGATGCACCGTGGTCGAGGTGAATGGTGAAGGGCACTTTGCTCTTCAGCGTGCGTTCCCGCACATAGCCAAAGAATTCATCGGTCACAAACTCCAGCTCACTCGGGTGAATCGAGATGATCGCCGGGGTGTTAGTGGCTTCGGCTTCCTCCACCACGGCACGGATAAAGCAGCTGTCTGCTACGTTAAATGCGCCGATGGCGTAGCGGTGTTCACGAGTCGGTGCCAACATCTCTTTCATTGAAATCAACATGTTAATATTTCCTCAACGTGAGTTTTACCAGAGCCGACGCGTGCGCCGACCCGATGATGGATAAAAGGGAAATGCTTCTGATTCCTGTCGCTGCGCGACTTATCGCGCTTTATCTTGCCGCTGCTTTAAATCGCGATGAGCAAAGCGGCGTTTCAGGTGCGTATTAATGCGTCAAATCACGTGTATTCTTTTCAACGCTATGCATAAATCCGTCTCCTACGGGGCCCCGTAGGGGTGACATTTATGGCGATCTGGCGCGTCCGCGAACTACGCTTTGCCAGCCGATCCCGACCAGCTCAGATACTCAATCACCACTTCACGGCAGGCGGATTCCATCAGCCCAAGCAGATCGGCCAGTTCCGCGTGCGGATGCTGTTTCAGCGCCTGCTCAACCGCGTTTTTACCGGCATCAAACACGGCGGCACCGACGTTAATCTTCGCCACACCATGCTGACTAACGCGGCGAATATCCTCGGCGGGTGTGCCCGAACCGCCATGCAGTGCCAATGGTCGTGTTGAGACCGCATGCAGCTCCTGCAAGCGCTGGAAATCAATCTTCGGCTTCACGCCTGCCGGATAAAGGCCGTGCGCGGTGCCCACTGAAATCGCCAGCAAATCGATATCGGTTTGCTCGATAAACGGCAGCACGTCGGCAACCTGCGTCATCTTCACGGAGGCATCGGCTAACTCGTAGGTCGGCGCATCGGCGATATGTCCCAGCTCGCCTTCAACGCAAACGCCAGCGGTGTGCGCCATCTTCACTACCGCTGCGGTCTGGCGAATATTTTCGGCCAGCGGATCGGCGGACGCATCGATCATCAGCCCGGTGAACCCGGCGCGGAATGCCTGACCAATCAGCGGAAAGGCCTTGCCGTGGTCCAGCGCCAGGGCAACCGGTACCGTGGCGTCTTTCGCCAGCGCCTGCACCAGCGGCACGGCCACAGCAGGAGGGAAGTGCGTGCTGTGACCCTGATAGACATTCAATATCAGCGGTGCACGCTGCTGTTCGGCGGCCTGAATCGCCGCCCGCGCGGTTTCAAGGTTGAAGCAGTTTATCGCCAGCACGGCATACTGCTGCTTAGCGGCGGCCTGAATCAGGTCATTCATCATGGCAAACATGGTGGCTCCTTATTCCAGTGTGAATTTGATCTCTTCGTCGCGGACGCCAGGGGCTTCCACGTCATCGAACTCTTCATCTGCCTGCGTCACTGGCTTCTTCATCAGCGACAGCATCACGCCACACACCACGGTGCCGATGCCCAGCGCCAGACAGAACATCAGCGGTTTGGTGAACAGCGGCACCACAAACATGCCGCCGTGCGGCACCGGTGCTTCCACGCCCCACACCATAATCAGCCCACCGGCGATGGCAGAGGCCACCACGCAGCTGCCGACCACACGCAGCAGGTCACGCGCCGCAATCGGAATCACCCCTTCGGTAATCATGCAGATACCCATCGGGAAGGCGGCTTTCAGCGCCTCTTTCTCCGCTTTGGTGTACTTATGGCGCGTCAGCAGATACGACAGCGTGATGCCAAACGGCGGAATCATTGAGCCGACAAACTTCACTGCTTCCGGGCCATAAATCCCGTCGACCAGCATGCCGTCGGCGAACAGCGACATGGTTTTGTTGATGGGGCCGCCGAAGTCAAAAGTCGCCATCGCACCCAGCACCGCACCCAGCACAAACTTCGATCCGCCCTGCATCGATTCCAGCAGATGAATCAGCGCCTTCTGCAGCCAGACAATCGGCTGGCCAATAAAGGTCATCATCAACAGACCGGCGATAATGGTGCTCAACACCGGCAGCACCATAATCGGCATCAACCCCTGCATCGACTGCGGCAGCTTAATGGTGCGGCGCAACAGCAATACCGTGTAACCCACCAGGAAGCCGCCGAGCATACCGCCGATAAAACCGGTGCCGATCTGCCCGCAGATAAAACCGACGATCAAACCGGGCGCAAAGCCGGGACGATCGGCGATGGAGTAGGCGATGGCCGCGCTGATCAGCGGCACGATCAAGCCCATGCCCCAGCCGCCGATCTGATTCAACATCCAGGCGATAGTGCCGGTTTGCTTGCCGACATCCGGCCCGCCAATCACCTGGCCGAGCGCGATACAGATCCCGGCGGCGACGATTAGCGGGATCATCCAGGATATCCCGGTGAGCAGATGGCCTTTGATCTCTTGTCCGTACTGACGTTTGTTGTCGTTCATGATGGATCTCCTCAGGCACGCGCCAGTGAATCCGCCACTTTTTCGAGGAATTTCACCGGTGACTTGATCACCACTTCGGTTTTCACTCGTACGATGGGTTTGCCCTGAAAGCGTTCTTCACCGTTGATCTTCACATCAATGGCGAGGATCACCACGTCAGCGGCAGCGATGTCTTCACGCGTCAACGCGGTTTCAGTGCCGATGGTGCCCTGGGTTTCAACGTGGATGGTGTGGCCCAGTGCATGAGCGCCTTTGATCAGTTTTTCACGCGCAATATAGGTATGCGCGATGCCTGCCGTGCAGGCCGCTACACAGACGATATTCATGTGTCACCTCAAAGAGTTAGGGGATTAACAGAGGTCGGTTTCGGCGTACTGGCTAAACAGCCGGATGATATTGCTGGGGTCGTTTTCCACCAGCAGTTGGGCTATCACCTCATCATCGGCCAGCGCGCTGGCCACCTGCGACAACAGGCGAATATGGGTAGTGTTCTGATCTTCCAGTCGCACCGCGAACAGGATGATGCAGCGCACCTGGCTGCCATCGAGCGTTTCCCAGGGGATATCCTGTTGGGTACGCCCAATGGCTAATGTGGTGTGTTGGACGGCGGAAGACTTGCCGTGCGGAATGGCAACGTGGTTTTCGAACCCGGTTGAGCCCTCAGCTTCACGCAGCCAGACATCTTCAATAAAGGCTGCACGATCGGTGATGGCGCCGTCCTGATACAGCAGATCGGTCAGTTCGTTGATCACTTCTTCTTTGGTGGTGGCAGTGAGTGCCAGGTTAACGCGGCGTGGCGTCAGAATGCGGGAAATGTCCATGGGTTTTACCTCATTCAATTAATGTTCAGCCAACGCGCAGTGCGCGCCGTCCGGCAGCTGGCTGCCAATCATGGCGTCAGTGACCCGCCGGATATCGTCATCGTTAAAAAATGCACTCACATACACTGCCGGAATAGGCCCGGCGTTGAGATGGATAGTGGTGATCACTAAATCCACTGTCTGGTTCTGACAAAACGCGGCGTGATTGCTGGCGGAGACCACACCCGCGATTTCCCAGTCAGGGAATGCCCGCAAGATGCGGCTTTTCAGCAGATGCGACGTCCCCACGCCGCTGGAACACACCACCAGAATGCGTTTATGGGCAATTTGCCGCTCCAGCGCGGCCTGGAAATGCACGCAGAGATAACCGATTTCATCGTCAGCCACTGGCGAAAGCCCGTAAGTGCGAGCGGTTAATTGCATCGCCTGGTGCGTTAACGAAAATATGCCTTTCATTTCCTGCTGAATATCCTCCAGCAGCGGATTGCGAATATGAATATGATATTTGAGTCGATTTAATAGTGGCTTTATATGCACCAGTAAGCCGTCAAATAATAATCGGTCCTGCGCTAAATCTTGCTGAATAAAGGCTGCGAAACGATCAATTAATTCACAGGTTATTTTTACGGACTCTGCGGTGCAGAATTGATTATGCATCGGCGCATTATCGCCGCGCTCTTCCACCACAATGCCGGATGACACGATATATTGATAAATAAAACCCACTTCATCGGCGGGCAGGGCACAGCACATCCGCTGTTCAATCTGCGTCACCATTTGCTGGGCAATCAGTAAAATGCGCTGATCGAGATCCTGCATTGTGGCCAGAGTTGCCAGTGCCAGCGCATTCCCCTGCGCCATCCGGTGCATCATGATCAGAATATGGGTGCAGAGATTCAGATACCAGGCATCGCCCAGCGGGTAACTGAGTTGCTGCTCCATCTGTTGCAGCAGTGTCTGCACAAAAGCCACATCCTCATCGCCAAAATAATGCACCAGTGCCTGCTGGCTGCCGGGATCGAGACGTGGCAACAGCGGCGTTCCAGCAACGTTTTGCTGCATCACATCATTGATCAGGGAGACCATTGCCTGACGCAGCGCCTGTTCGTTACCTTCGATATGGGTGCCACCTGGCCCACGTTGCAGCGTCAAACCCAACGGTTGTAGCCACTCTTCAATCACTTTCAGGTCATTCACAATCGAGGCGTGGCTGATAAAATAGCGTTCCGACAGCTTACTGATGGAGGTTGCACGCGGCGCGTCACTCAGCAACTGCGAGGCAATTTTTACTCGGCGGCTGTTTTGCCCCAGCGCATCGGCACTGCTTTCATCGCCGTTGAGTTGCTGCTCCAGTTGCAGGCGCTGCTGGATATCATCAACCCGCAAACGCACGCCGCGGCCTGGGGTTTTCTCCAGCGTCAGTGACCAGCTACCAAGCCAGCTTTCCAGCCACTGCAAGTCGCGCTGAATCGTCTTTTCTGACACGCCCAACTGTAGGGCTAATTCTCTGATCGGCTGCGGTGCAGCATGTTGCAACAGCAGTTTGACTAAACGGTGTTGTCGCGAAGTCAGTATTTGCATTCGGTCACCCTTTATTTTGGCAAAGCGTTTTTAAGATTATTTCCTCGTTATCTATTTCTTCATGCCAGAAATCAGGAGCGCAATATTGATGTCTTATGGAGTATAAATTTAGGAAAGGACGGTGTAAGCAACAATACTAAATGTTGTCCATGATTACGGACAGCTTTAATACACCTGAAATAGTTAATAATTAATTGCGATCATGCTCACATATTAATGGGGATATTCATTGTGATATTGATCTCATTCCTTTTTCATTTTCCAACCGATATCACGTTATTTAATGCCATACGATTCTGCCTGCGGTCATTGGCTTCCCTGTGACTAACTCGCACGAATAAGGTACTATCCTCGCCAAATGAGCGCCGGATGCCCCGCCGTTGCGGGCCACGAAGTGAGGATGCGAGCTTAATGAGCGAATTGACGCAGGATGGTGCAGAGCGTCTTGCCCTGCACAAATTTACGGAAAACGCGTACCTGAACTACTCCATGTACGTGATCATGGACCGCGCACTGCCGTATATCGGCGATGGCCTCAAGCCGGTGCAGCGCCGAATTGTATACGCGATGTCGGAACTGGGCCTCAATGCCAGCGCCAAATTCAAAAAATCTGCCCGTACCGTCGGTGACGTATTAGGTAAATACCATCCGCATGGCGACAGCGCCTGTTATGAAGCGATGGTGTTGATGGCACAGCCGTTCTCCTATCGCTACCCGCTGGTGGATGGTCAGGGCAACTGGGGTGCGCCGGACGATCCCAAATCCTTCGCCGCGATGCGTTACACCGAGTCACGCCTCTCCAAATATGCCGAGATTTTGCTGGGTGAGTTGGGACAAGGCACGGTCGATTACATCCCGAACTTTGACGGCACCATGCAGGAGCCGAAGATGTTGCCGGCACGTCTGCCGAATATCCTGCTGAACGGCACCACCGGTATCGCCGTGGGCATGGCCACCGATATCCCACCGCACAACCTGCGTGAAGTGGCGGAAGCGGCGGTGAAGCTGATCGACAAACCCAACACCACGCTGGATGAGTTGCTGGATATTGTGCAGGGCCCGGATTATCCGACCGAAGCCGAGATCATCACGCCGCGCAGCGAGATCCGTAAAATCTACCAAAGCGGGCGCGGTTCGATCCGTCAGCGCGCGGTGTGGAAGAAAGAAGATGGCGATGTGGTGATCACTGCACTGCCGCACCAGGTTTCCGGTGCGCGCGTGCTGGAGCAGATCGCTAACCAGATGCGCAATAAAAAGCTGCCGATGGTGGAAGATCTGCGTGATGAATCCAACCACGAGAACCCAACGCGTCTGGTGATTGTGCCACGCTCGAATCGTGTGGATGTGGAGCAGGTGATGAATCATCTGTTTGCCACCACCGATCTGGAAAAGAGCTATCGCGTTAACCTGAATATGATTGGGCTGGATAGCCGTCCGGCGGTGAAAAACCTGCTGGAGATCCTGTCTGAATGGCTGGTGTACCGTCGCGATACCGTGACGCGCCGCCTGAACTATCGTTTAGAGCGCGTGCTGCGCCGCCTGCATATCCTCGAAGGTTTGCTGGTGGCGTTCCTCAACATTGATGAAGTGATTCACATCATCCGTACCGAGGACGAGCCTAAGCAAGTGCTGATGTCGCGCTTTGAACTCAGCGATACGCAAGCCGAATCCATTCTGGAACTGAAACTGCGCCATCTCGCCAAACTGGAAGAGATGAAGATTCGTGGTGAGCAGGCGGAGCTGGAGAAAGAGCGCGATCAACTGCAGGCGATTCTGGCGTCCGAACGCAAGATGAGCAACCTGCTGAAGAAAGAATTGCTGGCAGATAGCCAGACCTACGGTGACGATCGCCGTTCGCCGCTGCATGAGCGTGAAGAAGCTAAAGCGCTCAGCGAAACCGAGCTGGTGAGTGCCGAGCCGGTGACGATTGTGCTGTCGCAGATGGGCTGGGTGCGCAGCGCCAAAGGCCACGATATCGATCCAACCGGTCTCAGTTACAAAGCCGGTGACAGTTACCTCGCCGCCGCACGCGGTAAGAGCAATCAGCCAGTGGCCTTTATCGACTCCACCGGCCGTAGTTATACGCTGGATCCAACCTCGTTGCCGTCGGCGCGCGGGCAGGGCGAGCCGCTGACCGGCAAACTGACGCCACCGCCAGGTGCCGCGTTTGAACAGGTGCTGATGGAAGCGGACGACCAAAAACTGTTGATGGCCTCCGATGCGGGTTACGGCTTTATCTGTACCTTTGCCGATTTGATTTCGCGCAACCGCGCCGGTAAAGCGCTGCTAACGTTGCCAGACAATGCCAAAGTGATGACGCCAATGGCGGTGCATTCGGGCGATGATATGCTGCTGGCGATTACCCAGGCCGGACGTATGTTGATGTTCCCGGTGGGCGATCTGCCACAGATGTCGAAAGGCAAAGGTAATAAAATCATCTCTATTCCATCAGCGGATGCCGCTGCGGGCGTGGATAAGCTGCAGTGGTTGCTGATTCTGCCGCCGGGCAGCTCGATTACCCTGTATGTCGGCAAACGTAAGCTGATTATGCGCGATGAAGATCTGCAAAAAGTGCGTGCCGATCGCGGTCGTCGTGGCAGCGTGTCGCGTGGCCTGCAGCGCATTGATAGCGTGGAAGTGAACGCGCCAGCGCGCCCGAAAAGTGACGCCAGTAGCGAAGAATAAGACTGACCAGGCAATGGATTGCCCAACTTGAGGAAGCTATGTTACTAATTTTACGCACGATTATTGTTATCGTTTATTCGATTTTGGTGTGCATCTTCGGCAGTATCTGGTGTTTGTTCTCACCGCGTAATCCTCGCCATGTGGCGACGTTCGGCCACATGTTTGGTCGCCTGTCGACGGTGTTTGGCGTCAAAGTCGAGCTGCGCAAACCCGCCGACGCGGAGAGCTATGGCAATGCGATTTACATTGCCAACCATCAGAACAATTACGACATGATCACGGCGGCGAAGATCGTGCAGCCGACCACGGTCACCGTCGGCAAAAAGAGCCTGCTGTGGATCCCATTCTTTGGTCAACTCTACTGGCTGACCGGTAATTTGCTGATTGACCGTGATAACCGCGCAAAAGCGCATGGCACCATCGGTGAACTGGTCGAGCAGTTTAATAAAAAGAAGATTTCATTCTGGATGTTCCCGGAAGGTACCCGCAGCCGTGGCCGTGGTTTACTGCCGTTTAAAACCGGTGCGTTTCATGCTGCAGTGGCAGCAGGTGTGCCGATCATCCCTGTGGTGGTGTCGAATACCCACGGCAAAGTGAAACTTAATCGCTGGAACAACGGCCTGGTGATTGTTGAAATGCTGCCGCCAGTGGATACCAAACAGTTTGAAACCACCTCGGTGCGCAAATTAGCCACCCACTGCCGCGAATTAATGTCTGCTAAGCTGGAAGAATTGAACGCCGAAGTCGCCGAACGCGAAAAAAACGGTAAACTCTAGCCATCCACGGGGTAGAAACGCTGCCCCGTGCTCATCACAGCAAAAACTCACTAACAAGAACAACATGGACACGGCGTCTTCACGCCCCGCTCAAAAGGTCTGAAGTTTTATGTCTTGCAGCAGACGTCAGTTTATTCAGCTTTCCGCCGGTGTTGCGCTGGCGACCAGTAGCATGCCTTATGCCGCCTACGCTGCGGCTCCGATGGGCGATGTGCCGCTTCCTGTTCCGCCACTGCTTGAGTCTCGCCGTGGCCAACCGCTCTTTCTGACGCTGCAACGCAGCCATTGGTCATTTAGCGGTAATAACAATAAAGTGCCGGTCTGGGGTATTAATGGCCTGTACCTCGGTCCCACGGTGCGCGTCTACAGCGGCGATGACGTGAAGTTGATTTACAGCAACCGTCTCAACGAACCGGTGGCGATGACGGTAAGTGGATTGCAGGTGCCGGGTGCCTTAATGGGCGGTGCACCGCGCATGATGTCAGCCGGCGTTGACTGGGCGCCGGTATTGCCGGTACGTCAGGGCGCATCGACCTTGTGGTATCACGCCAATACGCCAAATCGTATGGCGCCACACGTCTACAACGGTCTGGCGGGCATGTGGCTGATTGAAGATGACGTCAGCAAAGCGCTGCCGCTGCCCAAACACTATGGCGTTGATGACTTCCCGCTGATTATCCAGGACAAGCGTCTCGATAACTTTGCCACGCCGGTTTATAACCCACCATCAGACGGCGGTTTCCTCGGAGATACGTTGCTGGTTAACGGCGTGCAGAATCCGTATGTCGAGGTGTCGCGTGGTTGGGTGCGTCTGCGCCTGTTGAATGCTTCGAACGCGCGTCGCTTTGATTTGAGCTTCTCGGATAATCGTCCGTTTACCGTGATTGCCAGCGATCAAGGCTTCCTGCCTGCGCCCGTTGCGGTGCAAACGCTGTCGCTGGCACCCGGTGAACGCCGTGAAGTGCTGGTGGATATGTCGCAGGGCGATGAAGTCTCGATTACGGCAGGAACTGCGGCGGGCCTGATGGATCGCCTGCGTGGTCTGTTTGAACCTTCCTCCATCCTCGCCAACACGCTGGTTCTGAGCCTGCGGCCAACCGGCTTACTGCCGCTGGTTACCGACAATCTGCCGATGCGTTTATTAGCGGATCAGATTCTGGATGGCGTGGCGGTACGCACGCGCGAATTCCGCATTGGCGACAGTGTGCCGGGCATCAATGGCGCACTGTGGGACATGAGCCGCATCGACACCACGGTGCAGCAGGGCACCTTTGAACGCTGGATTATCCATGCCGATCGCCCGCAATCGCTGCATATTCAGGGCGTGATGTTCCTGATCAAAAGCGTCAATGGCGCACAGCCGATGGGCGAAGATCGCGGCTGGAAAGATACGGTATGGGTGGATGGTGATGTGGAGTTGCTGGTGAGCTTCCCGCAGAGTTCGTCGGATCACTTCCCGTTTGTCTACTACAGCCAGACGCTGGAATTAGCCGACCGCGGCACGGCGGGGCAGTTGCAGGTCAATCCGGTGCCATAAGAAAAAAGGTGCGCAGCGATGCGCACCTTACAACAGATCGTCAAATCGACAGGGTCACGATTCATAGCAACCCGCGCATGACCGCATGGCTGTTGTGAAGCCAATACAGGCGAGCACGCATTGACCGTATCCGCCTGGCGGTTAAACGGTGCCGACTTAGCCGTTAAAGCTCTCCGGATCCGGCCCCAAACGATTTCCTTTATCCAGCTTAGTGATCTCGCTGATCTCGGGTTTTTCCAGTCTGAAGTCGAACACCTGGAAGTTTTCACGAATACGTTCCGGCGTCACCGATTTTGGAATCACCACTAATCCGCTATCCAGATGCCAGCGAATGACAATCTGCGCTGGCGTCTTACCGTATTTCTTCGCCAGTTCGCGGATGATCTCCTGATCGAATACTCCTTTACCGCCTTGCGCCAGCGGGCTCCAGGATTCGGTTTGGATCTGATGCAGTGCGTTCCAGGCATGCAGGGTGCGCTGTTGCAGCATCGGGTGCAGCTCAATCTGGTTCACCACCGGCGAGACGCCTGTTTCATCGATCAGGCGTTTGAGATGGGCTTCATGGAAGTTACAGACGCCAATGCTTTTGGTTAAGCCCTGCTGTTGCAGCTCAATCATCTTTTTCCAGGCTTCAACGTAGTGATCTTTTTCCGGGCACGGCCAGTGCATCAGATAGAGATCGACGCTCTTCAGTTGCAGCTTCTTCAGGCTGGTCTCAATCGCCTGCTGACCGTTCTGCTGGTCGTCATTCCACAGTTTGGTGGTAATGAATATATCTTCGCGTGCGACATCGGTGTCCTGCAGTGCCTGACCGACGGCTTCCTCATTTTTGTAGATGGCGGCGGTATCAATCGAGCGATAGCCTACTTTTAGGGCCTCGACAATCGCCGCCCGGGCATCCTCGATACTCGCTTGCCAGACACCGAGTCCGAGTTGCGGCATCATATTGCCGTCGTGCAGTTTGATAATGGGTTGCTCTGCCATAGTTGCTCCTTATCTGTCGCAGTGACTTACCGTAAAAGCGCTGTGGTTAAGTCTAGTCAACAAACTCAACCGCAGGATCATTGTGGCAATCACCTCGCCCTTTTACCCTGGTCATTTCTGCCAGAATCTTGCCTGATTCTGCTGAAGGGTGGAGCTTTGAGCAGCATTGCGGCACACTGATTTTTTTGCTGCCTGAGAGTGATCCATGCCGAACGATGCCCTTTGCCGCCAGCTGGCGCAGCGCGTAACCGCGCTAATGAATGATGCGCGTAAGCCGCTGTGCGCTGTGGAAAACGTCAAGCTCATCTACGCCTGCGAAACGCTTCCGCGCACGCCGATGATGTATCAACCCGGCATTGTGATTCTTTTTCAGGGACGTAAAACCGGTTATCTCGGCAGCACGGTGTTTCATTACGACGCCACGAAGTATTTGATGCTGACCGTACCGCTGCCGGTGGAATGCGAAACCGAAGCCACTCCGGAAGAGCCGCTGGCCGGCATGTGCCTGAGCGTGGATATCGCCAGCTTGCAGGATCTGTTGATGGATATTGGCGACGACGAACAATTTCAGCCGCAGTTGCAGACTTCCGGTATCCATTCGGCGTTTATGAGTGAAGAGATGCTGTGCGCTGCCGAGCGTTTGCTGGATGCGATGAGCCATCCGCGTGATGCGCGCGTGCTGGGCCCACAGCTGGTGCGGGAAATTATCTACTATGTGCTCACCGGCCCGATTGGCGGTGCGCTGCTGTCGCTGGTGAATCGTCAGACCCAGTTCAGCCAGATTGCGCGCGCCTTGCGACGCATCGAAAGCCATTTCGCCGAAAGTCTCAGCGTCGATATGCTGGCAGCCGAAGTGAACATGAGCGTTTCGGCGTTTCATCACAACTTTAAAGCCGTCACCCAAACCTCGCCGCTGCAATATCTGAAGCGCTATCGTCTGCATCAGGCACGATTAATGATGTTGCAGGATGGGATGAAAGCCAGTGCGGCAGCGGTACGTGTAGGCTATGAAAGCCCTTCGCAATTCTCGCGGGAGTTTAAGCGCTATTTCGGCGTGACGCCGGGAGAGGAAGCCAGCCGCGTGCGCCAAACGTTGCCGTTTGACGCCGCGTCTTAATCATATTTTCTGGCGGCGTTTTTTCCAGATCACCACGATGCTGCCGGTCAGACCGACAAACAGCAACACCATCGGCAGCACCATCAGCACCGCCATCACCTGATCTTCGTGACGCTTGATAAACGGCACCTGACTGATGCCATAGCCCATGGCGACCACAATCCCGACCCACAGCGCGCCGCTCAGCCAGTTAAACAGCTGGAAGCGCCCATTCTGTAAACCCGAAATGCCCGCCATGGTCGGCAGCAAGGTACGAACAAACGCCAGGAAACGCCCGACCAGCAGCGCCATCAAACCGTGGCGGTTAAACAGATTCCAGGCGCGCTGATGATATTGCGCCGGCAAATGCATCAACCAGCTTTTGACCATCCGCGTATTGCCCAGCCATCGCCCCTGTAAATAACTCAACCAGCAACCCAGGCTAGCGGCAGTGGTCAGAATCACCATGGTGGGCACGAAATCCATCACGCCTTTGGCAATCATGGCGCCTGCGAGCAGCAACAGGCTGTCACCCGGCAGAAAAGAGGCAGGCAACAAACCGTTTTCCAGAAACAGCGTTAAAAACATCACGCCGTAGACAATCCACACGACATCCGGATTGGCCAGCGCGGCAAAATCCTGATGCCAGAGCGCGTGAACAATCTCATGTAAAACACCCATCTGCTATCCCATCGAGTCACAAGGATTCTATTTTAACCATCTGTGGCATCGCAGACGTTGATCTCACCGATGCGGCACGAAATGGTTTAGGTTTTGTTTAAATATTTACTGTTTTAAGCGCGCAAAGCCCGCTTTCAGGTCGTTCAGCAGGTCATCAACGTGTTCAAGACCAATATGCAAACGCACCAGCGTACCGTCGAAATCGACGCCGCCTGCCGGACGAATCTCCGCCAGCTCTTCCGGTTGGTTGGCCAGAATCAGGGATTCATAGCCACCCCAGGAATAAGCCATGCTGAAATGGTGGAAGTGATCGAGGTAATTCGCCAGCTGCTCACGACTCAGTTTTTCATGCAGAATGAAGGAAAACAGTCCGCTGCTGCCGTTGAAATCGCGCTGCCAGAATTCATGACCTTTACTCTGCGCCAGCGCCGGATGGTTAACGCGCGCCACTTCCGGTTGTGCCGCCAGCCATTCGGCAACCTGCAAACCGCTCTCTTCATGCTGGCGCAAACGCGTACCGAGCGTGCGCAAGCCGCGACTGGCCATATACGCTGTATCGGCATCCACCATCTGGCCCATCAGGTACGAGTTTTCACGCAGCTGCGGCCAGCAACGTTCATTGGCGACGGCGGTGCCAATCATCGCATCGCTGTGACCAATAATGTATTTGGTGCCCGCCTGAATCGAAATATCGATGCCATGCTCCAGCGCGTTAAACAACACGCCCGCCGCCCAGGTATTATCAATCATGATGATCGCGTCGGGCGCTTTCGCACGCACGGCGGCGACGATGGCGGGAATGTCCTGCACTTCCATGGTGATGGAGGCGGGAGATTCGAGGAATACCACGCGCGTGTTCGGCTGAATCAGTTCACTGATTTCGCTGCCGATGCAGTGATCAAAGAACGTGGTGGTGACATTCAGCTTACTGAGAATTTTGGTGCAGAAATCTTGCGTCGGTTCATACACCGCGCCGCTCACCAGAATGTGATCGCCCGCTTCGACAAAAGAGATAATCGCATTGGATACTGCCGCTGCACCGCACGGATACAGCGCGCAACCCGCGCCGCCTTCCAGTTCGGTCATGGCGTCTTGCAGCGAGAAGTGGGTGAGGGTGCCACGGCGACCATAAAAAAGCTCGCCCGATGCACGACCTGCCGTCGCCCGTTTTTTGTCAGCAACCGTGTCAAAAACCAGTGAAGATGCGCGCTGAATGACGCTGTTAACTGAGCCCTGAGTGTAACGTTTGCTTCGTCCCGCGCTAACCAGCGTGGTATCAATTTTATTCGTTGCCATCACTGCCTTTCCTGACACTTACCACAAAACATTCACGTTACCACGAAACACCGCAGTGGGTTGACCCTGATTGCGGATTATCGGAGTCAGTCGATGAATTGGCCGGGCAAAAGCGCGTCCCTGCGATTTCGCGTTACATCACACCCATGACATGCGGCAGCCAGAGCGATAGCGCGGGCACGTAAGTGATCAGCATCAGGATGAAAAACAGCGTGACGTAGAAGGGCAGCATGGCCGTCACCACTTGCTCAATTTTCTGTTTACTGACGGCGCTGGCAACGAACAACACGGTACCGACCGGCGGGGTGATCAGACCGATACCCAGGTTGGTCATCATAATCATGCCAAAATGCACAGGATCGATGCCCAGACTGGTGGCAACGGGCAGCAAGACAGGGGTTAAAATCAGAATAATAGGGGCCATGTCCATCAAGGTGCCGATCACCAGCAGTAACACGTTGATGCACATCAGAATCACGTATTTGTTATCAGAGATGCTGGTGAAGGCATCGGTGATCATGGTCGGCAGTTGCATAAAGGTCATCACTGCGCCAAAGCCCGCCGCAAAGGCAATCAATACCATCACAATGGTGACGGTTTTGATGGTACGAAACACCAGAATATGCAGCTGATTCCATTTGAAATCGCGATAAATAAACATCGTGACAAAAAACGCCCACAGGCAGGCGATCGCAGCGGATTCCGAGGCGGTAAAAATGCCGGAAAGAATGCCGCCCAAAATAATGACGATGGTAAAGAGTCCCCAGAACGCATCGAAGAAGATTTTCACCGCCTGACGCAACGGAATGGCTTCACCTTTGGGATAACCGCGCTTGCGTGCGAACGCAAGGCACATCACCATCAAACAGAATCCCAGCATCAGCCCGGGGATAATACCCGCAACAAACAATGAGGATATGGTAACGACGCCACCGGTGGCCAGCGAGTAGATCACGGAGTTATGGCTGGGCGGCGTTAATACCGCCTGCACTGAACCGCTGGCGGTCACGGCGGCGGCAAAATCTCGCGGATAACCTTTTTGCTCCATTTGCGGGATCATCACCGACCCGATCGAGGCGGTATCGGCCACTGACGATCCTGAAATCGCGCCAAAAAATGTCGATGCCACGATATTCACTAACGACAAGCCCCCGCGGATAAAACCGACGAAGATATAGGCAAAGTTCACCAGACGTCGGGCAATCCCTCCCTCGGCCATGATCGCCCCGGCCAAAATGAAGAACGGAATGGTGAGGAGTGAAAATTTGTTTACCCCGTTGGTGATCTGAATCACCACGGCTTCCAGTGGCAAATCAATCCACCAGGCGCCAATAAAAGCGGCAAACCCCACGGCAAACGCCACCGGGAAGCCGACCAACAGCAGCAACACCAAACTACCAACCAGAATGAAAGCATCCATTTTAGTGCTCCGAATTTAGTGTGTGCCGCCCAGCGTCACTAGCGGACGCTGACTTTGATCGCCATTCAGTATTCGCTCGATCACAAACAGCAGCGTAAACAGCGCGCCGATAGGAATGGGCAGATACATTTCGCCATACGTCACAGCAGGCAAGGCCGCCAGCGGTTGAATCCACATGGCCTCGCACAAGCTGTAGCTGGCCTGCAGCAGGATGAGACACACCACGATCAGCAGCAGGTTGCACAGCCGTTGCGCCCATTTTTGCCCGGTTTCGGAAAGGCGATCGGTCACCATCGACACACAAATGTGTGTGCCTGCCCGCAATCCGACGGGCGCACCAATAAAGGTAAAGATGATCATGCAGACGATAGCGACCGGCTCCGGCCATGAGAGGGCACCGTTCAGCACATAGCGCGCGAAAATACCGATGGGTATCACCGTGACCATGATCAACAGGGCTACCGCCGCGATGCCCATGCACAACAGATAGAGCCCATCCATTAAACGGGAATATGCATTCATGCTTCGTTACCTGAGCAAGGCGCCACGCGGTCGCGCGGCGCTGAGAGGGTTATTTCACATCCGCAATCTGTTTCATCAGATCCTGATAATTGCCGCCAAACTGGTCGCGCACCGGTTGCGTGGCTTTCATAAAGTAATCGCGGTTGGTGTCCTGGAATGTCACGCCGCCGGCTTTCATTTTCTCCACTGACTGGGCGGTGTAAGTGGCCCACAGCTGGCGCTCTTCATCCTGCGCTTCCTTGCCGAGTTTCTTCAGTAGCGCCTGATCTTCAGCGGAGAGCCGTCCCCATGAGGCTTTAGAGAACAGGATCATCTCCGGCTGAATAAAGTGGCCGCTCAGGGTGTAGTACTTCGCCACGGGCAGATAGTTGTGGGCGACAAACGTCGGTGGATTGTTCTCTGTGCCATCGACCACGCCAGTTTGCATGGCGCTAAACACTTCGCTGACGCCCATTGCCACAGGATTGGCACCCATCGCTTTCAGCGTGGCCAGTGAAATGGCACTGTTCTGCACGCGAATTTTCATCCCCTGCAAATCTTCGGGTTTGGTGATGGGTTTTTTGGTGATCATGTTGCGTGTGCCCGCGTCGGTCCAGCCGAGGAACACCATGCGCGTGCGGGGATCGTTATCGAATTTCTCGACAATCTGTTTGCCGACATCGCCATCCAGCACCTTGTGCATGTGGTCTTCATCGCGGAACACATAGGGCAGGGTTAGCACACTGGTTTCAGGGGCGATAGTGGTGACAGGAGCCAGCGAGACGCGAATCATGTCAATCGCGCCGAGCTGAACCTGCTGCAGCGTTTGATCCTCATCGCCCAGCACGCCGCCAGCGTAGACCTTCAACTCTAATCGTCCTTGCGTCGCTTCTTTTAACTTATCGCCCATATGCTGCAGCGCGACCACAGTGGGATAACCGGCGGGCTGTACTTCCGCGACTTTTAACACTTTGGCGTGAGCACCACTCGCCAGCAGCATAACCAGAGAAGAGATTGCAATCGTGAGTCGTTTTTTAGATGTCATTATTATTGCTCCAGCTTGATGATCATTTGCGGTGTCAGGCACACCACAATCGGGAAGGGCTGGCTCAGAATAGTGAAATTGCGCTGGCGAAAAAGTGGTCAAATGTTGATTGGATGAAATACATCACATTTTGAAACGATGTTTTAATAAATTTTCAGTTTAGGTCACATTTGTAAAACATCAGCCAGCGCATCCATAAAAACCACATAGATTGTTGGAAATTGAAGCATTAATCGTTTGTAAATAGTAATGAGAACTACTATCACTTCGGTCAATTTTTTTGCTATGATCCGCGCTTCAATCGTGAACTGTGCAACAGAAGTTGGAGACGCAGCGTGGTAGCCAGTGATTTGATGCAAACGGACCTCTCCGTTTGGGGCATGTATCAGCATGCCGATATCGTGGTAAAAGTGGTGATGATTGGCCTGTTACTGGCCTCGGTTGTCACCTGGGCGATTTTCTTCGGCAAGTTTGCTGAGCTGAGCGGGGCGAAACGTCGCCTGAAACGCGAACAGCAGGCGCTGGGCGAAGCGCGTTCGCTTAATGATGCTTACCGCGCCGCTGAAAGCTTTAAAAGTCACAGCCACAGTGCGGTGTTGCTGAACGATGCGCAGAACGAGCTGGAGCTCTCTGCAGGTACCGAAGACCTTGATGGCATTAAGGAACGTACCAGCTTCCGCCTTGATCGTCGCGTTGCGGCATTCAGCCGTCATGCCGGTCGCGGTAACGGCTTCCTCGCTACCATCGGTTCTGTTGCACCCTTCATCGGTCTGTTTGGTACCGTTTGGGGCATCATGAACAGCTTTATCGGTATCGCTAAAACCCAGACCACCAACCTCGCTGTTGTGGCGCCGGGCATCGCAGAAGCGTTGCTGGCGACCGCGATTGGTCTGGTTGCTGCTATTCCTGCTGTGGTTATCTACAACGTCTTCGCGCGCATGATTGCCAGCTACAAAGCCTCATTGGGTGATGTTGCGGCGCAGGTGATGCTGCTGCAGAGCCGTGATCTGGATCTCGGCAATGTGGACACCGCGAAAGAAGCGACCCGTCCGGCAGCGGCACAGAAACTGCGTGTAGGATAAGTATTATGGCGATGCGTTTAAACGATGACTCGGTAGGCGATGGCGAAATGCATGAAATCAACGTGACGCCGTTTATCGACGTTATGCTGGTTCTGCTGATCATCTTTATGGTCGCCGCGCCATTAGCCACGGTGGATGTGCGCGTTAACCTGCCTGCCTCCACCAGCGCACCGCAGCCGCGTCCGGAAAAACCGGTTTACCTTTCTATTAAGGAAGATAAGCAGATCTATATCGGCAACGATGCGGTCACCAAAGAGACGCTGGTGAATGCGCTGACGGCGCAGACCGAAGGCAAGAAAGACACCACCATCTTCTTCCAGGCGGATAAGTCTGTGGATTATGAAACCCTGATGAGCGTGATGGATCAGTTACGCGAAGCGGGTTATCTGAAGATTGGTTTGATGGGCATGGAGACGGTGAAGAAATAAATCACCCCATCTTATCGCTCACAAGGGCCGCTATCGATAGCGGCCCTTTTTATTTGCTCCCGCCGTCAATGTTAATTTCTTGTTACTTTTGGTCTCACTTTTGTAAACTGCAATGGTGAAGCCGATCACATCTATTCCTGGCGCAACCCGCTACAACGGAAGAAAAACCCAGGAAGGACAATATGAGCGCGAGTCAATCTTTACAAAAGCCATCGCAAGGCGGTGCCAAAACCATCTTTAGCGTTACCAGTGGTAACTTTCTTGAGATGTACGATTTCATGGTGTTTGGCTATTACGCTACGGCGATCGCCAAAACCTTTTTCCCCGGAGATGATCCCTTTGCTTCATTGATGCTCACGCTGATGACCTTTGGTGCGGGCTTCCTGATGCGTCCGCTCGGCGCGATTATTCTCGGTGCCTACATCGACCATCACGGACGCCGTAAAGGGCTGTTGCTGACATTGGGCTTGATGGCGTTGGGCACACTCACCATCGCCCTGGTTCCGGGCTATGCCACGCTGGGCGCTGCCGCGCCGATTATGATCCTGCTGGGTCGTTTGCTGCAGGGCTTCTCTGCGGGCGTGGAGTTGGGCGGTGTGTCGGTTTATCTGTCTGAAGTGGCGCCAAAAGGACGCAAAGGATTCTATGTCAGCTGGCAGTCCGGTAGTCAGCAGGTCGCGGTGATCTTCGCTGCGCTGCTTGGCCTCGGTCTTAATCATCTGCTGGCGAAGGAAGCGGTCACCGAGTGGGGCTGGCGTATTCCGTTCGTTGTCGGTTGTATGATTGTGCCGTTCCTGTTCTGGATCCGTCGCATGCTGGAAGAAACCGAAGCGTTCAGCAAACGTAAACAACATCCTTCCATGGGACAGATCATGCGCTCGGTCGGTGAGAACTGGGCATTGGTGTTGGCGGGTATGCTGATGGTGGTGACCACCACGGTGATGTTCTACATGATCACCGCCTTCACCCCGACCTTCGGTAAAACCGTGCTGATGATGAGCGATGAGCAGAGTTTTATGGTGACGCTTTTTGTCGGTATCTCTAACCTGATTTGGTTGCCGGTGATGGGTTCGCTGTCGGATCGCATAGGACGTCGTCCGCTGCTGATCATCTTTACTATCCTGATGATTCTCACCACCTGGCCGGTGCTGCACTGGCTGGTGGGATCGCCCACCTTTGCGCATCTGGTGGAAGCGGAATTGTGGTTATCGTTCCTGTATGCCAGCTATAACGGTGCGATGGTGGTCTATCTGGCGGAAATTATGCCGGCTGAAGTGCGCGCCACCGGCTTCTCACTGGCGTATAGCCTGGCGACCGCGCTGTTTGGTGGCTTCACGCCAGCGGTTTCAAGCTACCTGATCCATGCCACGGGTGATAAAGCGATGCCCGGCGTGTGGTTGTCATTCGCGGCGGTGTGCGGATTGATCGGCACGCTGCTGATTGGCCGCATGGTGAAACAGTATCAGGCGCGCCATGGCGGCACGCCGGTGGGAGCTTCACTGTAACGCCCTGGCTGACAGCGGGCCTCATGTCAGCCTGTTAAGAAGCTATTCGAATAAAGCAGCCCCTTGTTGAAGGGGCTGCTTTTTTGTTTATGCAGATGTGTGGGTATGGTGCAGTGAAACGCAATCATCGGGCCTACAAACGACATCGTCGACCATGCCCTGCCTAAAACGACAGATCCACCACCACACTATCCGTATAACTTCCCGCCGCTGGCGTATTCTGCGTCGTCAGAATCTGCGCTGTATAGGTGAAGTTGCGCGTCACCAGATCCGCGTTCAGGGAGGTGGCGCTGGCGCTACTCCAGCGGTCGGTGCCAGTGGGTCCCCAGCGTGTCGTGGTGGTGGTGCCTTTATAAATGTCATAAGCCAGCCGGTTGGTACCGCTCGCCATCTGGCGCGTGGTGCCGCTGTAGTAGCTGCCATTGCTCAACCCCACAGTGAAGGTGCTGCCTTTAGAACACACCACGTTGATCGTCTGCTGCACCGTGGAGAAACTCCCCACCAGCGGTGCGCTGCCAAAACTCACGTTAGGCGCGGTGATGGTGGTGCAGTCGTTGGTGACAACAAGATTGACGGTAATCGGCATGGGGGTGCCGGTGCTGGTTTGTACTGTACCTACGCATAAACCTGCTACGTTCAACCCGGCACATACCGTATAGCTCACCGTGAGCGTAATCGTCGTCGTGTAACTACCTGCGGCAATCACCTGTCCAGGCACTGTGCGGAAATAAAGCGGAATATTGAAATTGAGCGTGCTGCCCAGTGTTAACAATGCCGATGAACTATAAACGTGGTTAGACCCCTGCGTGAGTTCGCTGGCACAAGCGCTGTCGATACACATCTGAATCGGAATGCTGTCCGTGCCGGTGCTGGCGGTTTTCAACACGGCACGCGTGCCGCTGAGATAGGTGGCAGTGGTAAAGGCGTAGGTGACATTATCGGTACCCAACAGCGAAAGCGTGCCTGTTCCACAGTTAACGTTGGTGATGCTGGAAGTGGCTTGCGCGGTAGACCCCACCGCAAAGGTGGTCACGGAACCAAAGGTTGCCGTCGGCGCTGAAAGCGTACAGGCCGCATAACTCATACCAGGCAGCAGAAACAGCGCCAGCAGCAAAAGAAACTTTCTCATGGTGAGATTCCTGACTGTGAATTATTGGCCGTGCTGACCGCCGAACCCGGCGACGGCGGCGGCAGATCGCACGTCAGCGGACCGTAGGTCTCCAGCGCTTTTGGCTGGCCGTCCGCAATGGTCAGCGTGGTATCACAACTGCGCCCATCAGGCGTCACGACATGAATCGGGTTTTCTGCGCTCAGATTCTCCATCCAGACAATGCCATCCCATCCGATATATTCCGTACCCTGATTCGGGCGCAACACCTGGCTGGAGATCGGCAACGGTTGCCCCTGTTTATCCTGTAGCACCACGCTGGCGGCACGCAGGCGCTCCACCGGGAAGTTCAGCAGGTAACCGCTTTTCCGTTTCACCGCGAAACGCTGTTCCACCTTCGGTGCGGTACGATCGGCAGGTAAATCCAGGGTATCGATATCGTATTTTGCGCCGTAGTAACTGCTGATCGATGGCACCAGCAAATAGCCCTGATTATCGGTGCGTCCCATTGCCTGGTTTTCATAGCGCACCGTGACATCCGGGTAATCGGTTTTCACCACCACAAATGCATCATTGATGTCGTTGGCGGCAAACACGCGGTTATCCATCAGCACCAGCGAACCGGTGAAATCGGCCCACTGCGTGGTGTTATCGTTATCGCCGTAGAACCCGGCAGAGGTGTCGATTTTGTTATTGCGATAGCGCAGGCTTGCCTGGCGGTAATCACCGCTGTCGCCACCCTGATTGGCCCAGGCCGCATCATACGCAAAGCCACCATCGGTCGGCATGGCGCGTGACACGTAGAGGCGCTGATTGTTGTTGCCCTGCTGATCGCGCTCGTAGCTCACCGAAGCACTGCTCTGCTCGCCGAATGGGATCACCAAAGAGATGGCACCGCTCCAGTCGCCCTGTTCCTGATCGCGGCTGGCGGAGATATACAGGCTGCTGTTACCCCACAGGTTTTTACTCCAGGACAGGTTCCATAAACGGGTGCGATCGCCCGATCCGCCGGCAATATCAAAGTAGGCCAGTCCCAGACTGCCGTATTGATTGAGTGACACGCTGGCGGTGTACTGCGCACTGCGTCGCGCCAGTGAGTAGCTGGTGTTGGCGCTGTCGCCCCGGCTGCCGACCAGCGCCAGATTGCCGTAATCGGCGGTGCGTAATACATGCTGGGTGCCGAGGCTAAACCAGCTGTTGTTATATTGATAACCCCAGCTGTATTGCGTGCCGGGTTTACCTTCCATCTGACTTTGTGCCAGCGCACCATTGACCACGCCCCAGCTGCCGAGCTTCACCAATCCCCCAGCGCCGCCGGTGGCCACGCTGTCGCTGCCTTCCGCATGGCTCTCCAGCGTCAGCCAGTCGGTTAACCCATAACGATAAGAACCGCTGGCTGCTGCTGCGCCATAGTCAAAGTTCTCCAGTCCGTAGTTTTCACGAATAGCACCGGCCGAGAAGGAGTAATCCGACAAACCCTGTCGCAGCAGGCTGCTGGAGACATAAAACGGCAGCGTGGTAGTGACCTGGCGCCCCACGGCATCGGTGGTGGTGATCACCGCATCGCCCGCGCCATTGACGAACGGCACATTGGTCAGCGACCACGGACCCGGCTGCACATTGGCTTGCGTGCTGCGATAACCGTTAATAAACAGATCGACGGAAGAGGGCACTGCGGCCTGGCCGGAAAACGCCGGTAGCGGGTAAGTGACCAAATCCGGTCGCACGCTGAAATCACGCGCGATCTGCACGCCGCCCAGACGCACGCTGTTACTCCAGCTCAGCGCATCGGTGACCAGATCCCCGGCGCGCCAGCTAATTGCATCGTTCTCATCTTCATTGCTGAACCAGGTATCGTAGCGAATGTATCCCTCTTGCTGGCCGCTGACACCGCCTTCAAGCTGTTGGGTATACACGCCATTAGTGGAGAATTGCCCGCTGGGGCCAAACACGCGCAGCTCATTCCAGCTCGACAGGCGGGAACCGGCATTATCGGTACGCGTGGCGTAAAAGTCGTAATTGAGCAGCGCACCGTTACTGGCTCGCCCCGGATAGCGAGGGCCGCGCTGATCTTTACCGATCACCTGGCCGGGCAGCCAGGCGGGCGGAACGGTGAGCAACAGGCGCTGACGGCGCTCGTCATATTCTGCTTTCACCTCCGCAAGTTGATTCACATCGATTTGCTCGCCCTGGAGTTTCTCCGCAGGGATACCGGCACGCTTTAAATCGCCACTGCGCAGCCAAAAGTCGCCGTTTTTACGCTCCACCGGCACGATATCGCCGCGCGCGTTCTGATTCACCACCAGCTCCAGCATGTACTGCTGACCGCTGGCGTTGTTCTCCAGCGCAGGGGGCGGTGGTAGTTCGGAAAAGGTCTCCGCGCTACTGATTTGAGGTAACAGGCATAGCACGCTAGCCACTGCCAACGTGCAGGGATGCAGCGAAAACGTCATCAACGCGCGGCCGCGCTGCTCCAGTGCCCTTTATTCACTTCTGCGGACAGCTCACCGCTCACGCTGCTGGTTAATGGCCAGCGGTTGCTGCTGTTTGCCAGTACGTAGCCAAACAGGCCATTGCCCAGGCGGCGACCACCAATGGTGACGTTACTCAGCCGCGCATGGCCATTGCCACGGTTGGTGAGTTCCAGCCAGCGTTTTCCACCACTGTCCACCTGTTGCCAGCTGAGTTGCGGCTTCGCACTGTCGCTGGTGACGCCGTTACCATAAACAAACAGCGGAACCGAATAGCGCATCTGGAAGGTTAATCCCGCCTGATTTTCGCCGGGCGTGCGTGGCGTAGGGATTTCATCCAGCACCACGCGGTAGGACATTTCGCGTCCCGCTTCCGGCGCGCCCTGCTTAATGAGTCGCACCAGCTGTTTCTGACCCGGTTCGAGGCGCACCATCGGCGGGCTGGCGACCACTTGCTGCTGAGTTTGATACTGTTCCTGACCGCCCACTTGCAGCCAGCTAAAGATGCGCACCTGCATCATGGTGGTGGCATTCCCACGGTTTTCCAGCCAAAGCTCACTGGCTTTATCATCGGGATTGATGGTGGGATCGATGGGCCAAATCATCAGCGAATTGGCAGCGTGGGCAGCAGGCATTAGTGCCATGATAAACAACAGTAACAGGGCGCGCAGGTTCATGATTTTTCATCCTTCTTTATCACTTCCGTCACCAGCTAAGCGTAACGGTTAAGGTGTCGGTATAAGTGCCGGCGCGCGTGGGGCCGGGCAGCGTTAACAGGCCATAAATCGGCAAAGTAATGTTATTGGCGTTGCTGTAACTCAGCGCCACGGCACTGTTCACCGGAATCGCCGTGGTGTGCGCCGCATTGGTATAGAGGTAATAGGGCACGGTATTGGTATTGCCCGAGACCTTAAGATTGCGGGTGGAGGTGTAGTTGGAGCCGCCATTAATGCTCATGCTGACGGCAGTGCCTGGCGTGCAGGCAAGGGTGATGGTGGTGCTTTGCACATAGCTGGCGCTCACGCTGCTGGACGATACGCCAGATTGCGTACCGAAATTAAGCGTGCCAAAGACCCCGGTATTGGTACCGGAGACAACACAGCCTGCCACTACTGATGCAGAGACCTGAAAGGCTGCGGTTGGCAACCCCCAGGCAGAGACGCTCCCTATCAGCAGGGCGAGGCCGCCTGCAATGTGCACCCAACGCTGCACTACGGCCACCCTGATTACCCTACAACTGACCTCAGTAGTTCACCGCAACGTTAATGGTGTCGGTATAAGTCCCTGCCGGAATCAGCGGGTTAAACCCGCCGCCCACCACACGACCATAAATGGCGTAGTTAGTGCCTAAGGTCGGGTCCGTGGTGCCGCTGGCGGCAATGTTGGTGTTATTGGCGATGGCGGTGGTGAATGCCGCATCGCTATACAGGGTATAGGCAATGCCTTGGGTGTTATTGGAACCGAGGATCAGATAGCGAGGCTGTCCGCTGACGGTGCCGTAAATGGTCGCCGGTGCAGCATTACTGCTGGTGACCTGCACGTTGAAAGTCTGGCCGGTGGTGCAGCGAACATAAATACCGTTGCCCGATGCGCCGACCAGCGTGGCATTCAGGGTATCGAAGGTTGCGGCGCTGCTACCAAAGTTCAGGGTACCGAAGTTGACGCCTGTGGTGGCAGACTGACCATTCACCAGACAACCGGTGGTCAGGGTCAGGGTCGCATTAATGGTTCCCGTTGTGGTGGCGGCAAAAGCCGCATGAGGGGCGAGCACTACGCTCAGGCTGGACGCCAAAAGAAAAAGCTTGAGTTTCATAATCATTCCTTACTGATTATCCAAGGTCAGTGCTTTTTCACCTGGTGATTTATTTATGTAACGAATCCGAAGTCAAACAAGAGCCACGATCGGCTTTACTGCGTAAGTGCCCGACATCTAGGAATATTCTTAGGTGGTGGGTTTATGATTTATATCAGTTTTCTTTACTATAGATCAGCAAATCAACACTGGGAGCGTTGCGCTTAGATTTTTCATTAATCAATTCACACTTATCGCCGATAACGTAGTAATCGCAAGGGGTGACAACCGGTTAAAAAAACTAAACAGCGAGTGATTTAACCCTCTACCGCGATTAACCGTTCAATGCTATGTTCGTGCATTAATCAGATATTATTAATTTTTCTGACTGCGACTGAAGATGAAAAACCAAAAACATAGCGCGGTGTTTCCAGAATTGTCTGGATCGGCTCCCCCCTCTGCCTCACTGCGTGCGGTCATTACTCACCCTTAATCAATGTTTCGACCTTTTGATCATTTTTGACGATACAGCTCCTGCTCAGCAGCGGGCTGATTTTAGGAGCGCACATGCTGCTAGTTACCTGGGATAGCGTTCTGGTCACGGTTTCATTGATCGTGGCCTTCATTGCTGCGTTTACCGCACTGGATACGGCTGGACGCGTCGCGGTTTCACGCGGCTGCCTGGCGAAAATGTGGCTGATTGGCGGTGGCACCGCGATGGGCATTGGCATCTGGGCGATGCACTTCATTGGCATGCTGGCGATGATGATGCCGATGACCATGCGTTATGACATTACCCTCACCACGGTTTCCCTGCTGGTGGCGATCCTCTCTGCCATCTTCGCCTTCGCCCAGGGTGTTCAGGGCAGCCATCTGACCCCGCGTCGGCTGATAAGTGGCACCCTGATACTCGGCAGCGGCGTGGTGGCGATGCATTACATCGGCATGAATGCCCTGATGATTGAACCGGCGATTCGCTGGGACATGCCATTGGTCGCGCTCTCCGTGGTGATTGCCTATGCCGCCTCGGGGGCGGCACTGTGGCTGGCGTTTCATCTGCGCCAGGGCGAGAGCGTGTGGATTATGCGTGTCTGTGCCGCGCTGGTGATGGGTATTGCCATCGCCGGGATGCACTACACCGGCATGGCGGCGGCGGAGTACAGCATGCCGAGCACCATGCAGCAGCATCATGGCATCAGTGAGGATGGACTGGCGGTGTGGGTGACCATTATCACGCTGTCCATCCTTGGCCTCACGCTGTTAGTTTCCATGCTGGATGCTCAGCTGCGCGCCGCGCGTCTGGCGGCCAAGCTCAAGCGTGCCAATAGCGAACTGCGCCAGCTGGCGATGCATGACAATCTCACCTCGCTCCCTAACCGCGTGTTATTGGAGCAGCAGCTGACGGCACAGATCAAGCAAGCCACCTTGCAGGATGAAAGCTTTGCACTGATGTTTATGGATCTCGACGGCTTCAAAGCCGTCAACGATACCTGGGGCCATCACGTGGGCGATCGCCTGCTTATCGCGGTCGCCGAACGTCTGCGCGTGCAGCTGGGCGAGGGCGTGCTGCTGGCGCGACTGGGTGGCGATGAGTTTGTGCTGCTGTGTCCACAATACAATGATTTGCAAGCCTCGGCGCTGGCGCAGCAGCTGGTAAATGCGATTGATGCGCCGTTTGAACTGGATCGTTATTCACTGCGGGTGTCGTTGAGTATTGGCATCGTGGTGTTCCCGCAGCACGGTCGTAGTCAGCAGGAAATGATGTTCAACGCCGACTCCGCCATGTATCACACCAAACACAGCGGCCGAAACGGCTGGTGTCTGTTTGAACCGATGATGAGCGCCGTGGCACAGCATCAGCTGGCGCTGGCGAATGACCTGTGGAATGCGCTGGAATACCAGGAAATGTGCCTGTTTTATCAGCCAAAATTCCGCGCAGGCGGCACGGTGCTCATGGGCTTCGAAGCGCTGCTGCGCTGGCAACATCCGCGTCGCGGATTACTGATGCCGGATATGTTCCTGCCGCGTGCGGAGAAAACCGGGCAAATCGTGGCGCTGGGCAATTGGGTGATCAACGAAGCGTGCCGTCAGTTAAAACAGTGGCACGATGAAGGCAACCGCGACTGGAGCGTGTCAGTTAACCTTTCGGCGTTGCAATTCCATCAGCGCGATCTCATCGACAGCTTACGTCATGCACTGCTGCGCTATCAGCTGCCGGAGGGGGCGCTGATGCTGGAGATTACCGAGAATATCGCGATGCGCGACCCGCAGTTCAGCCAGCAGCGCATTGCAGAATTGCATCAGCTCGGCGTGAAAGTGGCGATCGATAACTTCGGTATTGGTTATGCCAATTTACTGCATCTGAAACATCTGGAAGCCACCGAACTGAAAATCGACCGCGCCTTTATTAACAGCCTGCGTGCCGACAGCGAGGACGCCACCGTCGTGAGCGCGATGCTGACACTGGCACAAAGTCTCAATCTGCGCATGGTGGCCGAAGGGGTAGAAACCGAGGAACAGCAGCGTCTGCTGACCGGGCTCGGTTTTGACACGCTGCAGGGCTATCTGCTGGGCAAACCAACACCGGCGGAGCGTATCGGTGAATTTACCGCTGTGTTTAATGCACCGCCGCTGTTTGCTGAGCACCCGCTGCCCTTAACCAGCGCCTGATAAATCATTTTTATTTTCTTCCGCATCGGAAGGTTTCATCGTTCAAAGACTCAAATCGGCAGTGTTCCTGCCGATAAAACACACAATAAAACCTATAGCCTTGACTTTTTTTCATAACACCACAGCTGATTGATAACGGCTTTAACTTGGGAAATCACTATGTTAGTGACTTCGTACGATTCGTTTACTGTCATCGTTTCCATTCTGGTGGCGATGCTGGCCTCGTTTACCGCGCTGGATATGGCGGGACGCGTGGCTTCTTCAACTGGCAAGGTGGCGCTGGTTTGGTTATTAGGCGGTGGATTCGCCATGGGCGTGGGCGTCTGGGCGATGCATTTCATCGGCATGCTGTCGATGAGCCTGGATATGGTGATGAGCTACGATCCGCTGCTGACCGCCACCTCAATGGCGGTGGCGATCCTGGCGTCGATTTTTGCTTTGTGGCTGGTGTGCTCATCGCATGATTTATCCTGGCGACGCTTAACGGGCGGGGCCTTGGTGCTTGGTTCCGGCGTGGTCGCCATGCACTACATGGGCATGGCTGCGCTGATGTTTTCGCCGGGCATCGTCTGGAATTGGGGCTGGGTTGCCGCTTCAGTGATGATTGCGCTGGTGGCATCGGGCGCGGCACTGTGGCTCGCCTTTAACCTGCGCGAAGGACATGGCCGCGTGACCATTCTGCGTCTCGGTGCTTCGGTGGTGATGGGCTGCGCCATTGCTGGTATGCACTACACCGGTATGGCCGCTGCCAGCTTCCCGATGATGAGTCATGCCACGCACATGGGCGTTAACAGCAACTGGTTGGCGATTGTGGTCACCGTGGTAACGCTGGCGATCCTCGGCATTACGTTGCTGGTTTCGATGCTGGATGCACGCCTGCAAGCGCGCACCTCCATCCTTGCGCACTCGCTGGCGGAAGCCAATCGCGAGCTGGCGCAACTGGCCCTGCACGATAACCTGACACGCCTGCCAAACCGTATTTTGCTGGAAGATCGTCTGGAGCAATCCATCAACAAAGCCAATCGCGAGAAGTCGCAGTTTGCGCTGATGTTTATGGATCTGGATGGCTTCAAAGCGGTCAATGACGCCTTTGGTCACCATGTGGGTGACAACCTGCTGATTGCCGTGGCCGAGCGCATGATCAGTCAGATGAAAGGGCACTACACCCTGGCACGCATGGGTGGCGACGAGTTCGTGCTGCTGATCGAAATCGATGAGCCCAATGACGCCGCAGCGGTAGCGGATGCGTTGGTGAAAGCGGTCGATCGTCCGTTTGATATTTCACGCTATGAGCTGGTGGTGTCACTGAGTATTGGCATCGCGGTCTATCCAGGCGACGGCAAAGATGAGCGTGAATTGATGTTTAACGCCGATGCCGCGATGTATCACACCAAGAACAACGGCCGTAACGGTTACAACTTCTTCCAGCCGTCGATGAACACTCTGGCGCAGTCGCAGTTACAGCTCAATAACGACCTGTGGCAAGCGCTGGATAATGAAGAGTTACGTCTGTTCTACCAGCCAAAATATTGTGCGCCGAGCGGCCCGATTATTGGATTTGAAGCGTTGCTACGCTGGGAACATCCGACACGCGGTTTGCTGGCACCGGACAAATTCCTGCCGATTGCCGAGAAGACCGGCATGATCATCAACATCGGCAACTGGGTGATCAACGAAGCCTGCCGTCAATTGCACTGCTGGCATCTGCAGGGCCATCCACACTGGTCGGTGGCGGTGAATCTCTCCGCGCTGCAGTTTGAGCAGAGCAACCTGGTGGAAACCGTGACGCAGGCGCTGGCGAAGCATCAGATCCCTGCCGAGTTGCTGACGCTGGAAGTGACGGAAACCACCGCGATGCGCGATCCGGAAGAGAGTGTACGTATTCTGACGCAACTGACAGATATGGGCGTGAAAGCCTCGATCGATGATTTCGGCACGGGTTACTCCAGCCTGCTGTATCTCAAACGTTTGCCCGCCAGTGAGTTGAAGATCGACCGCGCCTTCGTCAATGAACTGCAGGCGAAATCTGAAGATGCCACCATTGTCTCTGCGATTGTGGCACTGGCGCAGTCGCTCGATCTCAAAGTGGTGGCGGAAGGGGTGGAAACGCAGGATCAACAAGCGTTCCTCACCGGCCTGGGTTGCGATACCTTGCAGGGTTATTTGCTGGGCAAACCGGTGCCGCCAGAACGCATCCACGAACTGCCGAATTTTGTCGAAAACGAGCAGCAGCTGGTGCAGTTGCCGTAAGGGTATTTGTGCGGTGATGGCCTCATCCCAACCATCCCCTCTCGCGCTTGCGGGAAGGGGCCAGGGTGAGGGAAAATAGCCGCACTCATTTCCCATATCGGAGCCAGGGTGGCGAAATATCAGCAGTTGGTGGATCAACTTCGGACGCAGATCGAAGCGCGCATCTGGCCGCCGGGTGAAAAGTTGCCGTCATTACGTCAGCAGGCTGAACAGAGCGGCCTTAGCCTGATGACGGTGATGCACGCTTATGAAGTGCTGGAAAGTCAGGGCTGGATCCTGTCAAAACCGCAATCCGGATACTACGTTGCGCCACGAGCTGCCGAAAGCCGCCCACGTTTGCCGACACAGGCGATTGCCAAAACCGAGCAGGCGGACACCAACAGTTTCGTTTTTGATGTGCTGCAAGCCACGCGTGACCCTGGCATCATGCCGTTTGGCTCTGCCTTTCCCGATCCCGAACTCTTTCCGCAGCGTCAGCTGATGCGCTCGCTGGTTAAGGTCTCACACAATCTGAAACCCAGCGATGCCCTGAATAACCTGCCGCCCGGCAACGAAGCGCTGCGGAAAATTCTGGCGCAACGTTATGCCCAGCAGGGCATCACCTTGTCGCCGGACGATATCGTCATCACCAACGGCGCGATGGAAGCGCTCAACCTCAGCCTGCAAGCGGTGACCGAACCCGGTGATTGGGTGGTGATTGAAAATCCTTCTTTCTACGGTGCCTTGCAGGTGATTGAGCGGCTGAAACTGAATGCGATTGCCATCGCCAGCGATGTTGAGCAGGGCATCGATCTCGACGAGCTGGAGCAGGCATTGCAACGCTGGCCGGTCAAAGCCTGCTGGCTGATGACCAACCGACAAAACCCGCTGGGCTTTACCCTGAGCGCTGAACGAAAACAACAGTTGGTCACTCTGCTGGCACGCTACCAGGTCGCGATGATTGAGGATGACGTTTACAGCGATCTCTACAGCGGCCACGACAAGCCCTTGCCCGCCAAAGCTTTTGATCGCGAGGGGAATGTGCTGCATTGCGGCAGTTTTTCCAAGAATCTGGTCGCGGGATTTCGCGTCGGTTGGGTGGCAGCCGGGTGCTATGCACAGCGCGTACAGCGTATTCAGCTCATGAGCACGCTCTCCACCAGCGCGCCGATGCAGCTGGCATTGGCCGACTTCCTCAGCACCCGTAGTTACGACACGCACTTAAAGAAGTTGCGCCAGACGCTGGCAAAACGTAAGCAGCTGGCGCAGCAGGCTTTACGTCGGGTGCTGCCTGTTGACGCGCAGATCAGTGATACGCCAGGCGGCTATTTCTTGTGGATTGCGCTGCCGCAGCAGATCAACACCACGCAGCTGTATCATCTGGCGTTAAAAGAAGGCATCAGTATCGCGCCCGGTCAGCTGTTCTCGGGCAGTGAAGGGTTCAGCCACTGTTTCCGCTTCAACACCGCCTGGCCGTGGGATGCGCGCGCCGAGGCGGCGGTGGAGACGTTAGGGAAATTGATTGCTCAGTTGGCGTCGCCATAATTTGCGACCAATAAATGCCGCTGCCGTATCTGGCGAACCAACCTAACTGCCTCAATTTTGCAGGGTGCGCATTATTGCGCACCTCCAATAAATGGCAATGAATCAGATGGTTGCCGCCTGTTTATTTCCCCATGTCAGGTAATAAACATCATAAAAATCCACTTCGCCTTTTTGCTTCATCAGGCGATCGATGCCGCTGCGCACGCGGTCGGGCGTGCCGGGATTTTCCACGATCTTATCCAGCGCCTGCTGAGACACCGGTTGCACGTAATACCATTCACCGTTGTAGCACACGCGCAGATCCAGCGTGTCGATATCCTCAAAGCGGTATTTGGGGTTGATATCCATCAGCATCAGGAAGCTCATCACCAATACAAAGGCGGTGGCGAACCAGAACGCGGGCCAGCCGAGCATCTCAGTGGAGAAGATCAGCGCCACGCACAGCGCGTAGCACAGGTACATGATCGCCCACAGCCCCGGATGGGTTTTGAGGAATGAAAAGCTAAAGCGTGGCAGATTATCGCGCTGGCCTTCACGGTTCAGCGTGGCGATTTCATCGAGCAGAATTTGTTTGATCGCTTCCATAGTTCACCTCTAAATGTTACTGCCTGCCAGTAAATCACATAACAGTGAAGCGAATCAGATACAGAATTGAGGTGTTTTTTTATAACAGTTTATTGGCGGCTTTTCCGGTCCCACAAAATGTTAAATATGTTGCCAACTAATTTGGCTTTAGTAAGGTAAATCATTCTTTTATGTGAATTTTGTCGGCGGGCGCACATTGCAATGCCGTCGGGGTTTGCCACAATTAAGTAACGTGGCTTCCCGGAGAAAGAGTATGACTGCCAACACTTCCAGCCTGCTGTTACTGATGTCTTTCGCCGCCGGTACCTTTTCTGCAGGTTCATCAAATAATCCGCAGCATTTGATGCTGTCGCAGCCCTCAGGCGGTGTGCCTAACAATCTGCTGCCGCTGATCATCTGGCCAGGCATTGCGCCTGACTATGATGAGGAGCTGCAAAGCAACAGCGCCGAGTGGTTTGAAAAAACCTTCTCGGCTAACGGCTGGCCGGCCGCGTGGCGCGCGCCGATCTTCCCTTACACCCATTACCATCCCAACACCCATGAAATTCTGGGCGTCGCGTCGGGCTGGGCGGAAGTGCTGTTTGGCGGCGATAGCGGCCGCATGGTGACGCTACGTGAGGGTGATGCGGTGCTGATCCCCGCCGGTGTCGGCCATAAACAGGTGTTCGCCTCAGACGATTTTTTCGCCGTTGGCGCCTATCCTGAAGGAATGTCCCCGGAAACCGTGCGTGATGAACCTTCTCGTTTACGCGCGGCGAAAGATCAGATCGCGCGCGTACCTTTGCCGCATCGCGATCCTTTCACGGGGGGCGATGGAGCGATGACGGATATCTGGCTGCCAATTGCGCAGCAGTTAATGCACCAGTAAGGTGCAATCTGAGTGTTATTCGGCGCTGCTCCGCTATCGGGGCGCGTGTGCCGTTTGGGGCGTGAGCCTCTGGCACACTTTGTGCAGGAGAGGATCCAGGTCCTCTGACAAGCGCCGGGTAAATCATGAAAGAAAGCTACCAGATAGCGTCACACTTCTATGATGAGATGTTATTGAGCAACGGCGAACACCGTGCGCACTATCAGCATTACTGGGAGTGGTTACAACAGGCGGACAAAGAGGCGGTGGCGCGTAAGCGCGAAGAAGCGGAACTGTTGTTTCATCGTGTGGGCATCACCTTCAATGTCTATGGTGACGATGGCGGCGCAGAACGGCTCATCCCGTTCGACAGCGTACCGCGTATTATTCCGGCGGGTGAATGGGCGATGCTCGATCGCGGCATCCGCCAGCGCGTGCAGGCGCTGAATGCCTTCCTGCATGATATCTACCATCAACAACACATCCTCAAGGCGGGGATCGTGCCTGCCGAGCAGGTGCTGGTAAACGATCAATATCAGCCCTGCATGCAAGGTGTCGATCTGCACCGCAACATCTATGCGCACATCACCGGTGTCGATATGGTGCGCAACAACGACGGCGAGTACTACGTACTGGAGGACAATCTGCGTACGCCTTCTGGTGTCTCCTACATGCTGGAGAACCGCAAGATGATGATGCGCCTCTACCCGGAACTGTTCGTCGAGCAGCATATTGCCCCGGTAGAACGCTATCCTTCACACCTGCTGCAAACCCTGCGCGAAAGCTCACCGGTCAACGATCCGGTGGTAGTGGTGCTGACGCCGGGCCGCTTCAACAGCGCTTACTTCGAACACAGTTTCCTTGCGCAGCAGATGGGCGTTGAGCTGGTGGAAAGTGCCGATCTGTTTGTCAAAGACGGTGCGGTGATGATGCGCACCACCGCCGGGCCGTGCAAAGTTGATGTGATCTATCGCCGTGTTGATGATGCGTTCCTCGATCCGCTGGCGTTCCGTCCCGATTCGATGCTCGGCGTGCCGGGCCTGCTGTCGGTGTATCGATCCGGTAACGTGGTGTTGGCCAATGCCATTGGCACTGGCGTGGCCGATGACAAATCGATCTATCCCTACGTGCCCGACATGATCCGCTTCTATCTGGATGAAGATCCGATCCTCAACAACGTGCCGACCTGGCAGTGCCGCAAGCCGCAGGATCTGACTTACGTCCTCGCCAATCTCAGCAAAATGGTGGTGAAAGAGGTACACGGCGCTGGCGGTTACGGCATGTTGATTGGTCCGGTGGCCAGCCAGCAGGAGCTGAGTGATTTTCGCGATCGTTTGAAAGCACGCCCGGAAAACTATATCGCGCAGGACACGCTGTCGCTCTCCACCTGTCCGACGTTTATCGACAACGGCCTGGCGCCGCGTCATATCGATTTGCGTCCCTTTGCCTTATGTGGTGCGGATATTCGTTTAGTGCCGGGTGGCTTAACCCGCGTGGCGCTGACCGAAGGTTCGCTGGTGGTGAACTCATCGCAGGGCGGTGGCACCAAGGACACCTGGGTTCTGGAGGATGACGCATCATGCTAAGCCGCACGGCCAGTGGCCTCTATTGGATGGCGCGCTATCTGGAGCGCGCAGAACAACTTGCCCGGGTGCTGGATGTCACCAACCGGCTTTCGCTGATGCCGGTGCGTAACAGCCAAACCGATGAGCTGTTGTTGCCGCTCAATCTCACCGGTACGCGTCAGCTGTTTGAAACCCTCAACGGGCGTTTCACCATGCCGCAGCTGTTTAACTTTTTCGCTCTTGATGATCGTAACCCCAGCAGCATTTTTAGCTGCTGGCAGGAGGCGTGGAACAATGCGCACGCGGTGCGCGGCAGTCTGTCGTCTGAAGTGTGGGAGAGCATCAACTCGACGTGGATTGAGATGCGTAACATGCGGCGACGCGGCATCACCAGCGCCAACGCTGACAGCTTTTTTGACTGGGTTAAAGAGCGTTCTCACCTGTTTCGTGGCGCGATGTTCGGCACTTTGCTGCGCGGCGATGCAATGTGCTTTATCCGCATCGGCACCCTAATGGAGCGCAGTGACGGCACCGCGCGTTTGTTGAGCGTCAACCAGCAACTGCTGGAGCAGAACCCCGATTCGGTGCGGGAATACTACTGCCTCGATACCTTGCTGCGAGCGGTGTCGGCGCGTGAAGCCTATAACGCGATCTTTAAGCAGCAGCTGATGCCGGATCTGGTGAATGAGATGCTGATCCTGCGTAACGAAAGCCCGCGTTCGCTGCACTCCTGCATCGAGGAGATCGCCAACCAGTTAGAACAGATCGGCAGCAGCGGTGAGGATCGTCCACGCTATCTGGTGACGGTGCTGTTGGCCGAAATGCGCTTCAGCACCTGGGAAAGTCTGACGCGTGACGGGTTGTACAGCTGGCTTAATCACTTTCTCTCGCAGACCAATGCGCTGGCAGAAAGCATCAATCAGACCTATCTGGAGGCGAAATGAGACTGAATATCGAGCACAAAACCTGGTATGCCTATGAGCATCAGGTCAAACTCAGCACCCAGTATCTGCGCCTGACGCCGCAGAACTCGGTGCACCAGCAGATTCTGTCATGGGATCTCGATTTACCGTGCGAAGCCACGCGCACCCTGGATGCTTACGGCAACGTGTTGCATGTGCTGACGCTGGATACGCCACATCAGCAACTGGAGATTGCCGCGCGCGGGGTGGTGGAAATTCTGGATGATGGGGAGTATTCCCCCGACCCTGAATCGATCCTTTCGCCATTGGTGTTTCTGCGTGCCACGCCATTAACCTTGCCCGATGCGGCGATACGCGATTTCGCACAGCGCTACTGGCACGCAGAAAAACCGCTCGCCAGCCTGGAAAAACTGATGGATGAGCTGCTGTTAAAAATGCCGTACCAGCCTGGCAGCACCCAGGTGAGTGATACCGCAGCGAAAGTATTTGCGGCGGGCAGCGGCGTTTGCCAGGATCACAGCCATGTGTTTCTGGCTTGTTGTCGCAGTCTCGGGATCCCGGCGCGCTATGTCAGCGGCTATCTTTATACGGACAATGTAGAACACGTTGCTACTCACGCCTGGGTTGAAGCCTGGCTGGATGGCAGTTGGCACAGCTTTGATATCACCAACAATACGCGCAGTACGCGCCAGCATTTACGTCTGGCGGTGGGTGTGGATTATCTCGATGCTTGTCCGGTGCGCGGTATGCGGCTGGGTGGCGGCGGTGAGGATATGCTGGCGATGGCCGCGGTGCAGCAGGTACATGCGCAGCAGTGATATTTTTTTGCAGGCGTGACTATGACTTATTGTGTGGCAATGCGTTTATCGTCAGGGATGATTTTTGTATCGGATTCACGCACCAACGCGGGCGTCGATCATATTTCCTCGTTCCGTAAATTACACGTGTTTCAGGTGGATGATGAACGCACGCTGGTGCTGCAAAGCGCCGGTAATCTGGCGACCACGCAAAGCGTGATGAGTTTGCTACGGCGTAATAACCACGACAGCGATCAGCCCAATCTGCTGAATGGGCGCTCGCTGTATGACATTGCGCTGCTGGTGGGGGAAACCCTGCGTGAAGTGATCAAACGTGATGGCGAAGAGTTTGGTGGCACGCTGCTATTAGGGGGGCAGATTCGTGGTGAAGAGCCGCGCCTGTTCCAGATCTATCCGCAGGGCAACTTCATTGAAGCCAGTGTGGATACGCCTTATTTCCAGATTGGTGAAAGCAAGTACGGCAAGCCGATTATTGATCGCGTATTGCGTTATGAAACCCCGCTCAGCCAGGCGATGCAGTGTGCGCTGATTTCCATGGACTCGACGCTGGCGAGTAATATTTCGGTGGGCCTGCCGCTGGATGTGATGGTGTATCACACCGACAGCTTCAGCGACAACGAGCAGCATCATATTACCGATCAACACCCATACTTTTCGCAGATTCGTCAGTTGTGGAGTAAAGGCTTGTTGAGCGTGTTCTCACAATTGCCGCCGTTAAAACTTTAACCGCTCACGCACGATGAATCGGGCGGTGCCACACCATCGATAAGTGGTTGTCTTTTCAGGGGCGGCTTCTGCCGCTCGCTGGCTCGACAATCCTCTATACGGTTCGCTAGCGGTGCCATTACTGGCTAACGCCCTGCGTTTCCCCCCGTTATTTCCGTTTCGCTTTCTCACTGGTCATAAATCTGAAAACAAGCCTGTTTAACTTCGGTGCCATAAACCTCTGCGCACAAAAGGTGAATGATGTTTTCTGTTGATCAGCTTCTCGATACTTACTGGCCAGGCCATCACCCCGCGAACTGGCAAAAAAGCCTGTTGAAATGGGCGGTTCGCGAACATGAATTCCAATCTTTTGCTGACCGTTATCGCCACCTGAAAGGGGTGGATATGGTCGAGCAAGTGCTGGAGCACCTGGATGTGCGCTGTGAATTAAGTGAACGCGATTTGGAGCAGATCCCGACCAGCGGTCCGGTGGTGATTGTCGCCAACCATCCGCTCGGTGCGCTGGACGGACTGGCGCTGCTGGCGGCCGTGTCTCAGGTGCGTCGTGATGTGAAAATCGTGGCAAACCGCATGCTGATGATGCTGGAGCCGATCAACAATCTGATGTTGCCGGTGGATAACATGGGCAACCGCACCAGTCGCGAACAGCTGACGCGCATGCAGCAGCATCTCGACAATCAGGGCGCACTGATTATCTTCCCGGCGGGTGAAGTGTCGCGCCTTTCGAGCCGTGGTGTGCGGGATAACCGCTGGCATCACAGCTTCCTGCGCCTGGCCGCCCGTGCTCGTGCGCCGATTGTTCCGGCACACGTCGTCGGACGTAATAGCCTTGCGTTCTATGCCGCCGCCAAAATCGCCTCACCGCTGGCGCTGCTGATGCTGGTGCGCGAGATGTTCCGCCAGCGTGGATCGCGCATCAAGCTGCACATTGGCGAGCAGATCCCGTTTGCCAACTGGCACGATGGCCACACGCCGGGCAAAGAGCTGGCGAAACGGCTGCGCAAGCACTTATATCGCATTGGTCAGGGCCGTCGTGGTCTGTTCCAGACTGAAGCGGCGATTGCGCGCCCGGAAGATCGTGCCGAACTGAAAAAAGCGCTGATGGAGAGTGAGCGTCTCGGCTCGCTGCCGGATGGCAAACAGATTTACCTGTGGCGTCGTAACGGCGCGACCTGGGTGCCGCTGCTGCGTGAACTCGGACGCCTGCGTGAAATCGCCTTCCGCGCCGTGGGCGAGGGCAGCGGTCGCCGTCGTGACCTCGATAAATACGATGACGATTACTATCACCTGATTCTGTGGGATGACGATGCGCTGGAGATTGTGGGCGCTTATCGCTTTATTCCGGGAGCCGAGCAGCTGGAGCGTCGTGGTCTGGAAGGCATCTACAGCGACAGCCTGTTCCACTACGACGAGCGCATGCTGCCGATCATCAATCAGGGCCTGGAGCTGGGTCGCAGCTTTATCCAGCCTGCCTACTGGGGCAAACGCGGCCTGGATTATCTGTGGATGGGCATTGGTGCCTATATCGCCAAATACCCGGAGACCCGTTACCTGTTCGGTCCGGTATCGATCTCCGGCGGTATGCCGCTGGCGGCGCGCGATCTGCTGGTGGCGTTCTACCGCATGTACTTCCCGACTGAATTGCCGCTGGCAAAATCGCGCCGTCCTTATCCGGCCTCGCTGCCGGAGGTGCTGGCGCAGTTTACCGGTGATAACTATGCGGAAGACTTGCGTCGTCTGAAGCATCTGCTGGCGAACCTCGGCACCGCGATTCCCACGCTCTACAAGCAGTACTCGGAAGTGTGTGAACCGGGCGGCGTGCAGTTTATCGATTTCGGCAGCGATCCTGATTTCAACAACTGTATCGATGGGCTGGTGCTGGTGGATCTGTCACGCGTGAAACCATCACGCTATGAGCGCTACATCGGCATGCATCTGCAGGCTGAAAGCGTCGAATAAGTAGCAGGGAGGCTTTAGGGCCTCCCGTTTTGTTTGAGCACGGAAACGTCAAATCGATGTCACGGGATCGTCATCTGATTGTCGTAGGGTCTTAGCCGGACTGTCAGATAAAGGCCAGAAACATGGCAACGATCACACTTCGCGGGTTAAGCAAAGCCTTTGCTGCCCAGCCGGTACTTCAGGATATCTCGCTGCAGATTGCGCAGGGAGAGTTCATCGCCGTTCTGGGCCCTTCGGGCTGCGGCAAAACCACCTTATTACGTCTGCTGGCGGGCTTTGAAACCGCTGATGCCGGTGAAATCCACGTCGGTGAGCGCTGCTTTGCTGCGCCGGGCGTGCACCTGCCGCCGGAAGATCGCCAGCTCGGCGTGGTGTTCCAGAGCTATGCGCTGTGGCCACATATGACGGTGGCGGAAAACGTCGCCTACAGCCTGAAAGTCAACGGCGTGGCGCGCCATGAGCGTGACAGCCGCACGCAGCAGGCGCTGGAACTGGTGGGATTAGAAAACTTTGCTTCGCGCCGTCCCGCCGATCTTTCCGGTGGACAGCGTCAGCGTGTGGCGTTAGCCCGCTGTCTGGTCGCTAAACCGACGCTGGTGCTGCTCGATGAGCCATTGGCCAACCTTGATGTGCACCTGCGCGCTACCATGGAAGAGGAGTTTCGACGCTTCCATCGCCACAGCCACGCCACCTTGCTCTACATCACCCACGATCAGCACGAAGCGATGGCGCTGGCCGACCGCATTGTCGTGATGGACAGCGGCCGCGTGATGCAGTTCGCCACGCCGCAAACCCTCTGGCGTGAACCGGCGAATGCAATGGTGGCGGGATTTATCGATGACGGCAAAGTGCTGCCGGTCAGCGATATCGAACCTACCGGCGAGGGCAAAGCACTTGCCACGCTGTGTGGTCTGCGCGTCACCTTGCGCTGTGCGGCCGAACAACGCCCGATGCCTCACGGCAAAGCCAGTTTTCATGCGGTGGATTTCCGTCTCGCTGAACCGGGTGAACCGCAGTTTGCGGCACGCGTGCAGCGGGTGATCTATCGCGGCAGCCATTACCAAATTGATGTTGCACCCATCGAGGCACCAGACCACAGCATCACGCTGCAGCTGGCCGATGCCGCTTTACCCGTTGTTGACGCGACCCTTGGGGTGGCGCTGCGCGACGGTTGGATTCTTCCTTCATAACATTCAGATACTTAGGGAAATTGCTATGCGCACGTCTTTTAACGCTTTGATGTTAGCCAGTGGATTAGTGTTTGCCGCCGCCAGCCACGCTGAAGAGGCCCCGTCCGGCAAGCTGGTGATTTACACCTCACAGGCACCGGAAATCGCGCAGCAAACCGTGGACGCGTTCAAAGCCGCGTACCCGAAAGTCGAAGTGGAGTGGACGCGTAACGGCACCACGCAGCTGATGAACGTATTGCAGACCGAGATGATGAGCGGCGGCGCCAAGCCGGATGTGCTGCTGATTGCTGATGCCATCAACCTTGGCGCGTTGAAGAATCAGAACCAGCTCTACAGCTACAAAGATGCGCCACTGAGCCACATCAATCCGTCGTTCTACGACAAAGACAAAACCTTCTTTGGCACCAAAATCATCGCCACGGTGATTGCTTATAACACCCAGCACGCACAGCCGATTGACAGCTGGAACGCGCTGGCGGTAGAGGCCAATAAAGGTCAGATCGCCATGCCAAGCCCGCTCTACTCTGGTGCGGCGCTGTACAAGCTGCACACCGATATCAACACGCCAACCATCGGCTGGAACTTCTACAAGAAGCTGGCAGCGATTGGTGTGGCTCCGCAGGGCGGCAATGGCCCGGCGCTGAAAGCGGTGGCCAGCGGACTGGATAAGTACGGCATTATCACTGATGCTGACGTGATTCTGGCGAAGAAAAAAGGCTCGCCAGTCGATCTGGTGTACCCGAAAGAGGGCGTCTCTTACGTGACGGAGCCGGTAGCGATCATGAAGTCGGTGCACAACCTGCCCGCCGCCAAAGCTTTCGTGAACTTTATGCTGTCTGAGCAAGGCCAGAAGCTGGTGGTCGAGCAGGGTAACCGTCCGGTGGACGATCGTGTTTCTGCACCGGCCGGCTTTACGCCCATCAACAAAATCAAACTGCTGACCCCTGACGTGGCGAAAGCCATCAAGGAAGATGCCACGGTGCGCGATCAGTTCACCGCAATGTTTGGCGGCTAAGCATGAGCGTGGTGAGCAACGAATGGCGTAACGCGACGCGTGGCGGTCAACGCTGGCGTCTCAACAGTGAAAAGCTGATCCTGACACTGATGGTGCTGCTGATTGGCTTGCTGTCGGTAGCGCCGCTGCTGCGACTGGTGTGGACGGCGATTGCCCCTCAGGGCGTGCCGGATATGGCTCGGTTAACGCGCCTGATAGCCAGCGACCGCGTGCTGATTGCCAGTGGCAATACGTTGCTCATCGCCTTTAGCTCGACCCTGATTTCGGTGCTGCTCGGCACCGCCGCCGCCTGGCTGGTGGCGCTGAGCGATTTGCGCGCCAAAACCGCCTGGGTGTTTGCCTTTATCCTGCCGCTGATGATTCCGCCGCAGGTCACGGCGCTGGCGTGGCTTCAGGCGCTGGCACCGTCCAGCCCATTAGCACTGCTGTTTGGTTCGCTCGGCTTGCCGTGGTTTGCGCCCGGCGAACAGCCACTCTATTCGCTGAGCGGCATCGTGCTGCTGCTCGGTACACACAACGCGCCACTGGTGTTTCTCACCGTGCGCGCGGGTTTACGTCGCTTACCGGCCGATTTAGTCGAAGCGGCGCAGATCAGCGGCGCCTCCAGGATGCGCGTGCTGTTCACCATCATTCTGCCGCTGGCGCGTCCGGCGATCTTTGCCGGGGCCGCGCTGACCTTTGTCGCCGCTGCCGGTAACTTCGGTATTCAGGCGATGCTGGGTATTCCCGCCCGCGTGCCGACGCTGATCACGCTGGTCTATCAGCAGCTCAACGGCATTGGTCCGAGCGCCTTACCCAATACCGCCGTTTACGCGCTGCTGATTGCCGTGATCACGCTGGCGGGTATGGCGGCCAGCGCCTGGCTCGGTGGGCGTCATGATGTGCGCGTCAACGGTGCGCCGCGCCTGTGGCAGCAAACGCTAGGGCGCGGGCGCATGGCGATTGAAGGTACCGCCTGGCTGTGGATGGTGCTGACGCTGCTGCTGCCGGTCAGTGCGCTGCTGATCACTGCACTCACCAGCGGATATGGTCAGGCACTCACCTGGCAAACGCTGACGCTGGAGAACTTCCGCAGCGCGCTATGGGGCTATCCGGCGGTGCGCCATGCCTTTATGACCAGCCTAGGGCTGACTACGCTGGCGGCGATGATTCTGACGTCCACCGCGCTGTTCCTGGCGTATTTCCTCAGCTGGCGACGGACCAAACTGGTGCGCGGCCTGTGGCTGGCCAGTGAACTCACCTATGCCTTGCCTGGCATTGTTACCGGTGTCGCCGCGATGCTGTTCTTCCTGCGCCCGCTGCCGATAATCAATGTGTCGCTGTATGGCACGGTGTGGATCATCCTCGCCGCGTATCTGGCGAACTTCCTTGCGCTGGTGCTGCGCCCAACGCTGGCAGGCTTCGCGCAACTGGAACCGGCGCTGGATGAGGCGGCACGCTTGTGCGGTGCCAGCTTTATGCGCCGCATGCGCGATATTTTACTGCCGCTGGCTGCGCCTTCTGCGCTGGCGGGCACGGTGCTGGTGTTCCTCACCGCACTGAATGAAATCCAGGTTTCGGTATTGCTGGTCACCTCGCAAACCCAAACCATCGGACCCACCATCGTGTTCCTCGACGAAGGGGGCTCCGCCTCGCTGGCGGCCGCGGTAGGCTGCCTGATGATTCTGGTCGTGTGTTTGCTGATGGGATTGGCAACGCGGCTGGCGCGGCGTCTGCCGCAAGGGGTTTTACCATGGCAAGCTTAACGGTTATCAGCGGTGTGGGCGGCAAGCTGCCCGCGGCCTTTTTGGTTGAGATGGAAGGCTATCGCCTGCTGTGGGATCTCGGCGCTGGTCCGCAACCCGGCGTGCGCCCGGATATCCGCGCCATTGGCCGGGTTGATGCGTTGTGTTTGACCCACTCGCACATTGATCACGCCGCCTCGCTCGACTGCTGGGCGCAAATCGGCTCACCGCCGGTGTACGCCACCGAGCAAACCTGGTTGCAGTTGGCTAACGTGGCGGTGCCGATGTATGCGCGACGTTTGTTACCGCTACGCGGGCAAACGGCCATTGGCCCGTTAAATCTGTTTACCGGCCGCAGCGGCCATTCACCGGGTTCGGTATGGTTCCATCTGCCGATTGCCGGTGGCATCACCTATATGGGCGACTGGAGCCGCGAAGCGCTGCTGTTGCCGTTTGACTGCCCGCCGTCGGCAAAACTATTAATCACGGATGCTTCTTACGGCGACCGCACGAAGCGGTTGTGCGAACAAATGGATGCACTGGCGATGGCCGCCACCCACGGCGCGGTGGTTGCCGTGCCAGAGCATGGTCGCGGCCCGGAAGTGGCTTTACAGCTCACCGCACGGGGGCTGGCGGTTCAGCTCTGCCCGCAAATTCGCAGTGAGGTCGCGCAACTGCTGGCGATGGACAAACTGCCCGCCACCACGGCGCTGGGATTGGTGCGCTTGTTGAAACAGCCGCAGCCGGAACAATGGCGGCCTGCAGATGTCATTGTGGCGGCCGATGCGGTGGCCGACAGCGGCTTAGCCGCGCAGCTCAGTGCTCAGCCAGGCTTTAAGCTGATTTTCAGCAGTCACGTTGCGCCCGGCACACGCGCTGCGCGACTGCTGGCCGAGCAGCAGGCACGCTGGCTGCCGTGGAACGTCCATCCGCCGCTTGACGATCAGCTATGGTTAATTGAGAAAACCGCTGCCCAGCGCGTGATCCCGGCCTTTATTGCGGCGGCAGAGTGCCCGATTTTAGCGACACGCGCGCCATTATGCTGGCAAGCGCATCTCCCCCTGCAATGCCATCTGGATAGTCCGCGTTTTCCCCAGGAGCAGCGTCAACGTAGCAGAATATATTGAGTATCCCGCTGAATGTTTTTTCGCCATTGCCGATAACCTGACTACCAACTTTTGTCTGTGGACGATTAACGCTTGTCAGCGCTGCGCTTTTGCGTTTAAGTCTCCACGGTAATTAAGATTTTTCTTAAGAAGCAATTAATACCAGGCCAGCAATAGGCGAACAACAATGAATAATAACTCTGACGTCATGTACCGGCTGCTGGTGCAGAGCGTGGTGGATTATGCCATTTACATGCTCAAACCCGATGGCACCGTCGCCAACTGGAATGCAGGAGCGCAACGCGCCAAAGGTTATACGCCGGACGAAATCGTCGGCAAAAATTTTGCGCTGTTCTATAGCGAAGAAGATCGTAAAAACGGGGCGCCGCAGCGCGGGCTTTCAATAGCGACAGCGGTGGGGCGCTTCGAAACCGAAGGCTGGCGTTATCGTAAAGATGGCAGCGCCTTCTGGGCACATGTGGTGATTGATGCGATTCGCGACGACTTCGGCGAACTGCTGGGCTTTGCCAAAATCACCCGCGACTGCACGGTTCAGCAAGAACAGCAGCGCAAACAGCAGGAACAGGAGCAACGTTTCCGTTTATTAGTTGAAGGCGTAACGGACTACGCCATCTACATGCTTGATCTCGACGGTAACGTCGAAAACTGGAATGCCGGCGCGCAGCGTGCCAAAGGTTATGTGGCCGAAGAGATTGTTGGTCAGAACTTCTCACGCTTCTACAGTGCGCAGGACCGCAAAAATCATATCCCAGAGAAAAACCTCAGCACCGCTTTCAAAACCGGGCGCTTTGAGGATGAAGGCTGGCGCTATCGCAAAGATGGCAGCGCGTTCTGGGCACATGTGATCATCGATGCGATTCGTGATGATGCGGGCAAGCTGATTGGCTACGCCAAAATCACCCGTGACTGCACCGAGCAGCGCGAGCTGCAACGCAAACAGCAGGAATACGAGAAAACCTTCCGACTGCTGGTGGAAGGTGTGACTGATTACGCTATCTACATGCTGGATCTGCAGGGCCGTGTAGTGAACTGGAACGCCGGGGCACAGCGTGCCAAAGGCTATCTTTCCGAGGAGATTGTCGGCCAGCATTTTTCAGTGTTTTACGGTTCTCAGGAGCGCATCGCCAACACGCCGGAAGCCAACCTGGGTATCGCGCTGAAAACCGGTCGCTTCGAAGATGAAGGCTGGCGCTATCGTAAAGATGGCTCGGCGTTCTGGGCGCATGTGGTGATCGATGCTATCCACAATGAAGATGGCAAGATGATCGGCTTCGCCAAAATCACGCGTGATGTCACCGAGCGTCGTGAGAATGAACAGCAACTGCTGCGCGCGCGGGATCTGGCGCAGGCGCAGAGCGCTAAGATGTCTGAGCTGTCTGGTTTCCTGGACACCATTATCAGCAATATCCCTTCGTGCGTGATTGTGGAAGACGCCATCAGCCGCGAAATTTTGATGGTTAATGACAAAGCCGAGCAGCTGTTTGGCGTCAGTAAATCTTTGATTATGCACAAGCGTCCGCACGAGTGTATGTCGGCGGAGCTGAGCGACTATTTCAACAGCCTGGCGGATATCGCGCTGCGCAGCGAAGGTATCCATTCACGCGAGCAGCTGCTGCTGACCGCAGGCGGTGATCGTATTCTGCAAACCCGCGCCACCACCATCAGTGGCAAAGATATGCGTCAGAACTACGTGATGCTGATTGTTGAGGACGTTACCGATCAGCGTGAAGCCGATGCGCGTATTCACCATATGGCGCACCACGATAATCTCACCAGCCTGCCAAACCGTATTCTGTTCCGGCAGAAGCTGAGTGAAGCGCTGCGCCAGGATAATCAACACCATGCGCTGAGCGCCACGCTGTGTCTCGATCTCGATAACTTCAAGAACGTTAACGATGCGCTGGGCCATCAGATTGGTGACGATCTGCTGCGCGTGGTGGCAAAACGCTTGCGCAGTGCGCTGCGCGACCATGACACGCTGGCGCGTATTGGCGGCGATGAGTTTGCTATCGTGCTGCCGAATATCAATAACGCGCAGGAAGCGGCGGTGGTGGCACAGCGCCTGATTGAAGCGATCCGTCCGCCTATCAACGTTGAAGGGCACAACCTTTCCGTGGGCTTAAGCGTGGGCATTGCGTTGACGTCACAGGTCACCAACACGCCGGAGCACATGCTGCGCTGTGCGGATATGGCGTTGTACGAAGCCAAACGCAACGGACGTAACCGCTATGAACACTTCACCATGGAAATGGATGATGTGGCGCGCAGTCGCCGCGTGATTGAAAACGATCTGCGTGAGGCCATCACCGGGCGTCAGCTGAAACTCTACTATCAGCCGATCACCAATGAGGACGAAATCATTGGGTATGAGGCGCTGATGCGCTGGCACCATCCGGTTAAGGGTTTGATCATGCCGAATGATTTTATCTCGATTGCCGAAGAGACCGGGCTTATCCATATGCTGGGCGCTTATGCGCTGTATGAAGCCTGCCGCGAGGCACAGAGTTGGGGCACCGAGCAGTCTGTGTCGGTTAACCTGTCGCCGCTGCAGTTCAAGAACAGCTCGCTGGTGTCGGTGGTGGAAGGCGCGTTGCGTGAATCCGGGCTGGCTCCGCATCGCCTCGAAGTGGAGATCACGGAATCGGTACTGCTTGATGACACGCTGGGCAATATCCGCACCCTGCAAAGCCTGAAGGCGATTGGCGTGCAGATTGCACTGGATGATTTCGGTACCGGCTATTCATCGCTGAGTTATCTGCGATCCTTCCCGTTCGACAAGATCAAAATCGACAAGTCGTTTATCAACGATATGGGTGACAGTCGCGAAGCGCTGGCGATTATCCGGGCGATCACCGGCATGAGCCGCAGTCTGGATATTCAGATCACTGCCGAAGGGGTGGAGAGCAGCGAGCAATTCGCCAGGCTGCGTGAAGAGGGTTGTACCTTATTCCAGGGCTATTTCTTTGGCCGCCCGCAGCCTTCAGAACTGCGTCTGAAAGAGCTGGAGTAAGCGGTCGCCATGTATGGCGATGCGACAACGTAGGTGGTGCATTGATGCGCTCCTTGTTGAGTCTATGTTCCTGATCGTTTGTACGCTCGTCGCCATCTAAGCGTACGATTTCAGCATAAAAAACGCCCGGCATTGCCGGGCGTTGTGTTTTCAGCTGTGTGTCGTCTTTATTATGACTGGCCGTGGCCTTCGACGTTCATGCGGCCCAGGTCTTTGTCCACCAGGAACAAGCCTTCGCCTTTGTTGCCCACCATCGCCAGTTTATCCAGTACGGTTTTGAACAGCTTCTCTTCTTCGTGCTGCTCAGCCACATACCACTGCAGGAAGTTGAAGGTTGAGTAGTCCTGAGACATCAACGCGGTGTGTACCAGGTCGTTGATGCGCTGCGTGATCAACTGCTCATGCTTCAGCGCTTCTTCCAGCACGTCATTCAGTGAGTTCCAGCTAACGGCAGGGGCGGCAATGCTGCCCAGCACCGGCAGAGAACCGGCATCGCTAACGTAATCGAACAGGCGCTGCATGTGCTCCATCTCTTCGCGAGAATGCATCTTCAGGAAAGAGGCAGCACCTTCAAAACCTTTGTCGCTGCACCATGCGCTCATCTGCAGATACAGGTTGGCTGAGAAGAATTCGAGGTTCAGTTGATCGTTCAGGCGAGAGGTCATTTCAGCAGTTAACATGGCTGAGTCCTTTTTAATTTGTCAGGTGAAGTACGGTGAATTATGCATCAATCTATACTTTTTTGTGAAGGCTTTTTCGACAAAAAGTTGAAATTATCTTATTGATTGTAAATGGAATTATTTCATTTATTGAATGCGAGGAGTTCTCAGTTTTGACTCATTTTCATTCACGCTGGATTGATTATAGCCGTACATCGGCGGATGCTGTGATGAGCCTTTACTTGTCAGGAGCTTAGCGGTGTCGAACGTATTAGATCATTACCATTACCTGCATGAAATCCCGGAACTGGGATTCGAAGAATTCAAAACTTCCGCCTATATCGCCGACCAGCTTGAGCAGGCTGGCATCAGCGTGACGCGCGGCATTAATCACACCACCGGCATCGTGGCGGAAATTGACAGCGGCGTGCCGGGTCCGGTACTGGCGCTACGTGCAGATATGGATGCACTCGGCCACATCATTAACGGCGTCGCCTGTGCGCGCCACACCTGCGGCCATGATGGGCACTCTTCGGTGGTGCTGACGGCGGCGCAGGAACTGCTGAAAGAGGGCGCGATCAAGCGCGGCAAGCTTAAGCTGCTGTTCCAGCCTGCGGAAGAACTCGGTGCGGGTGCGTTATCGATGATTGAGGGCGGTGCGCTGGAGGATGTCGAGATGATCCTCGGTTTCCATGTGCGTCCACTGGAAGAGTGCCATGTCGGACAAGCCACGCCAGCCGTGCTTTATTCGGCGTGCAGCACGCTGGAAGCGACGATCAAAGGTGTGCCTGCGCATGCCGCGCGCCCACATTTGGGCGTGAATGCGCTGGATGCCGCAGTACAAGCGGTGCAGGCGGTGAACAGTATCCATCTGGCGCCGGGTCTGACATGGAGCGTGAAAGCCACGCGCTTCTTGTGTGATGCCGGTGTCACCAACTCGGTGCCGGATGAGGCGCGCGTGGTGTGGGATCTGCGTTCGCAGGAGAACGCACCGATGGAGGTGCTGAAACAGAAAGTGACGCAGGCGATTCAGCACAGCGTGGCTGCATTGGGTGCGAGCGCTGAAGTGGTGGTACTGAAAGAGATGCCGGCGGCGGAGATTCACGAAGAGGCCACTGCGGTGATCCGGGCAGCGATCGTCGATGTACTGGGGGAAGAAGGGCTGCTCGACACCAAATCCACGCCAGGCAGTGAAGACTTCTTCTACTACCCGGTGAAAAGACCGCAGGTGAAAGCCGGTTTCTGGGGGCTGGGTACCAATCTGGTGCCGGGCCTGCATCATCCTGATATGCGTTTTGAACTGAGTTCGCTGGAGATCGGGGTGAAGATCTTTAAGGCGGCAGTGGTGCGCGTATTGGGTTAGTCGTGTGTCGTTTCCCACACCCCAGCCTCTCCCGCAAATGGGCGAGGCTGTAACCCTGAATGAAAGCCTCGCTCGAGCAGTCTCTTCTTCTCGCTTGCAGGAAAGCGGCAGGGCGAGGGTGTACACAGGTTCCATCCCACGATTTCCCCGCCTGCTGAAATATTGTATGCTATGCCGCCTTAATGCTGACTGGATAACCGGACTGCCGCCAATGTAGATCGCGCACATCTTGCTGTGAACTGACGCCACTGCGTCACCATTGGTTCCGTTATCCCCCGGCTTTGCCCGGAACGATTTATTCGCAGCGCGCCGCCCGCGCGTTGCCCTTGAAGAAGAATTCACACATGTCTATTGCTTCCTTTTTAGATGAAGTGGCGCGCCGCCGTACGTTTGCGATCATCTCGCACCCGGATGCCGGTAAAACCACCATTACCGAAAAAGTGCTGCTGTTCGGGCAGGCGATCCAAACCGCCGGTACCGTCAAAGGCCGCGGCTCCAGCCAGCATGCTAAATCTGACTGGATGGAGATGGAGAAACAACGTGGTATCTCCATTACCACTTCGGTGATGCAATTCCCGTATCGTGACAGTCTGGTGAACCTGCTGGATACCCCAGGGCACGAAGACTTCTCTGAAGATACCTACCGTACGCTGACGGCGGTTGACTGCTGTTTGATGGTGATCGATGCCGCGAAAGGTGTTGAAGATCGTACCCGTAAGCTGATGGAAGTGACCCGTCTGCGCGATACGCCGATCATCACCTTTATGAACAAACTTGACCGTGACATCCGCGATCCGATGGAACTGCTGGATGAAGTTGAGAGCGAGCTGAAGATTGCCTGCGCGCCAATCACCTGGCCGATTGGCTGCGGTAAGCTGTTCAAGGGCGTGTATCACCTCTACAAAGATGAAACTTACCTGTATCAAACCGGTAAGGGCCATACCATTCAGGATGTGCGCATTGTCAAAGGTCTGGCGAACCCGGATCTCGACGCGGCAGTGGGTGAAGACCTGGCACAGCAACTGCGTGATGAGCTGGAACTGGTGCAGGGCGCGTCCCACGAGTTCGATCAGGAGCTGTTCCTGAGCGGTGAAATTACCCCGGTGTTCTTCGGCACCGCACTGGGTAACTTCGGCGTCGATCATATGCTCGATGGCTTAGTGGCCTGGGCACCGACGCCGATGCCACGTAAAACCGATGCGCGTCTGGTGGAATCCAGCGAGGAGAAATTCAGCGGCTTCGTGTTTAAGATCCAGGCGAATATGGATCCGAAACACCGTGACCGTGTTGCTTTCATGCGTGTGGTTTCTGGCAAGTACGAGAAAGGCATGAAGCTGCGCCAGGTGCGTACTGGCAAAGACGTGGTGATCTCGGATGCGTTGACCTTTATGGCCGGCGACCGTTCGCACGTAGAAGAAGCTTTCCCTGGCGATATCATCGGCTTGCACAACCACGGCACCATTCAGATCGGCGACACCTTTACCCAGGGTGAAACCATGAAGTTCACCGGTATTCCGAACTTCGCCCCGGAGCTGTTCCGTCGTATTCGTCTGCGCGATCCACTGAAGCAGAAACAGTTGCTGAAAGGTCTGGTTCAACTGTCGGAAGAGGGGGCGGTGCAGGTGTTCCGCCCGGTGCACAACAACGATCTGATCGTGGGTGCGGTCGGTGTGCTGCAGTTTGAAGTGGTTGTGGCGCGTCTGAAAAGCGAATACAACGTTGAAGCGATTTATGAAGCCATCAACGTCGCGACTGCCCGCTGGGTTGAGTGCAACGATGCGAAGAAATTCGACGATTTCCAGCGCAAAAACGAAGTGAACCTGGCGCTGGATGGCGGTGATAACCTCACTTACATCGCCCCGACCATGGTGAACCTCAACATCACCCAGGAACGCTATCCTGACGTGACGTTCCGCAAAACGCGCGAACATTAATCCCGCCTCACAACCAGGGTCAGTGATTTTCACTGGCCCTGTTTTTATCCTACAGACTGTTCCTATTTACGCTGCGTTTATCGCTTTTTGGCGAGATATCAACCACAAAAGCCAGCAAAACCTGTAATCCCTACTATGATTATCCTGTCGGACGAGAAAAGAGACCTCTGGTTTCATTACGTCCATCAATGCAGCAACGCCGTTTGTTGCTGGCGCATTCGCAGTTGCGAGTGAGTTAACTGATAGAAGGATGATATCGATGAATAAGACTAAGATTGCCAAAACCCTGATTGCTGCACTGGCCACTACGGCTCTGATGGGCGGCGCAGCCTATGCTGCGGATACCAGCAGCACGGGTTCTAAAATCGATAGTTCTATGAAAAAAGTCGATGGTTTTATGGATGACAGCGGCATCACCGCCAAGGCCAAAGCGGCACTGGTGGATGATGAAGCGATTAAAAGTACGGATATCTCAGTGAAAACGCATCAGGGCGTGGTCACGCTGAGCGGCTTTGTCGCTTCGCAGGATCAGGCGGAAAAAGCCGTGGCGCTGGTGCAAAAAGTTGAGGGTGTGAAATCCGTCAGTGACAAACTGCACGTTAAAGACAGCAAAGAGACCACACTGAAAGGTTATGCGGGGGATACCGCAACCACCAGTGAAATCAAAGCTAAGCTTTTAGCAGATGACATTGTGCCATCGCGCAACGTGAAGGTGGAAACCACCGATGGCGTGGTGCAGTTATCAGGAGAAGTGGCGAACCAGGCACAGTCCGATCGTGCTGAGAAAATCGCCAAAGCCATTGAAGGCGTCAAAAGCGTGAAGAATGACCTGAAGGTGAAATCTTAACGCGAGCGAGCGGCACTGCTTCGGTGCTGTTTCGTAATAAAAACAATGTTGTATGAATAAGCAGTTCGATTTTCACTACGGTAAGGAGAGGCTTATGTTTCGTTGGGGTATTATCTTTCTGGTCATCGCTCTGATTGCTGCAGCGTTAGGTTTCGGCGGTCTGGCGGGTACGGCAGCATGGGCAGCTAAAATTGTCTTCATTGTCGGTATTATTCTGTTCCTCGTAAGCCTGTTTACCGGGCGTAAACGACCCTGACCGATTGCGTTAACACAACGCTAACCCGCGAGTCACTAAAGCGGAGACCAGTCATTTGCGGCATAATAGGCAGCCGCACCGATTGCACGATGCAATAGGTCAGGGAATGACAATGACTGGTTCTCCGGGATGCTGCCGTCAGCGGCTCCCTCAGAGCAGGAAAACTGAGGGACATCCATTGGGAATACGCATCCCGGTGTCACTGGACACCTTTGAGCCCCTGGCGCTCACCCCATTTAAATCCAAAAAAATTGCCCTGGTCTGCGAAGGCGGCGGTCAACGCGGCATCTTCACCGCAGGCGTCCTTGATGAGTTTCAGCGCGCCGATTTTAACCCGTTTCAATTGATGCTGGGCACCTCCGCAGGGGCACAAAACCTGTCTGCGTTTGTTTGCGCCCAACCGGGCTACGCGCGCCGCGTCATCACGCGTTATACCACCAGCAAACTGTTTTTTGATCCGTTGCGCTTTGTGCGCGGTGGCCATCTGATCGATCTCGACTGGCTGATCGACATCACCAAACAAGAATTTCCCTTGTCGCTCAGCAATGCCGAAGGACTGTTTGCCAAAGGCAGCGAGTTCTATATGTGCGCCTGTCGCGGTGACGATTACCGCGCCGAATATTTCAATCCCACCAGCCTGAACTGGCACGACGTGATCAAAGCTTCCAGCGCCATTCCGGGGTTCTATCGCAGCGGCGTACTGATGGATGGGGTGAACTATCTGGATGGCGGCATTAGCGATGCCATTCCGGTGCGTGAAGCGGCACGACGCGGTGCCGATACCATTGTGGTGATCCGCACCGTGCCATCACAAATGTCTTACACGCCCAAATGGTTCAAACGTATGGAGCGCTGGCTGGGTGACAGCGCACTGCAGCCGATGATCAACATCCTGCATCACCATGAAGAGAGCTATCGTGAGATTCAGCAGTTTATCGAACAGCCGCCAGACGACCTGCGCATCATTGAAATTTACCCGCCGAAACCGCTGGCGAGTATGGCGCTGGGTAGCCGTTTGGCTTCACTGAATCAGGATTACCTTTTAGGACGCCGCAGCGGCCGCTATTTCCTCGCGACGCTAGGTCAATGGCTGAGCGATGCCGAACCGTTCCTGCGCCAGACTACCGTGACACCACCGGCCGCCGTGGCGAATGCACCAGACAATCGCGCCGTGCATACGCCGCCGCTGGCGGATAATGATGCCGATTTTGATGCAGGATCGCTGGCATGAGATTTATCGACACCCACTGTCATTTCGATTTCCCGCCTTTTGTCGATGACGCCGCAGGCAGCATCGCCCGTGCGGCGCAGTCGGGTGTGGAACGCATCATTGTACCGAGCGTGGATGCCAGCCGCTTTGCGTTGGTCAGCCAACTGGCGAAGCAGCATGACGCGCTGTACGCCGCATTGGGCCTGCATCCGATCAATATTGCCGTGCACCAGGATGCGCATCTGGATCAGCTGGAGCAGTGGCTGCAAACGCCGGATAGCAAGCGCGTGGCGATCGGCGAGATCGGCCTCGATCTCTATATGCAGGACGCGCAGTTTGATAAGCAAACGCGTTTACTGGATGCACAGCTTAAACTGGCGAAAAAATACGATTTGCCGGTGATCCTGCATTCGCGTCGCACCCACGATCAGCTGGCGCTGCATTTGCGTCGCCATGATTTACCGCGCCGTGGCGTGGTACACGGTTTTGCTGGCAGCCAGCAGCAGGCGGAACGTTTTATCCAGCTTGGCTATGCGATCGGCGTGGGCGGCACCATCACCTATGAACGCGCCAGTAAAACCCGCAACACTATTGCTAATCTGCCTCTCACCTCACTGTTACTGGAAACCGATGCGCCTGATATGCCGTTGCAGGGTTATCAGGGGCAGCCCAACCGTCCTGAGCGCGCGCGTAACGTGTTTGATGTGCTGTGTCAGTTGCGCAGTGAATCGCCCGATATCATTGCCGATATGCTGTGGCAGAACAGCCTGCGCGTGTTTGCCCTGCCTGCCTGACCTCCTCCCGACACAATCTGGATTTGCCGCGGTTTTGGCGGGTATTGGCTACAGTAATAAAATCGGCATTACCCTTTTCTGCCCTTTTTTGTGATAATATTCACAACCTGTATTGCGCCTGAAAACGGGTGTGCTGGCGGTTATTTGTGACTTGAATCACTAAATAATTGTATTCATATGACGAATTTTCTTTTTTCATGTGACATGAAGCGCAATTCATTCAGGTGTGGTTTGTTAGAATTATCACATTATCCGGTGGGCGTCGTCTGCCGGTCACCTTTTGGAGAGCATCATGACCGATCTTAAAGCGGCCGCACAACGCGCCCTGCAACTGATGGATTTGACCACCCTGAACGAAGATGACACCGATGAGAAGGTGATCGCGCTGTGTCATCAGGCGAAGTCGCCAGCCGGTAACACTGCGGCCATTTGCATCTATCCGCGTTTCATCCCTGCGGCACGTAAAGCACTGCGCGAGCAGGGCACGCCTGATATTCGCATCGCCACGGTCACCAACTTCCCGCACGGCAACGATGACGTTGAGATCGCGCTGGCAGAAACCCGTGCGGCGATTGCATACGGTGCAGACGAAGTGGACGTGGTCTTCCCGTATCGCGCGCTGATTGCCGGCAATCGCGACATCGGTTTTGCGCTGGTGAAAGCCTGTAAAGAAGCCTGCGCCGCTGCCAACGTGCTGCTGAAAGTGATCATCGAAACCGGTGAACTGAAAGAAGAAGCGCTGATTCGCGCCGCTTCTGAAATCGCTATCGATGCCGGTGCGGATTTCATCAAAACCTCAACCGGTAAAGTGCCGGTTAACGCCACGCCAGAAGTGGCGGCGATCATGATGCAGGTGATTCACGATAAAGGCGTGCAGCAGCAGGTGGGCTTCAAGCCTGCGGGCGGCGTGCGCACGGCGGAAGATGCCGCGATCTATCTGAAGCTGGCGGATGACATTCTGGGCGAAGGCTGGGCGGATGCGCGCCACTTCCGCTTTGGCGCTTCAAGCCTGCTGGCGAGCCTGCTGAATACGCTGGGCCACGCGACAGCGACCAGCAAAGCGGGCTACTGATCCCAGCCTCAGGGTCGCCATCAATGGCGACCCAAATAATGTTTGGTGCATTTCACAGCAATCTCCCGGGGAGGCAACCTTGTTCCTGCCACAAGAAATTATTCGAAAAAAACGCGACGGCCAGCCACTGAGCGAAGCGGAGATCCGTTTCTTTATCAATGGCGTGCGCGACAACAGCGTATCAGAAGGTCAGATTGCCGCGCTGGCAATGACCATCTACTTCCACGATATGAATCTTGAAGAGCGCGTGGCGCTGACCATGGCGATGCGCGATTCTGGCTCGGTGCTCAACTGGAAGTCGTTGAACCTCAACGGCCCGATTGTTGATAAGCACTCCACCGGCGGCGTGGGCGATGTGACTTCGCTGATGCTCGGCCCGATGGTGGCAGCGTGTGGCGGTTATGTCCCGATGATCTCCGGGCGCGGCCTCGGCCACACCGGCGGCACGCTGGATAAGCTGGAAGCCATCCCCGGTTTCGATATCTTCCCGATCGACGATCGTTTCCGCCAGATCATCAAAGATGTCGGTATCGCGATTATCGGCCAGACCAACTCACTGGCCCCCGCCGATAAACGTTTCTACGCCACGCGTGATATCACCGCTACCGTTGACTCGATCCCACTGATTACCGCCTCGATCCTCGCCAAGAAACTGGCGGAAGGACTGGATGCGCTGGTGATGGATGTGAAAGTCGGCTCCGGTGCTTTTATGCCGACCTTTGAAGCCTCGGAAAATCTGGCGCAAGCGATTGTTGGCGTGGCGAACGGCGCGGGCTGCAAAACCACTGCGCTGCTCACTGACATGAATCAGGTGCTGGCATCCACCGCCGGTAATGCGCTGGAAGTCCGCGAAGCAGTGCAGTTCCTCACCGGCGAGGCGCGCAACCCGCGCTTGCTGGAAGTGACCATGGCGCTGTGCTCGGAAATGCTGATCTCCGGCAAGCTGGCCGACAACGACGCCGAAGCACGACAGAAATTGCAGAACGTGCTGGATAACGGTAAAGCGGCGGAAGTGTTCGCGCGCATGGTGGCGGCGCAGAATGGTCCGGTGGATTTCATCGAGCGGATGGACAGCTATCTGCCTGCACCGACCCTGAGCAAAGCGGTGTATGCCGATCGCGACGGGATTGTCAGCGCCATGGATACCCGTGCGCTGGGCATGGCGGTGGTGTCGCTGGGTGGGGGGCGTCAGCGTGCCAGCGACAGCATTGATTACAGCGTGGGCTTAAGTGAGATGACCACGCTCGGCACGCAGGTTGATGCACAGCGCCCGCTGGCGGTGATTCATGCCGCGTCGGAAGCGCAGTGGCAGCAGGCTGCGGAAGCGGTCAAAGCAGCTATCACGTTGAGTGATAGCGCGCCTGCGGAAACGCCGGTGGTCTATCGCCGCGTCAGCGAGTAACGCTTCTTCGTGCCAGGCAGCGGCCATTCGGGTATACTGATCTGATCGCTTTTTTTTGACTTGTCATCGCGCCATTGCGCAGGAGACTTGCATGAAACGTGCTTTTATTATGGTTCTCGACTCCTTCGGGATCGGCTCCAGCAAAGACGCCGATAAATTCGGTGATGAAGGATCGGATACGCTCGGCCATATCGCCGAAGCGTGCTTCGAAGGCCGCGCCAATGAAGGTCGCGAAGGCCCGTTGCATCTGCCCAACCTGACCGCGCTCGGTCTGGGTAAAGCCGCTGAACTCTCTACCGGCCGCTTCCCGCCAGGCCTCGACGCCAATGCTGAAATCATTGGTGCCTACGCTTACGCCAGCGAACTGTCATCCGGTAAAGATACGCCGTCAGGCCACTGGGAAATCGCCGGCGTGCCGGTACTGTTTGACTGGGGCTACTTCAGCGACAAAGAGAACAGCTTCCCGCAGGAGCTGCTTGACGTGCTGGTAAAACGCGCCGATTTGCCGGGTTATCTTGGTAACTGCCATTCGTCCGGTACGGTGATCCTCGACCAGTTGGGCGAAGAACACATGAAGTCCGGCAAGCCGATTTTCTACACCTCGGCGGACTCGGTATTCCAGATTGCCTGTCACGAAGAGACCTTTGGTCTGGATCGTCTGTACGAACTGTGCGAAATCGCGCGTGAAGAACTGACCAACGGTGGCTACAACATCGGCCGTGTAATTGCGCGTCCGTTTGTCGGCGACAAAGCGGGCAACTTTGAGCGTACCGGTAACCGTCACGATCTCGCCGTGGAACCCCCTGCGCCAACCATGCTGAAAAAGCTGGTGGACGAGAAGGGCGGCGAAGTGATCTCCGTGGGTAAAATTGCGGATATCTACGCCGAGCAGGGCATCACCCAGAAAGTGAAAGCTACCGGGCTGGATGCACTGTTTAACGCCACCATCGAGCAGATGAAAAAGGCGCCGGACAATTCCATCGTCTTCACCAACTTCGTTGATTTTGACTCCACCTGGGGCCATCGTCGCGATATCGCCGGATATGCGGGGGGTTTAGAGTTCTTCGACCGTCGTTTGCCGGAGCTGATGGCGCTAGTGAAAGAGGGTGATATTCTGATCCTCACCGCCGACCACGGTTGTGACCCAAGCTGGAAGGGCACCGAGCACACGCGCGAGCACATCCCGATTTTGATTTACGGTCCAAAAGTGAAGCCGGGATCGCTGGGTTATCGCGATACCTTTGCGGATATCGGCCAGACCATTGCGAAGTATTTTGGCCTGTCCAGCATGGACTACGGCAAAAGCCTGCTGTAAAACAGCCCACCAATTTTAAAAAGGAAAATAACCATGGCAACGCCTCATATTAATGCAGAAATGGGTGACTTCGCGGACGTGGTGCTGATGCCGGGCGATCCGCTGCGCGCTAAGCACATCGCAGAAACCTTCCTGGAAGATGCGGTTGAAGTGAACAACGTGCGCGGCATGCTGGGTTACACCGGGACGTACAAAGGCCGTAAGATTTCGGTCATGGGCCACGGTATGGGTATTCCATCCTGCTCGATCTACACCAAAGAGCTGATCACCGATTTCGGCGTGAAGAAAATCATCCGTGTCGGTTCCTGCGGCGCGGTGCGTGCCGATGTGAAACTGCGTGACGTGGTGATTGGTCTGGGTGCCTGCACCGACTCCAAAGTGAACCGTATGCGTTTCAAGGATCACGACTTCGCGGCGATTGCGGACTTCGACATGGTGCGTAACGCGGTTGATGCCGCCAAAGCGCTGGGTGTGGACGCACGCGTGGGCAATATCTTCTCTGCTGACCTGTTCTATACGCCAGATCCGCAGATGTTCGACGTAATGGAGAAGTACGGCATCCTCGGTGTGGAAATGGAAGCGGCCGGTATTTACGGCGTGGCGGCGGAGTTCGGGGCGAAAGCGCTGACCATCTGCACCGTGTCGGATCATATCCGCACGCACGAGCAGACCACGGCGGCTGAGCGCCAGACCACCTTCAACGATATGATCAAGATCGCGCTGGAGTCGGTGCTGCTGGGGGATTAATCCCGTCTGTTTTGTTCGGTGCGCTTCAACGCGCACCTGACGAAACCCACCCGCGCACAGGGTCGTCATGGGTGGCGACCTTGTTCTTCTTCGCGCGAAATGAATCCTGCCATTTATCACCACCTCGTTACTCACCGCTCGGAATCATCGATACCACTCAGGGTGACCTGAACCTCTCCTCGTAAACATCTGACACACTTTTACCCAGGCTTGTGCATCTTCGTGCTGGCTCTAAAGCCATCTCTGCTTATCATTAGCGTGATAACAAAGAGACTAAGCCCCCCTGATGAATTTCCGTAATTTCGAAGCTGAAGAAAAACTGTTTGTCCGCCGTGCGCTTGTCGCTTTTGCTCTGGTCGTCATCTGTTTCATTATCCTTGGCGTTAACCTGTATCGTCTGCAGGTGGATCAGCACAGCTATTACCAGACGCGGTCCAACGAAAACGACATCAAAATGATCCCCATCGCGCCGACGCGAGGGTTGATCTACGATCGCAACGGTATTCCGCTGGTGCGTAACGTCACCTGGTACGACATCCTCGTGACGCCTTACAAAATCGACAATATGCAGGAAACGCTGAAGCAGCTGACGCCCATTGTTGACCTGACGCCGGAAGAAATTGAAACCTTCGAGCACGAACTCAAACAGAACAGCCGCTATAAGCCGGTCGAGTTAAAAGCAGAACTCACCGATGAGCAGGTGGCGCGCTTCTCCGTCAATCAGTTCCGTTTCACCGGCGTGGCCATCGACACTTATGAGGACCGTGAGTATCCCTATGGCGCCGATTTAGCTCATGTGGTGGGCTATGTTTCTAAGATCAACGATAACGATTTCAAACGCCTGAATGCCGAAGGCGTCGGCGAAAACTATGCTGCTGACCACAACATCGGTAAGCAGGGCATTGAAGGCTATTACGAGTCCATTTTGCACGGCAAAACCGGTTATCAGGAAGTGGAAGTGGATAACCACGGTCGTATTGTGCGCGTGCTGAAAGAAGTGCCGCCGGTTGCCGGCCAGAACGTCTATCTGACGCTGGATTTGCATCTGCAGCAGTACGTTGAGAGCCAGCTCGCCGGCCAGCGTGCGGCGGCGCTGATTGAAGATCCGCGCGATGGCAGCGTGCTGGCGATGGTATCTGCGCCGAGCTATGACCCGAATCCGTTTGTAAAAGGCATCAGCTACAAAGCCTACAAAACGTTGCTGCAGGACAAAAATCTGCCGTTGATCAACCGTGTCACGCAAGGCCTGTATCCACCGGCCTCGACAGTTAAACCCTATATGGCGATGTCCGCGCTGCTGACCAAGGTGATCACCCCAAGCTTTACTATTTTTGGCGCGCCGACCTGGACCCTGCCAGGCACCGATCGTAAATATCGTGACTGGAAAAAGTCAGGGCATGGCACGCTGGATGTCACCAAGGCGATTGAGGAGTCGGCGGACAGCTTCTTCTATCAGGTGGCGTTTATGATGGGCATCGATCGTATTCACACCATGCTGAGCCAGTTTGGCTACGGCAAACCCACCGGCATCGATCTCAATGAAGAGTATTCAGGATTGCTGCCAAGTCGTGAGTGGAAGCAGAAAGTGCATAAACACGCGTGGTATCAGGGTGATACGGTGTCGGTGGGAATTGGGCAGGGTTACTGGATTGCGACGCCGATTCAGATGGTGAAAGCGCTGGTGGCACTGCTCAATAATGGCCGGGTGATTAATCCGCACCTGCTGGAAAAATCGCAGCGTGGTAAGGAACAACAGCTTTATCAACCTAAATTGCCGCAACCGCAAATTGGCGATCCAAAATCACCGTATTGGTCGCTGGTGCGTCATGCGATGTTCGGTATGGCCAATGCACCGAACGGCACCGGTTATAAGTATTTCCACACCGCGCCTTACGGCATTGCGGCGAAGTCGGGGACGTCTCAGGTGTTCAGTCTGAAGCAGAACCAGGTTTACAACGCGAAAATGATCCCGACGCGCCTGCGTGACCACATCTTCTATACCGCGTTCGCACCGTTTAATGATCCGAAAGTCGCAGTGGCGTTGATTCTGGAAAACGGGGGAAGTGAAGGGGTGACGGCAGCACCGTTGATGCGCAATATTCTCGATCACATCTTCCTGCCGCCACCGTCTGAGCCGCCGGTAGAAACGGCGCAGAAAAATTAATTTGCGCGAGATCGCACCCAACGTCGCGGTGCGATTTATCGCGCGATCCTGAGTGGTAATGCTGATCTCTGCGCTATAAATGCTGTCGCGACAAGGCTCTTCTAGCGGAAGAAAACCCGGTTGCGACCGTGGTTTTTCGCATCATATAGCGCGGCATCAGCATTGTTATACAGGGTTTCAAAATCAGAACCCGGTTTGCCGTAGCTCACGCCGAGGCTGGCCGTCACTAACTGACCCGGCAGCACCGCCAGTGGCGAGGCGTTCAGGGAGGCGTGAATCGCGCCCGCGACAATCACCGCGTCCGATAAACGGTAGTGCGGCAGCAGCACGGTAAACTCTTCACCGCCAATACGGCCAATGCTGGCATCTTCCGGACAGTGCGTCTGAATACGCGACACCAGGCCGCAAATCACCTTATCGCCCATCGGATGTCCGAACTCATCGTTGATCTTCTTGAAGTGGTCGATATCGAGAATGATCAGCGCCGCCGGGCCATTGCTCAACGTATTCGTAATACGCTGAATGATGGCACCGCGGTTCCAGACAGCAGTGAGTGGGTCGTGGCTGGCTTTGTATTCCAGCTCCTGAGCCAGTTGATGCAGCTGCTCATTGACGCGGTTCAGCTCGCGTTCAGCACGGTCACTGCGCGAGATCATGCGATAGGTCTCGCGCATCAGGCGCTGATAGTGGCGATTAACGTTCAGCAACGCATTACGATAATCGTCTGCACTGAGCGAGGTCTGAGCCGCAACATCCTGAGCGCGCGTTAGCACCTCGCTCTCTTCGCGAAACAGCTCATTCAGGTCCATCATGAGGCCATTTCCGCTCGCAGATTCACCTGCAGATCGGTAAAGTCCAGCGCCAGTTCCTGGCCGAACTCTTCAGACACATCATCTTCTTCATCAAAGAACCAGTTGAGTTCAACCTTCTGGCCTTTCTGCGCCAGCTGATTGAACAGATCAAACAGGCTGAACAGCATTTTGGTGCTGGAACTGTTGAAATAGCGCAGGGCGATATTGGCTTCGATCTGGCCGCTTTGTGCGGGCTGCCAGCTTTCCAGCGCATCCAGCAACGGACGGTAGAAGGCGGCGGCGTTTTCCGGCCAGGATTCTCCGCGCAGGGAAAACTGACCGCTTTCGAAGTCAAAATTGACCTCGGGAGTGCTTTCTGTGGCAGCAATAACAAGGTTTTGCATAAACAATTCAATCCTGGTGAATGGTGGCTTTGAGCCAAAACGTGGCGTAACCACTGGACTCCAGCGGACGCAGTTCATACTCCAGCGGTTCACTGACATCACGGGCAAGTGTCAGTAATCCTATGTTGGCCCCTTTGCTTGTGGCAGGGCTCTCAGCTCGCAGACCTACGCGGTATGCTTGTTTGATCTCTTCATTGCTCATGGTACGCAGCAAATCCAGCCAGTAACGCAGCTGCTCACAGGCGACTTCATCAACCTGATTGCTGCTCTCCAGCACGTAGGTGTCGCCATCTACGCGCAGCGTAACGGTGCCGAAGCGAAAATCCTGCTCGGCGTGGTTCATGACGCGGCTATCCTGCGAATAACGCAGGATATTCTGTACGATTTCAACAAAGCTGGAGAACAAGCGGCGGCGCACTTTCACCGGCGCCTGCTGGTTCTCCAGAAAGACCTTAATCACCTCGCCCATGGCGGTGATGTTCTGCGGCGAGAAGAAGCCAGTATAGTGCAGTGCAACGCTTTCTGGCGGTACGCGGCTAAGGGTTGAACCTGAGTTCATAAGGTGCTCATTAATAACGGAAGCCAAACCAGGTGACGTCATCGCGTCGCGGCTGGTTGCCTTGCCAGTTGAGAAATTCCCGCTCAAAGGTCGCTGACAACTCGTCCATCGGCAGGGTTTGATATTGTGTTACCAGCGTCTGAATGCGCTTTTTGCCAAACATAATATGGCGTTCACCGCCGGGCTGATCGGTTACGCCATCGGTCATCACCAACAACATATCGCCGGGATGCAGCGTGCGTTGATGTTCCGGCCAGATGTAATCCTGCGGCGTATCGGTGTAACCCACACCGACGCGATCGGCCTTGAGCGATTCCGCTTCGCCAGCGGCCGGATGTAACAGCGCATGCATGCGTGCGCTGGCCCAGCTGAGTTGATGTTGGTGAGTATCAAGGCGTAGCGCGATAGCATCACAGCCGTCATTGGAGAGCGACGTTTGCTGCGTGGCATTGAGCTGCCCAAGGGTTTGTTTAATATGACGATTCAGTGATTGCAGCAGATCGGACGGTGCCCGACGGTTTTTCTGCAGCGCGTTTTCCAGCGCGGATTGCAGGATCACCGTCATAAAGGCACCCGGAATGCCATGGCCGGTGCAGTCGGCAATCAATGCCAGCCAGCCGTGTTCATCCTGATGGAATGCATAATAGTCGCCGCCCACGCCATCGCGCGGCTGCCAGTGCAGGCACCAGTCATTGAGCTGCTGGGCCATTTGCTGTTTTGAGCGATCAAGCATCGCGTCCTGAATCACGCGCGCATAATCGATACTCTGCAAAATTTGTTGGTGCTGCTGCGCCTGCAAATCGGAGACGGTGCGGATCAAATCGATCCCCAAACCGATGCCGATATAGCGGCCTTGTTCGGTCAAAATAAATCCGTCGGTGACCGATTTATCACCGGTTGCCACCACCTGATGCGCCACCTGATCCAACTCGGTATCGGCATCAATCACCAGCGGCTCTTTGTCCATAAAAGCGATACAGCTTTTGCGGTCATAGAGTTCGCGGAAGAACGGGCGCGTCATCTGTGACAGGAAGATATGGCGGTTGATCATGCCAAACGGCGTGCCGTTCTCGATCACTGGCAAACCGATCAAATCTTTGTGTTCGGTAAACAGAGCCATGACCGCTGTGTTGTCCATGGCTGGACTGACAAACGGCACCTCAATGCACAGCGAACGCGCACGGGAACGGCTCGACAGGGAGTTTAATCCTGCGCGTAAATCAGGCAGCTGCATAAGAATTATTCTGGCATTGATTAGGATTTATCCTAGATTACTGCACTGCCATGACAGTTTTATGTCACAGCAGTGCAATAGAAGAAGAGAAAGCAGGAAAAATTACTCTTCTTTCAAGGCCTCAGCCACATGACTGATGGCGCGCACCACTTCGCTGGAGCTGCCGCGAATCTCAGAGATCACGCCACCCGCTTCTTTGGCTAACACTACGCCATGATCGGCACGTTTCAGGTTCGATTCGATGCCTTTTAACGCTTTTTCGGCGAGAGTGTGGTTATGCTGAACCATATTCTCGATCTCGGTAGTCGCGCGGTTGATGTTTGCCGCCAGCGTGCGCACCTCGTTAGCCACCACGGCAAAACTACGACCGTGCTGACCCGCTCGCGCGGCTTCCACTGCTGCATTGAGCGCCAGCAGATTAGTCTGATCGGCAATGCGGCGAATGCTCTCGACAATCGCACCAATGCGGTCTGAGGATTCGCTGAGGTTACTGATATCGCCGGAAATACCGTGCAATTCACCCGCCAGTTCATTGATGGTTTGCACACTGTTTTCAATCACCGTGGCACCGAGGCGCGTGCTTTCGCTGGTTTGCAGCGCCGTTTGATATGCCTGTTGTGCCGCCTCGCGCTCCAGATGGTTCTTCTCCACCTGTGCGGTAACATCAGTGGCGAATTTCACCACTTTGTACAGTTCGCCGGCTTCGTTGAACACTGGGTTATAAGTGGCACGCAGCCACACGGTGCGACCCAGCTTGTTGACGCGCTCAAACTGGCCGGAGATAAATTCACCCTGATTCAGCTTATGCCAGAAGCGGCGATACTCTTCACTGTTGCGCATCTGCGGCGGGCAGAACTGACTGTGATGGACGCCAATCACCTCATCGCTGCGATAACCCATGGTTTTGAGGAAATTGTCATTGGTCATCAGCACTTCGCCTTTGAGGTTAAAGGCGATGACCGCCATCGAACGCTCAATGGCGGTGGTCATGGCGCGCTGCTCTTGCGCATCAATAATCCGTGCGGTGATATCACTCGCCAGCTTAACGATTTTGATTACTCGACCGCTGCGATCCTGCACCGGCACATAGTTAGCCTCCAGCCAGATGGGACGGCTGTGCTTGGCAACGCGCAGGAATTTATCGCTGAAGCCTTCGCCCCGATTCAGGCGGCGCCAGAAATCGCGATACTGCGGGGATTGGACTAAATCAGCCGTACAGAACATGCTGTGATGCTGGCCGGCAATCTCCTTCAGCGTGTATCCCATGCGCTCCAGAAACAGTTCATTGGCGGTGAGAATGTGGCCTTCCGGCGTAAACTCAACCATTGCAATCGCCTCCTGCAACGAACTGAGCGTGGCGCTGCTGCGAGCGCGCTTCTGCCACGCCAGGCGTGACATTATTCCCGATGTAATAGTGCTAAACATGGTGGACCTTATAATTGGAATTTGTCGTCACATCGGTTATCGGCGGGTGCGGTTAAAAATTCACCACTAAAGTTGGTAGTTGCAGAAATTTTTTACCGGATGGTCTGAAGGTTGCTGTAAAAGCCAGCAGTCAGCGGATTTTTGCTGAAAAGCGTTTGACGGTGCGGCCTGAGTAGGGTTTAATGCGCCCCGTTGCCCGGATAGCTCAGTCGGTAGAGCAGGGGATTGAAAATCCCCGTGTCCGTGGTTCGATTCCGCGTCCGGGCACCACTAACATCGAAGCACACTGGTTAGAAGTGAGATCTCTAACGGGTGTCTAAACGAAGGTGGTGTTCAAGCAACGGTGACTGCATGTGTAGATGCATCATCCAAGGTTGAACGTTAAAGCCTTCAAGAAAGGGTACCAGTTGCTGCTGGTGCCCTTTTCTCGTTGGGTTAAAATCATTGCAGTGCTGATGTGTTATGTCAACTTTTGATTGCCAGAACCGCCTGCAAATTATTGCATTGGAAAACACCCAGGCCAACTACCCCATCAACAGTCAGTGCAATGACTTCTCCACTGTATGATCATCAATCCTTGATGGTGATACTTAGAAAGCTGATGTGATCATAATATCTTCTGCTATCCTCTAATGTTTATTTGTGAATGTCAGCATCGCCGAATAATTTATTATTACCATATGCTGCGATAATTTTAAAATAGGTTGTGCCATCTTTAGTTTTCTTTTTTTCAATTTAATGACGAGATCATGTAAATAGAGTTCTCTAGCAGCAGAGATAACTCATGTTTTTTGTTTGCAAATTGTATTTTCAATTTTAGTTGCGGCTGTCGCAGCATTGTCAACCATTTAGAGATATTGCTAAAAATGTTCGACGTCATGCTTTCATAATAACTTCTCAGATTATTCCCATTAAACTCAAACCAACGAATATTCGACACTTTTGATGCTATCTCCCAAACGATATTGTTATCAACATAAGAATTGCTAATTAATTATGATAACATTGCATCTTGGTAATAAATCTCTTGGAAAAAATCACTCCTTTTACTCAGATAGTTTTTATGCAGATCCTCTAACGTTGAGATCCTGAACGACGATAGGTGCTAGCTGGAAGGTTTTAATGAAACCGGCAGATCACCCTTCATGCCAATCATTCTGAGGATAGGGCTTCCCGTCGGTAGGTGCTATTGCAGTTGCTACCGCAGGAAATGAAAAAGAAACCAGGTTTTTACCTGGTTTCTTTTTTTGGAGCTTCAAATTTTAACAACGATCTCAGATGACGACTGAATGAACGGTTGTCAGGTTTGCATTAGCCAAGTCGGGTATTATGAGAGTGGTTAAAGCCTTCACTATCCGCGTCTTTGCCAAGATTCTGAACATTATCGGATGAGTCAGCAAATTGAGTCAGATCAAGATTATATGTTTCACGAGCGCTGGCGACCGCAATTAAGGTGATCAGACTCATTCCCATAGCAAGGCATGCCACCGGCCATGTTTGCCCGCCAGTCATTCCGGAGAAGATCACTGCTGCCAGAGGCGCGATACCTCCCGATGCTGCCGCACTGATTTCTCTGCCCAGTGACAAACCGCTGAAGCGAACTTTGGAAGGAAATACCTCAGAGAAGAATGCTCCCTGAGTGCCAAGCATGGATGCCACACCCACTCCAACTCCCAGAGTCATTGCAGTGATAACCCCCCACGTAGTCCCGGTATTGACCAGCCAGAAAAACGGGAAGGCAAAAAGTGCTGAAAAGATAGCACCAAAGAGATAAACCGCCCGGCGACCAACACGATCTGAGAGCGCACCAAACATTGGGGTAGTAAACATCGCTACTGCGGCAGCTACAGCTACTGCAAGTGGCCCAACGGACGGAGCCATATGCAAAGTGCCTACAATGTAAGCAATCACGAAAGTCTGATACACATAGGCTACTCCACTCTGTGCAACTTGAGCACCAGCAACGATAAACAGACTGCGCCTCTCAGTACGGACCAGATCGCGAAGCGGGCTTTTGCTGACACTTTCAGTTTCAGAGAGTTTTTCAAACGCTTCTGTTTCAGAAATACGAAGGCGAATGACCAGTGCTACCACAACCAAAAGTGCACTAAAAAGAAATGGTATGCGCCATGCCCAGCCGAAGAATATTTCTTTTGGCAACTGAGTCAAAATGGTAAATGTGGCAGCTGACAGAAGCAGGCCAATATAAACTCCAACTCCCGGAAAAGATGAGTAAAAGCCACGACGATTTGCTGGTGCGCTTTCTGCACTCAGAATTGCAGCTCCACCAAATTCGGCTCCGGCTCCGAATCCCTGAATCAGGCGAAGCACGACCAGCATAATTGGTGCCCATACACCTACCGATTCATACGTCGGCACTAATCCAATGAGCGTTGTGGCAAACCCCATTATCAGTAACGTAATAACGAGAACTTTTTTGCGGCCAATTTTATCACCCAGCTGCCCGAAATAAATTGCGCCGAACGGGCGAACCACGAAGCCGAGTGCCAGAGTAGAAAACGCAAGTAAAGTGGATACGAATTCATGTCCTTTAGGGAACATGATTTCATTAAATACGAGTGCGGCAGCGGTGCCGTACAGGAAGTAGTCAAACCACTCCAAAGCTGAACCGACCAGGGTTGCAGCTGCTACTGTTTTCATTGAACGCCTGGTATTTTGTTTTTTCGTACTCATAGGGTTTTCCCCTTTTTATGGCTGTAGAGGGTCCTCATCACCGATGATGATTAGGGTGTCGGATAATAAGATGGTACGTGTTGTGATTTGCAGGGAGGGGGAGTGAACCAGACTCCCTGCGGGGGTATTATTCGCCGCGGAAGTGCGGCGAACGTTTTTCTTTAAAGGCGGCTTTGCCTTCGCGGGCATCGTCAGTGTAGAAGCAGATTGTGCGGAGATCGCGCTCATAGCGGACGGCCTGATCCAGCGGCATATTGACGGCTGCACGCATGTTTAGCTTGGCAGTCTGCGCGGCGATCGGCGGACGCGATGCAATTGTTGCTGCCAACTCTTTTACTGAGGTCAGCATCATATCTGCAGAATCAAACACTTCATCCACGATGCCCCACTCAAGGCCTTTAGCTGCATCGATGGGATCACCGGTGTACAGCATGCGAGACGCGCGTGAAGCTCCAATCGTTTTGTTGAGGTATACAGCCATACCACCGCCACCAACCCAACCCAGCTTGATCTCCGGAGCGCCAAATAACGCATTGGCAGTGCTGACGCGGATATCACAGCAAAGTGCAAGCTCAAGGCCGCCGCCCAGTGCATATCCATTGATTGCGCAAACTGTCGGCTTGTTGATCTCGGCGATTGCATCACAATGGTCATGCTTCATGCGATGCGCCCACGGAGACTGATAGCTGTCCAGTTCTTTAATATCACTGCCGCAGCAAAAAGCCTTTGGGCCATTCGCGGTCAGTATCACCGCGCGAACGTCAGCTGATTCATTACAGAATGCTGCAAGGCGCGTGATGCTGACGGACATCGCCGGCGTCACTGCATTCAGCTTTTCGGGTCGATTCAGCGTAATGGTGGCGACATAGTTATCCAGTGAAAACTGGACGTTGTCGTCGATTTCAAAATTCAGGTCAGCCATTGAGTTTTTCCCCATTTGTACGGGTGACTGTATTTGTTTCTTTCAGGGCTGCGATCTGCTGGTCGGAATAACCCAGCTCGGACAGGATCTCATCCGTGTGCTGGCCAACGAACGGCGTAGGGCGCTGGATGGAACAAGGAGTTTTGCTGAATTTAATCGCAAATCCTGGCGTTTTAACTCTGCCTTCGCTTGGATGGTCATACTCGACAAATGTCTCGTTATGAATAACCTGAGGATCTTTTACGACCTCTTCATAACCATTTACTTCGCTGCTCCACAATCCCTCAGCATCGAAGACATCGCGCCATTCCTTGGTTGTGCGCTCAAGCAGCTTCTCGCGAGTCACCCGGAAGATGAAATCACGCTGCGGAAGCGTGTGGCCATCCACCTCGTCCTCCATGGTTTCAAATTCAGGCACGTTCAGAATTTTTCCAAGCGTAGGAAGATGCGGCGTGACCAGCGTGATGTAGCTGTCGGCCGTTTTAAACACGCCATAAGGTGCACGAATATAGCAGTGACCATGTGGTTCTTCGCTGCGGCGCTGAGGTTTCAGGCCTTGTGTGAATACCGTCATTTCCTGCATCTGATTGGCAATGATCGCATCGAGCATGTTGATCTGCACCAGCTGACCTTCACCGGTACGTTCACGGTGAAGCAGAGCAGCAAGAGCACCCTCGAACGCAGTGTAAGCAGTGATAGCGTCAACCAGATACTGACCCGCTGGTTGCGGTGGAGTACCCGCAGCACCAGTGCTCATCATTGCCCCACTCAGGGACTGCAGCAGTAGATCCTGACCTGGGCGTTTGGAATATGGGCCTGTTTCGCCGTAACCAGACATGGATACATAAACCAGGTCAGGCTTAATTTGCTTCAGTGTTTCATAGTCGACACCGAGACGAGCCGCCACACCGGGACGGTAGTTCTGAATGAAAACATCAGCAGTCTCGACCAGCTTATAAAGCAGAGCCTTACCTTCTTCATCTTTAAGGTTTACAGCCAGACTCCGCTTGTTGCGGTTAAGCGACAGGAAAGAGGTGTTGATCACATTGCCATAAGCCGCACCCGCTGAGGTATGGCGTTGCCATTCACCCGTAGTCGGCTCCACTTTAATGACGTCTGCTCCCATGTCCCCCATGCGCAGGGCGGCAAATGGTCCGGCCATAGCGATTGAACAATCTAACACCCGATAACCTTTAAGAATTGACATATTTCTACCTCTTGCTCTCCGAGACATCGCCATCGTCTGTGGCGAAGGTTGATGGACACAATCTAAGCCTAAATTTTTCGATATTATATATAATATTTAAAAATCTGTGAGAGAGATCGTAATTTGGATCGGGTTGAATAGTTAGTATTGACGCAGTTATTGGCTATCTGGTTGAAATCTAAGGATTTAAAAATGAAGGTTTTCAAAGGCTTAACATGGGACCACCCACGTGGTTACAAACCGCTTCAGGCATGGGCTGAAGCAGATAAGAGCGCGACTGTTGAGTGGAGTATCCAGAAGCTTGAAGGATTTGAATCTCATCCGATCAATGAACTGGCCGAGACGTATGATCTGCTCATCGTTGATAATCCGGGGATAGGAGAAGCGGCTGAAGAGAAGTGTCTGCGTCCACTGGAGGATTTTCTGAGTGCAGAACAGATGCGTTTCCTGAAGCAGAGTTCCATGGGATCTTCGTTCGAAAGTTACTGCTACAAGGGTCAGCATTGGGCGATCCCGATTGACGCCGCTTCACAGGTCTGCGCTGTCGCAGGGGATGCTTCAGATGCCATCCCGCTGACCTGGAATGCCGTTCAGCTTTATGCGTGGTCAAATCCGGGACGTGTGGCACTGTCACTGGGTGGACCACATGCATTACTGACGTTTTACTCCATCTGTCAGTCGCTGGGTGGAACGCTTTTTGAGGGAAATGAGTTTGTTCTGGAGCCGCAAATCGGGATCAGGGCGCTGGATATGATGAATGATATTTTCCTGAGGCAGCAAAAAGACCTCATCGATCTGAACCCTATCGGGTTACTTGATGAAATGGCGAAAGGAACCTTCGATCTTTGCCCGGCAATCTTTGGATATGTGAATTACTCTTCCCCAACCACAGGGCGTATGGTGCTGTTCACCGACATCCCACATTGTGGTAACCCGGCACTGAGAGGTTCAGTACTGGGAGGGACTGGACTCGCAGTGTCAGTCAATTGTGAACCTGAACCGGCTCTCATCGAGCACATTATGCGTTATGTGTCTGACGAGGTTCAGCGCTCACTGGTCGTTGAAAGCGGAGGGCAACCATCAAATGCTGCCGCCTGGCAGTACGACAGAGCCAATGACCTTACCCAAGGCTTCTTCAGTAACACATTTGACACTGTCTCAAATGCTTATGTACGTCCCAAATATCATGGATACATACCTTTCCAGGATACCTCATCAGCGATTATTCGCCGTGGCCTGGCGGAAAACAGGCAATCTTCAGAAATTCTGTCAGATGTGAAAAATAACCACGCCAGGTATCGTCCATAACGTTATGAACAGTCTGCTTGATCGGAGACTGTTCAAGTCTAATGCAGGAAAGAATGATGAAGATTGCTGTGATCGGCGAATGCATGGTCGAATTGTCCAGCCAGAACGGGGGGATCAGCCAGGATTTTGGCGGAGATACGCTCAATACGGCCGTCTATCTTTCAAGGCTGCTGGAACCTGAACAGGTAACCATAAGCTATGTGACGGGCCTGGGAACTGACCCTTTCAGTCAGGCAATGATTAAATTCTGGCAGTCAGAGGGACTCGATACGTCGAAAGTTCTGGTCTCGGATAGCCACCTGCCCGGGATGTATTACATTGAAACTGATGCAAAGGGCGAACGAACTTTCCACTACTGGCGGGGAGAGTCAGCTGCAAGATACTGGCTCAAAACTGCTGAAGGTGAGGCGATTGCCCGTAGCCTGTCTGATTATGACGTCATTTACCTGAGCGGAATTACTCTGGCCATACTGGATCCGGAATCCAGGGAGAAGCTGTTTTCAGTTCTGGGGAAATGCCGGCGCTCAGGAGGAAAAATCTGTTTCGATAATAATTATCGCCCTCGCCTGTGGCCTTCCTCACATCAGGCTCAAACCGCTTACACCCAGATGCTTTCGCTAACCGATATAGCATTTCTGACTTTTGACGATGAAATAGCGCTGTGGGGAACAAGCAGCCTTAATGAACTGGAGAAACGTTGCCTGCAGGCGGGTGTCAGTGAAGTGGTTATTAAACGCGGTAGCGAGTCATGCCTTATAACAAAAGGGAAGATTAGCACTGAAGTTCCCGCTTTGAAAATCGCCACCGAAGACATTGTTGATACAACTGCAGCTGGCGACTCATTCAGTGCTGGATACCTGGCACAGCGGCTAATCGGTAGCAATTCAGAGCGTTCTGCGAAGAAAGGGCATCAGCTGGCCGGGACCGTCATTCGGCACCGGGGCGCCATTATTCCCAGATCCGCGATGCCTGTTTAATTCATGATTGAAGGACAAAATATGACAAGCGCAAAATTAAGTGCACTGCAGGTATTGCAGTGCGGGCCGGTGATCCCTGTTCTGGTTATTAATGATGTAAATGATGCAGTTCCACTTGCGAAAGCGCTGGTCTCAGGAGGTGTCAGAGTGCTGGAGGTGACGCTTCGTACACATTGTGCGCTGGACGCTATTGCCCGGATCAGTGCCGCTGTACCGGATGCAATTGTCGGTGCCGGAACCGTGACAAATAAGCAACAGTTTGCTGATGCTCAACTTGCAGGATCTCAGTTTATTATCAGTCCTGGATTGACGCTGGCCTTACTCGATCGCGCTGTAGAATCGGATCTCCCGTACATCCCGGGTATCAGCACGGTATCAGAACTGATGATGGGCAAGGATGCCGGGTTAAGTGAATTTAAGTTCTTTCCGGCCGAGGCCAGTGGGGGGGTGAAAGCGATCAGCGCAGTTGGCGGACCTTTTGCGGGTATACGTTTCTGTCCTACCGGGGGGATCACACCTGAGAGCGCAGGGCGTTATCTTGCGCTGCCCAACGTCGTGTGTGTGGGTGGTTCGTGGCTGGCAACGCCTGCTTTACTGAAGGCGGGAAATTATGAAAAAATTACGCAGTTAGCTCGTGAAGCCAGCCAGCTGCGCTAATTAAATTGAAAAAAGGGCTTTTGTTTAATCAACTGCCCTTTGATGAGGTGCTATAGGTTATCTGTCGGTCAAAGCCCATGATAATATGGTCCGCCGATTTCTTCTGATACAACGCCGCATCCTTCTGTTCAATGGACGCGATAATTTCATCGTGTTCATCACACAAAAGCTGTAAATCCGGGACACCCCTTTCTTCATGGAAGCGACCAACCTGTGGACCGTAATTCAGTGTGCCGTACATTTCGATAATGAGCTGATTACGTGTTGCCACAACGATCTGGCGATGAAATTCTGCGTTGAGGTTGATAAAGTAACTGTACTGCTCATAATGGGGACCGTACTGATGTGAGCGCATCGCTACATTTAAATCGCGCAGTGATGCAATTTCTTTATCGGTAATGTTCTGCAGAACCATATCTGCGATAGCGGGTTCAATCAATAAACGTGCCTGCTGCCACTGGACGATGTCCTGTGGATCGGGTTTTTCGGCGACCCGAAAGCCTTTATTATGCTCAAGTAAAATAAGCTTTTCCGCAGCCAGCCGGAACAGTGCTTCACGAACAGGAATGCTGCTGACCCCATACTTTTTACTCAGGGGACTGACAACCAGCCTGGCTCCTGGCTCAAGCTGGTTTGAAATAATTTCCTGCTTCAGCAGATCGTAGACTTTGTGGCTGATACTTTCATGCTGCAGCATATGGGGCATCCAGAATTGAACAAAATATATAATATTCTATCATCCCACGGCGATATGAACAATTTTGTCAGACGCCGCAGAATGTCATTTTTCGATTACCACTTGTCGCTGAATATCGCCGGTTTGCAATAATCCTTAATCGAGAACCAGTTTTCTTTAGGCGCGGGGAAGCGTACTTCAGGTTGAGGAATAATGGCTTTTATCAGTTCGGCCTCGGTCTGAATTGCTGAAGCGCGATGAATCACCTCGATCTCCAGGTCGTAGCTGAAGCTTTCCCTGTATTCCAGCCAACGTATTTCATCACGCTGGCGGGCAAAATTTTTCCCAAGTACGTGATGGGTACTGGGTTCAATTCCAATCGCATAGCATCCTTCGCTAAGGGCCTGCCATTCGAACTGGCACGGGAATTGGGATTTGTGAGTGGTAATTTTCACCGCAAGCCCGTTGTCGCCGTTAAGTCCACGGTTAATCAGCATAACCGGAACTTTGCCTTCGGCATTTGCGCGCATGTCATGCTCGTAGACCTGTTCACTGAAGTTCTTGAGCGGACCAGACTGTACGCGGTAGCCCACGCCCTGGTTTTCATACTGTTCGCTGTGCGACGCCCAGATGATGTCAGCAACAGGTGCGACATATTCTGTTTCCGCATCAAGTAGAGGGAAACCGAAATTGAGGTGATACAGGAACATGTGTGTGGTTTTGCTGAAACCCATGTTCACGACTTCGTCATGCAGGCGGATGCGATCGGTGCCCATATCAACTTCAACAGAGCGATAAAGCCAGAGGTTTTCTGCAAATACAGAAACCTGTTTAACCAGTCCCCGGGCCCAAAGCGTGCAACTGCCATCTTCATTCCAGCGTTCTCCGTAGCCCAGCAATCTGGCGGGAGAGTTGGCAATCCGTCCATGAAGCGGTTGTGTCATTTCTTTGCGCGGAGGGTAGTTGTAGTGACTTACATCGTCAGTGGCAGGAAAGAGATTCTGATCAAGTCCGCAGGTGGCATTCATACCTGAAAATGAGCGCAGCCAGCCGAATCCACCCTCTCCATCATGTTCATGCAGCGCCGGGTTTCGGGTCCCAGTTGCTGAAACCCACCCAAGGTTGTAGCTGCCCCAGGAACATTCACCCAAATCGAATCCACGGTCAATGTTGATGGTGAAGCTAAGACCGGAACCGGATCTGAATTCAAGTACACGCACCCCTTGCTCCGGCCCGTTCTGAAGAGTTACCTCGCGAATGCCTGCAATCTGGGCCAGTTGGCCGGTTCGCTTTTCAAGATCTTCCCGTGACCAGAGTTTCCCATAAAGTTCGATCATCTGTAGCTCCCTTAATGATGTAAATACATCATTTTATGTGTGATGGAAACGCCATCCTATGCAGAATACGACCTGGAATATGCGATTAAGATCACATTAGCGTCAAATGCAGGTTGTTGAGTGACCATGTTTTGGGGTCAATTTGAATCATGCAAAGCATGTTTTAATGATTTAAATACATCATTTAGTGTCTATGGCTTCTTACATGAATTGATGCTGGGGAAATAAAATGTCTCTTAAAGGTAAAACGTACATTGTCACAGGTTCATATTCTGGTATTGGCTATGCCAGCGCAGAAGAAATCATCCGCCAGGGAGGGAAGGTTATCCTGACCGCCACTGAACGGCATTCAAGACTGCTACAGGAATCCGCTCAGCGACTTGGAGAAGAGAGTACCCGCTGGATTGCGGCTGATCTCTCCGATAAAGCAGCAACCACTGAAATAGTGAACTTTGCATTTGCGCAGTTTGGCGCGGTGCATGGTCTCGTCAATAACGCCGCCTATTTTCCCCGTAATGACCTTAGCAACGTGGACTTCGATTCGTTTGATACGATGATGGCCGTTAATGTGCGGGCGCCACTTTTCCTGATCAAAGACCTTATGGCAAAAACTCAGGTTGCAGGGAATGACTTAACGGTGGTGAACATCGGTTCCATTAATGCCTATTGTGGACAGCCTGATCTGCTGTGTTACTCCATCTCCAAGGGGGCTTTGCAGACTATGACGCGTAATCTCGCAGATGCCCATGCGGGAAAGGGACTTCGTATCAATCAGCTTAATGTTGGCTGGACTTTGACCCAAAGCGAGATTGATCTGCAGAAAAATCTGGGCCGTCCTGACGACTGGCATCAGCATATTTCACCCGTTTTTGCTCCGCGCGGCTCCATTCTTTCCCCACTGGAAATTGCCTCCCACGTTGCCTTCTGGTTATCGGATAACTCCAATCCGGTAAACGGTTCGATCTGTGACCTGGAGCAGTATCCCGTGATCGGGCGAAATAAAATTGCTGATAACTGATTAGCCGTTAACTCTGTTCCCTACTAACGCTTTATCTACTTCGCCCTGACAGCGAATGTGAGAAAAATCATGAATAAAGTAAATCTCCGGTTAGCGCTGATTGCTTCGATTGGCGGGCTTCTTTTTGGCTATGAAACCGCTGTGATAGCCGGTGCGATTAAGCATTTAACGACCTATTTCAGTCTTACCTCTGCTGAGGTTGGCTGGGCCGTATCGAGCGCCCTCGCTGGATGCATGGTGGGTGCAGTTGCGGGCGGATTTGTTATTAACAAGTTCGGCAGAAAAAAAGCCCTGATTGTGGCGGCCCTCTTCATTCTTATCTCTGCCATAGGCACTGCTCTTCCGCCTAACTTTACGATGTTCTGGATGTTCCGAATCGTTGGCGGTCTTGGCGTAGGGCTGGCTTCACTTACGGTTCCGGTTTACATCAGCGAAATATCAGCGCATGAGGTCCGCGGACGCATGACGGGGATCTATCAGCTGATGATCGCAGGTGGCATCATGGTGGTTTACATCGTCAATACGGTGATTGCGCTGTCTAACACGGACCCTGTCTGGGCGCTTGATTCATCCTGGCGCTGGATGTTTGCTTCAATGGGCATACCGGCCGCGTTCTTCTTCATCGCGCTTTTTACCATCCCCGAAACACCACACTGGCTTATCCGTAATAATCGTATCGAGGAAGCCCGTGAAGTTATTGCCCGCGTTCATGGTGGAAACAATGAAACGCTGAATGTTGTCAGCGGTATAATTTCGTCGTTCAGTCAGAATGGCAAACGCAAGAAGAGCGTAAACATTCTGAGCAAAGAGAACAGATTCCTGACAATGATCGTGTTTGGCACAGCTGTACTGGTCAACTCTACGGGCATAAATGCAGTGCTCTATTACGGGAATGTGTTACTGGAGAGCATTGGCCTGGCTAGCGGTGAGAATGCGTTCTGGCAGCAAATCGCAATCGGCGTCATGCTGTTTTCTTCTACCTTTATCGCTCTACGATACGTAGAGCAGTCAGGCAGACGTAAACTACTGCTGATAGGAACAGCCGGCTGCGGTGCAAGTATCTGCCTGCTGGGAGTGCTCATTTACCTGCACATGACGTCACTCTGGATGCTTGTGCTGATCCTGGCCTATATCGTTTTCTTCAGCGCGTTTGTGGGCCCGATATTCTGGATCATGCTTCCCGAGATGGCCCCGAACCATCTTCGTGACCGGCTGGTCTCCGCTGCGGTCTTAATCGTCTGGGTATCAAACTTCATGGTGGCGCAGACTTTCCCGATGATGAACGACAGCCCTGTGTTGAGGCAGTTGTTTAACGGCAGCTTCCCGTTCTTTATCTATGCGGTGTTCTGCGGCCTGTATTTCCTGCTGACCCTGAAATACCTGCCAGAAACACGCAATCGTACGCTGGAAGAGATCAGCCTGGAACTGACGTCAGGAAAGAAACAAGCAGCAAAAGAAGCTATTACAGACTGAAGCCTGCCTGTGGCTTTAGTAGTCGCTGCTGTAAATATTCTCTGTGGTGACAATGTTGATTCGAACAGGAAGAGAGCCAGTTAATGGCTCTTTTCCCCAATATATGTTGCTGATGACATTTATGAAGTTAGTGGCTTCTACAAAGAGATCCTGGTGAATAATGTAGTCGACCTTTCCAGCAAAAAGTTTATGCATAACGCTTTCGGTCATGTCATGGCAGACGATCACCGGGCGAGGGCTCAGTGCAATGCTATCGCAGGCATCAACAATCTCAGCTGCGCCGCTACCGATCACATAAATTCCGGTGATTTCTTTGTCAGATTTGAGCTGGCCAAGCGCTACTTCGGTTGTGTGGCTTCGGTCTTCGCGAGTTTCAAAACTCTCGGCAACCCGGACATTAATGCCGGATTCACGAAGTATTCCTCTGAAACCTATCTCGCGCTGAAGATGCCCCTGGTATTGCGTACTGCCTGTAAAAACCACTACGGTTCCGGCAGGATCAGGCTTCGCCTTCATCATCAACAGCCCAGCTGTTCTGCCCGCAGCATTATCATTAATGCCGATGTGTGTAAGCGGAGTAATACTGCTTATCACGCTCAGCAGAGTAATGACCTTCACGCCGTTCCTGATAATCCTGTTTATCAGATGTGCGACTTTGGGGTCATCCACCCCCACAAGACCTATCGCATCAAAACCAAGCTCGCTGATTTTTGTCAGGACATTTACCAGGTCCTGGCTATCCAGATTTTTGTAGCGAAACTCCTCAACTACAAGATACGGTTCACCAGTAGCTTTGGCCGATATGGTAGCGCTGAGTTTATTGATAAGCTCGTTATCGGTTTCGGGGATAATGACAGCAGTTTTAATCACTCTCCCGGATGCGTCATCGGGCAAGCGTACAGCAACGTTTTTATAAGACAATTCTCTGGCGGCCAGCAGAATTGTCTTACGCGTGTTATCTTTAACGCCATCACGGCCATTAATTACACGATCAACTGTCGCTGTAGAAAATCCCGTTATTGCAGCAATCTCTTTGATAGTTTTTCTGCTTCGCATCCCAGTCTTCCCGAATACCGTTTATGCTCAGATATTACCATGAATAATCATTCCGATTCAGCAACACATCACAATAAAAAATCTATACCCCGTGGATTATACTTGTTCTCTACTTACCAAAATCGAAATCATCATGTGGTCGTCTTTAAACTTACTATGGCAGGGTTAACATGAATCAATATTCTTTGATTGCATCCGATCTGGACGGCACATTGTTGTCACCAGAGCACACAATACGTCCTTACACGCGTGACACATTGAAAATGCTTGATAAAAAAGGTAATCATTTCGTGTTTGCAACCGGCCGGCACCATGTTGATGTCGGGCAAATAAAAAAAGGTTTAGATTTAGATGCCTTCATGATCACGTCAAATGGTGCACGTGTACACGATATCGATGGCAATTTGATATTTAGTCGTAACATCAAGGGTGACATCGCGAGAAGTCTCTTTAAAATAGCAGACTCCGATCCCAATATATATACGAACGTTTATTCAGATAATGAGTGGTTTATTAACAGAGAAAATCCAGAACAAAAGGAATTTTTCCAGGAGTCGGTGTTCAATTATAAATTATTCAAAGCCGATCATCTGACGACAGAGGGAGTGTCCAAAGTTTACTTTACCTGTAAAGATCATGACCATCTTGTCCTGTTAGAAGATGAGATAAAAAAACGTTGGGGGAACAGAGTAAATGTCACTTTTTCGCTTCCCACCACACTTGAAGTCATGGATGGAAAAGTGTCTAAAGGGGATGCGCTAAGTAATGTCGCCGCAATGCTGGGAATTCCGCTGGAAAAGTGCATAGCATTTGGCGATGGAATGAATGATTTAGAAATGCTGCAGGTGGCAGGAAAAGGATGCCTGATGCGTAATGCACATCAGCGTATTAAAGATGCTCTTCCAGAGATGGAAATCATTGGATCCAATGATGAAGAGGGCGTTGCGCTCTATCTAAAAGAAAACTTTGAATTATAAAAGTAATGCCCCTTTGTATTAAGGGGCATTTTCTCGGCAACAAACATTCAGACGGTATTTTTGGATAAGTCATAGAGGATAGCGGCGCTCGTCAAACCGCCATCAATGACCAGGTCATGACCAGTTATAAAACTGGCTTCATCACTTGCCAGAAATGCCACTGCGCCTGATATTTCTTCGGAACGGGCATAACGAGCCATCGGCGTGTTACTGATGATTTTGTCTTTGATGATTTCGCCATGAGCAGCTGCCGTCAGTGGCGTTTCGACTGGTCCTGGGGATACGGAGTTCACTGTAATGCCATAAGGGGCCAGATCGATGGCACAGGATTTCATCAGTCCGATCACGCCACTTTTTGATGAGCAATATGCCGCGCGGCCTGACCAGACCTGCTGACCCGATATGGAGGCGAGGAAGATGATTCTCCCTTTTTTCCGTTTAACCATGCTTTGCGCAACGGACTGAGTTGTATAGAAAAAACCATTCAGATTGGTATTGATAACTTTGTTCCAGGCATCAGCCGAGGTATCAAGTATCGTACCCTGATGGCTCACGCCTGCGCTGTTTACGAATACGTCAATTTTATGAAGGTCGGCGAGTAGCTGTGAAACCGCACTTGAAATGCTTTCTCTGTCAGTTACATCAAGCTGATAAGTATGAACATTTTCATTGTTAAGTTCACGTTTTGCCGCTAATAACTTGTCAGAATTTGAGCCGGATATTGCCACTGTCGCGCCAAGGGAAAGAAACTTTTTAGCTATTTCAAATCCGATTCCACTGGACCCACCCACGACAAAAACAGTCTGTCGATCATCATTATTCGTCAAATCGCTATCTTTCATGAAGTTACCTTACTCAAGATAAACCAGGCACTGGCGGATGGATGCCATATCCCACACCGGTCAATTGTCGGGAGGTGTGAGGCCGCGCTATCGTGACTGGCAGGGATATGTGTTTCTGCCCGGGGATTCACGTCATAGTGTGACGCAAATCCTGCCTGACATCAGGCAGGCCAGCACTGGCCAGCACCATCAACACGAAGTACCTGACCGCTGACGAAGTCCCCAAGCGATGAAACAAAAAATTCGACTACGCGGCTGACTTCACCAACCTGAGCCACACGATCAAGTGTCCCGTTTTCAAGTCGTTCACTCGGTACATCGCGGGTGGCAAGATATCGCGCGGTTCGGGTATCACCTGGAGCGATGGAGTTGACCGTTATGTTATAGGGACGCAGTTGGCTGGCAAGCGATCTGGTGTAGTGAACGACCGCGGCTTTTGAGGCGGAGTAAATGGCGGCATGTTCCTGGCTTACAAATGCAGCTGTCGAACTGATGGTAATGATGCCGCCTGCGCGGCGCTCAATCATTCCCCGGGCAACTGCCTGACAGGTGTAAACCGTCGAGAGGAAATTATTATTCATCACGGCTTGTACGTCTTCAGGCGGAATTCCTACACAATCATTTGGGCTGGGCTTACCGCCTTGAGCGCCAATATCGCCACCGGCGTTGAGAATAGCGAAGTCCAGTGGGCCCAGCTTCTCTTCAATATTCGCAATCAGTCTTGTTGTTTCTAAGGGATCAATGAGGTCCGCACGAAAACTCTCGACGTTCACCCCGTAGGTCTCTTTAAGTTCGGATGCCACATCCTGCAGGGTCCCGCCTTCTCCATATTCGGACGGACCATTTTCCCTCCGGCCATGGATGGCAATGGAGCAGCCAAGGCTCGCCAGGTGTTCTGCGATGGCTCTTCCGATGCCACGACCGCTGCCCGTTACCAGAGCGATTTTTCCTGACAACAATTGTTCTTTCATCATTACTTCCTCTTTTTACATGGTGATCCACGCTTTTCGAGTTGTAAGCAATATCTGTAGGGTTAACTCGAAAGATGAACGTCTGAAAGTATTACTTCATTGATTTTGATAACTGTCTCTTTTATTTCTGTAATTGTGCTTCTTAAACATCCTGGATGAATAAGCCTATTTTTCTGCGAGTGTTCGACTAATACTTGTTCAGCTTCTTTGCGCAAATTCAATAGCTTTTCAATGGAGGTGGTGGGGAGTTCATCACTTTTATGAACCAGAAAATTAAGAAGTGTGGTAGTGATTTTATTTGATGCGAATATCTCGTCGAAAATCATTTTGTGCGCAGCCATACGCTTTACGCTTCGTGCGTCAGGACAATAATCATCTATTTCAAGTGACAGTGAATGAATAATGGTATTTTGCTGCTCTTCGAAAATAGTCCTGTCATTTACTGATGAATAAATTCTCATCAAAAACATGTCCAAATAGCGTTCGATGTTTATGAGCGAATGAATCCTAAAGATCAGGAATTCATTGAAAATTTTCACTGATTGCATCACAAAGATGCGTTGCACCATGAGGGGAGTCGTTTTGTCGGAAAGTGGTAGCAAGTCATCCAGCAGGCGCAGGGATAGTGCGCACACATCAGGCAATGCATGAACTGAAGATTCAAATGCTGCGTCGTAATAATTTTCTGATATTTCAGAGTGTTTACACTGGATGTCAGATGATAGTGGCGAAGCCTGAATAGCGCTAGAAGCCGTATTTGATGCTGAAATCATTTATACATTTTTCCTTCTGACTCAATAAATTCTGCATCAGTACATAACTTGATAATTACAATAATATATTATATATAATTTGGTGCAGCAACAAAAAGTAGATGTCCGTAAGGTTCAGGCAATTCATACGTGATGGTAAGTGTTGCGTAATCCTTTAGATAAAAATCAACTTGTTGTTAAGTATGGTATTTATTTCACATACTGTGTTTTAACATTGAATCGACAGGTTCATAAGCGGGTTATGTGAGTTGCATGGAGAGCAGATAAGGGCGTCATAGCTGATGAACTTAATGTTACCCCAGATGAAGTCAGAGGGGCCCTGGGTGTATGCTGCCACGTCATGCTGAGTTCAGGCGAAGAAGCGCTTTGTATGAATGGCCGCCTTATTGAAGAGGCTAATACATGATCGGGGGAACGTTCAGTATTGAGCCTTGCGCGTCGCATCGCTCATGCCTCAGGCTTTACGTTGAGTTGCTACGTTATGCCTCTACTGGACGATGAAGCATGGAAATGGAACGACGTCATTTTAGTGACAGGCTTACACAACCAAGCTCTCCAAGGCAGCATTGCACCGCTGCCTTGCGTTAGAGGCTTAAAGAGATTTATCGGTATAAAGCCCTACTTCGGATTCCAAAGTCCGGCCAGTAACTTCAAGATTGATATCGATATATTCCATTGTGGTTGTGATACTTCGATGCCCCAGCAATCCTTTGACCATTTGCAAGTTACGATCGGGAGACTTCATCAGTTCTGTCGCGAGCGTATGCCGAAAACGATGCGGGGAAACAGCAAAGCCGCACTCCTTAGACAAACGACGGAAAAACGATTTAACCGGTTGTAATGTAGCAACGGGAGGCAAATTCTCCCTTTCAAATTCGGTCCAAAGAAATCTATTAACGTCAAAAATAGCGTCTGCAGATTCTGCACCATTCTGTACCGCCCGACTTACCAGGTTTTGAAGATGTGGCTTCAATGGGCCTACAATTGGAACACGCCATTCTCTATGTGTTTTACTACCATCGAGACGTAATTCAATCCAATTCTCGTCAAGATTAATATCCATTAATCTTATGTGTATTAATTGGTTTACGCGCATTCCGGTATAGCGCAACGTATCTAAAACGGCTATCCAAAACCAAGCTGGATGCAGTGCGCAGCGCTTCATCTCTGCTATTGAAAGTTGATGATCCAAGTCAGCATACTGCTGCATCAAAAGATAAACGCGTGTCAATTGGGGCCGTGAAAGCGTCTTTTTGCGCTTCTTGTTCGCCGGAACCACAACCTCATTGAACGGGTTTTCAGTTTGAGGAACGTGGTTAGCTTTCATTGCGTAGTTCATAATCGCACGCATATGGGCCACCTTATTATTCCAGGTGTTAGCCGATGAACCCTCAACGTTAATAACATGCCGCCGCCACTGCTGAACGTCTCGGCGAGTTATTTCACATGGCTTGCGTTCCATCCCATAATATTTTCTGAAAACATTAACTACTTTTCGGTAACTCCACTCCGTTTGAGGACGGAGATACTTTACGAAAAAATATTCATCCAGCAAGAATTCCCAGCTTGTATTGGTATCAACCTGACTCATAACCTTTCCTTCGATCAGCAATTAAAATGCCACCCAATGGGCAGCAGCTCTCCTCCATACACCTTCCAGAAAAGCGTCAGGGAACCACGAGGAACTGACTGTCATCCGGTACATCAGAACTACGGATGATCATCGTGGATTTGACCAGATAGCCTTTCACGCGTTTATAAGGGCCGTTACGGTCGGCACTGTTGTAAAGAGTGGCAAATGTAAATCTCTTGCCGTTGTTACGCCGATGTCGGTTAAGTCTTTCAAACCCTGCCTGAACGTTTTCACGTTCATCAGCAGACTGACCGGTTTGCTTCAGATATCGATAAAATATGCCCGGTACAAGCAGGAAAACGAAACCAGCGACCAGTTGCACGCGTGAATCTGCTTGATTGCACGCTATCGTTCCTTTTTCGAGACCCTCAACCAGCCAGGACCAAAATGCCTCGCCGATTTGTTTCTTAGAAATCTGTGAGGTGTTCTCAGGTGTGACGGGGATCGATTCTGGATCAAGCCGCTGCGTTAGGTAAACTTTGCTGACGTATTTTTCATCACTTTCAGAAGATCCGCAGGCTTGGTTTTGTGCATTATCAGAATTATTCGCACTAACTCGACTACTACTCTGGATGTAAAATTCATCTATATCAGAACCATGATCGATATTCTCAGAGTTATAGGGGCTATTTTCTATTTCAGCAGTAGCTAAATAGCCACTTTCAATAACATCACCCTGATTAATGTATTCGTCATAATTAGCGTCTCCATACCATTCCACGGGGATTTCAGCGGGTTGATCGTTAATTTTTCTCGCATATGTATCCGAACCATGTTTTTGCACTTTTTTTACGGCATTTAATTTATCTGGCACTGAATTCGGCTGCGATTTATCCAGTAAAAAATGGATCTGCTTTTCTGCGGAATTAATTCCGGCCAGTTCAAGAAACAGGCAGTCGCGCGCATTGGGTTGTTTTTCCAGCCACTTTAATGCGCTTTTTGGTAGCATTGAGACAGTAAATGCCAGCCTGATAACGCTATCTTTTGCTGATGCCTCGATATGCCGCTGTAATTTGAAACGAAATTGCATACCAGGGGCGTTTGATAATGGATGCCAGATTTGGCCATCTTCCAGTTCTGCTTCAATGCAAAGTAACTCGGGAACGTGCCGGTAAAGAGCCAGCCAAAATACGACGCAGTTCCAATGGCTGGATTGCGCGGCCTGATCTTCAGGTGCAGCACTGGCAGGAAACACCATGCCTTTCGATAACTGCAGCGTGGTAACGATTTGCTGCAGAGTGAGATCCAGTAATCCACCTTCGATATTCCAGTCTGCGATACGCACTGCAGGCAAATTTTGAAAACGCTCGGCCAAAGTTTGCAGCGGTTGCAGGCAAAATTCGTCATAGGCGGATTTGGACAGCAACGAGTTCTGCCAGATTTTTTTCAGCAGAGCCTGGCGCGATGACGTGCCCAGCAGCAGCTGATGGTTTTGCGGTGTAAAGTAGCCTTCTCGTTTAACCGGCAACGATGGCTGAAAGGTGCTGCGTCTGAATCTATTTTGTAGTTTTAGGAACATGTTTCACCTCCAGATCGGAGGCACTATCGTTCCAGACTGCAAGTAATCACAGCCTAAAATCATTTTTGGAAAATGCGATTTAATTGCCGCTTAAAAAAGAAACCATCCTCAGAAGAGGATGGTTTGGTTTCAGGCTGCGTCTTCTTCAACTTGTTCGCCAAGCGGCTGAAGCAAATATTCCGATGCCTCGCGAGCCTGACGACAAGCGCGGAACAGCGCCTTCTTGTCCGACTTCAATATCTTCAACCAGTGATCGATATAGCTGTCGTGCTGCACTTCGCCATACACACCAAGCTGAGCGCAGAGAAAAGCACTACCCAATTCAGCAATCAGTTCCTCAAACGCATAGGTGGGATCGCCAAACTTACGCGTTGTCGAAGTAATGCCTTCCCGGTTAAGGCGCTTGTGGTGCCCGCTTGAATGCACCAGTTCATGCAGCAGAGTTGACCAGTAATCTGCGCTGGTAAAGAACTGCGACGTTTTCGGCAACACAATTCGATCAGCTGCAGAATTGTAATACGCGCGGTACTGCTCTAGTGAAGTGATCTTAACGCCGGTTGCATTGAGGATTTCAATCATTTGCCCATGTGTATCGGCATCTAACTCGTCATCCTCCTGGTAGTCGAGTGCGACGGTTGGTACTGAAAAGGACTCGGGCAAATCATCACACTGCTGCACATTGAATAGCGGGATGCTACGCAACATGATGCGTTGTTCCATCACGGTTTCGCCTTGTGCATTTACACGCTTCTGGCCAGCTTTGTCTGTAGATTCGACTTCAAATGGCTTGAAGAAAACTGCGATGGTCGATTTCTCACCCTTGCGAACATGGCCGCCAAGCGCCTGTGCCTGCTTCCATGTTAGCCAGCGGTTGGACTGAAAGCCTTGCTCCTCAGCCGAAAGCCACAGTAGCATGATGTTCACGCCATTGTAGTGTCGATGAGTCGCAGCGTTGGATGGTATAGGTGACTCTGATGATCTCTGACTGTCGCGCCAGGGCTTGCGCCAGGGCTTGCGCCAGGGCAACACACCTCGCTCGATGGAGCCAACGATTCTGTCAGTAACCTGCTGGTATAGATCAACGTGATTGGTTTGGGATTTACGGGGTTTGCGTTTGGTAGGCATAAGATACTCCTCGAAAGGCGCATCTCTTCCCCTAATGGCGAAGAAATACGCCACAGGGTGGTAGGTGAATTGAAAACGAAATTATTCGTCTTGTTGTGCGATGGGATCAGGGATTGGCCACTTACCGCCTAAGTTGAGCGTTAGCCAAACCTGAACGTTGGTCCACTCATCCAGCGTGCCGTCTGAGTTTATGTTGTAGCAGCCCGGACAGAAGCGGTGTGCTATCAGCAACGTTGCTTTGACCAAGAAATCGTATGGTCTGCATGGTTTTCAAAGGAACGTGGTTTTACAGAAACCGCAGCCTGATGAATGCTGGCCGAGGTGAAAAGTTTCATAGGACGAGTCCAGGCGCTCCTCACCGTTGAACGAGATCGCCGGTTGGCCATCGAGTCCTTCAACGAGAAGTTCGCTGGGTTTAAGTAACGGATATTTGCCGTCAGCAGTGCAAATGACCATTGGGTCTAAAAAACCGGGTACATAGTGGTTTTGAGCGAGCAAAAAGACGTTAGCGACCATCGTGGTCAACAGCAGCCATTGATCGTTGGGTACAGACTTCACTTGGTGATATGAGTGAACATAGCCCATGAATAAATCCTCCAGATTGTTTGCATTGGGATTTATCCACTAACGGGAATAAACCCCCGTCAGGGTGGGTAATGTGAGCCTTGCGGCTGTGTGATGAGAGAACCTTCACCATCCTAGATGGCACCCGCTCTAAAGGTGTGCGAGTATTGGGACCGCCAGTTGGCGCTTCTTTCAGGTCCGTGAAGTTTTTCTTTTCAAATATATACTCTTATTAAAAAGCTTTGCATTCAAGAGAAAAGTTCAACTTTTATTTTTTTGATATTCACTGTCTATGCGTTCAATTTCATCTGGTGATGGCTCAAAAGAATAATATGAGTCATCATTTTGATAAAAACGATGGAATTGATCGTATGATAACAAAAGATCTATATCTATCAAACTTGCAGCATACATACGCAAGTCAGAAACTTGTCCGGTGAGATCTACTTTTGATTTTCTCATGTGGTGAATTGTAGATCCTGCACGAGCTAAGCTAGTTAATTGCGGGCGAAAATGGGTGTTAAGCTTCATCAGGACATTAAATCGTTTATCTTCGGTATCTAAGCTAACGTATAGCTCCAATAAACCTTGAAACTCCACGAGTTTTGTTTTTTCAATTTTTGCACACTGAGCCCCTGCCAAAGTAATATATGATTCACATTTTGAATTGGCATCTCGAATGAAATCTGCATCCATTTTTTGCTTATGGCTTTCCTCATTAAACTGTTGCTGTCGGAATAATAATAATAGAGTTGTGAAAGCAATTAGTGGACTGTAAATCCCGCCTAAAGCACTTCCCATTTTTGCCCAGTCATCATGCGATTTCCAGATACCAATACCAAAAACACTTGCATAAAAAACTATGGGTAGCAAATAAACAAAAACAACCAAAATCCAAAATGTTCTTTTCAACTCAATCTCCTTACCCTATGCAATTATATTATATCTACAGCTATACTTTATCATTTTATAAATTATAAATTCTAGAAACATAACTTCCTCGCCCATCTCCATGCCCCAAATCCATTGAAACCATCGCCTCGGCTTCTTTCCTGCTGAGGCCGTGTTTAATATGCCACTCTGTTGCCTCTCGCGAATATGCATATCTCAGACTGTGAGGCGCATATTTCCCAGTTAAATCTGCATCCTTAGCCACATTTCGGTAGCGATCGATCGCGATCCTTAGCCCAGCTTTATCAACCAACTTGCCGTCATGTTCTGACGAATAAGCTACAGCGGCATTCAAGCTGCGCACCAGTTCATCGCGCCTGACGACCGTTGTATCTCTCGGTCTGCCGCCTTTAGTACCGAACACTACGCGCAAACGCTCATCTCCACGCGCCAGCGCCTGCTGCCAAGTTCTGAGCGATTTCGCCGACTGCACCGCTTCTTCCGTTCGCAATCCAAGATAACGTGCAATCTCCATCGCCAACGCGACACCTTCGTCTTTACTCCGTACGAGGGCGAGCGCCTCGTGAAAGCGCTCGTCCGTAATGGCCGTCTTTGATCCTGCTCGACTGGCACCAGACAGGTTGAGTGCATCGTTACTCAACTTTTCATGCTTCGGATCAGCCAGTTTGGTTCTGCCTGCAGTGTTTAGAATCGCGCGCAGCGCCGCCATTTCGTTCTGTAGCGTGCGTTTTGAAATATCATGCGCCAGGCGGCTACGGACGTAATGCTCGATGTGATGAGACTTGATATGGTTCACGTCTCTGATCTGGATGTTGAGTTTAAGCATCTGCTCAGCCAGCCGTGCTGCTATACGCGAACGGTCGGCAACGGTTTTGTAACTGCCACCAGATTGTCTGGCCAACGTCACCAGCTGTTTGCTGAACTGCTTGTTTCCTCGCGACATACATTCTCCAAATAAACATCTCTACCCCGACGGCACGGTTTCAGGTTGCGCTTCCTGCGTCTCAGCGGATATCTGTGCATCGGGGCGGCGAAATGTTGAGTTGTTGCGAGGTCTCCACAGCTCTCAGAGCTGATCGCGGCTAATGCCGGTTTCTGATTTCTCAGGACGCCTCCTTCCGTCAGGTTCGCTGACGTCGCCTTGATTTCCTCCTCAGATAAGTTGTCAACGTTCACTGAATATTGGGGCGGTTGATGGTTGTAATGACGGACTACGTGTTGGTCAGACGGTATCTACAGTTAGATCCATACACCGGCAGGTTAATGCCGTGGCTCATGCCGATAATTTCATGCTGCCTTCACGATCCTGAACATCGACAGATCCTTGAATATCTGCTCCACCACCGTCTTTTAGCCACATATACGGAGGGATTGGCATTTTACTTGCTCCTTGTTTTTTTAATTAACTTCGCGATTGTTAAGTAAACAGCTGTAGTGATGGACATCACGATGGAAAAATCAATATAGAAATAGGCATCATAGAGAGTTTCAATATTGGATTCACCGCTGATAAATACTGCGATCTTATCGGCGAAATCCTGAGAGATATACGTTTCAGCGCAACCGATCGATCTGCCAACAACAAGCGACAACAGTATAAAGAAAACGCATTTTGCGATTCTACGGGCAAGTACTTGAGCCATTGGCCACGACCTCAATTAATTCTCGGGCCATAAGTGAAGGCTTGCCTGGTACGGATACCATTGAAGTATTCATAAACGCCTGGCGGGTAAACGCACAGATTTCACTGTTTAAAGCCAACTTTCTCTGAAGTGCCATTACCTATCCCTAATTAACATTCATGCAGTAACTGTAGGTAATGTTACATATGATAATTTTTTGAGCCAGTAAGAATAATGATGTGTTTTCAAATTTGTGTAGTCGCCAACATTATATGATCGTCTGAAGGCCATATTTGGTATGGATGCTGATTAATCCTTCACAACGAAATAACCAGTTTAAACACTAGTGTAGTCATTTTCCTAAAATTCCTGCTAACTCTTTAATTGATGATTAATATTATCAACCTGAAGGGTTTTCTGACATTAATGGAAGTTGTCAGGTTTTTACTACAAAAGTTTAATCAAAAAATGATAACCATGAGATGGTTCGTCATGTTGTCTTTAGTTATATATTTAATTAATAATTTATCGCATAAGCGCTGTAAGGTTCTTATGTCCTGTTACTTGCTATTCTCAGCGATTTCTTGATTTTTAAATGCATGAGAACAGTAATTCAACATCTTCAAAAACACTTTTAACAAATGGACGCGTTATTATGAATAAGCTCATTAAGTTTTCAATTGCCGCTGCGGTAGTGGCTCTGCTGTCTGGATGTACTGGAAGCGTGTACAACAAAGAAAAGAACTGTGATTACGATTACTTGCTTCATCCGGCAGTATCTATATCTAAAATCATCGGTGGTTGTGGGCCGGTAGATAAATAAAATTTTGTGTCATGCGCGGCTGGTTTGAAATCCATACCAGCCGCGATATTGATAATCTTGTTCGGTTTACTCGTCTTAATTTCACTTCAACTACAACGCTAATGCTCAAACGCATAAGCATTACGTATGTCGCTAATAATAATAAACCTCAAGGTAAGCATTATGCGTACCTGTGGCGGGCATACGATGTAACGTCAGTTGGCCGTGGGTTTCACCGGGTTTACCCCTGGTAGCGGTCATGTCGATCTTCGCTCCATCAGGTGTATAAGCCTGGCGTAATACCGCATTATTTCCCGGCTGACACTGAAACGTATAAGGCGTACTGAGTGATGATGCCGAAAGTGTTGGCTGAATGACCTGCGTTTCGCAACCTGACGGTTGAATGACGCCCGTGACGCGTAATTCAACACTTTGCGCGATGGTCAGCCCGCTCGTGCACATGGATAGTAGTAAAATCAGTGGTTGAATGCGCATCGTACTGCTCCGATTCAGGTGATGATTCTGTTATCGGTTACTGTGCGTTATGACTTTAATTTGAATGTCGGGCAGCCTCGCACACTCCTAAATATCCAGATGAATCTCGTCAACGTCCCCATCCTGCTGTGCCGGAACCGCGCAGCAGATCAGCACCTCATCCTCAGCCACACTGGCACTCGGGCGGGTTGTATAAGTGACTGCACCTCGCAGCAACCGGGTTTTGCAACTGCCGCAATGCCCTTCACGACAGCTGTATTCCGGGCTGAGGCCACGCGCTTCGGCCAGTTCCAGCAGTGAACCACTTTGCTGTGTCCAGCGGGCCTCTTTCAGCGACGTCATAAATTTAATCGGCACGTCATGAGTGGCTATCGCAGGCAGCGCCAGTTCGGATTCAGCTTCATCTTTGTGACGCTGCAGCGAGGACGGGCCAAAGGCTTCGGCGTGAATACGGCTATCCGCTATGTTGTAGCTGCGCAGCCCGTCATATATTGCCTGCGTAAACTGCGGCGGGCCGCACAGGTAAAAGTCATAGTCGTTAAAGGGCAGCACCTGGGAGAGCAGCGCCATATCGATGCGTCCTACGACATCGTAATCGAATCCTGATTCTGCATCCTCTGGCTGGCTCAACACGCGCACCATTTTGCATGCGCCCTGTGAGGCCGCCAGCAAGGCATCCAGTTCTCGTACAAAAGGGCGTTCTGCTTTGTTGCGCGCAGACTGGAAAAAGTAGGTCGGGCGCATGCGCTGTTTGCGGCGTCCTTCATAAACCAGATGGCGCAGCATCGCCAGCATTGGGGTGATGCCGACACCTGCCGCCATCAACACCGCTGGGCGTGTCTCTTGCGCGTCGATAGTGAAATCACCGGCTGGCGCACGGGTATCAATTCGATCACCAACCCGAAGATGATCGTGCAGATAGCACGAGACCACGCCATCGCGTTTGACGCTGATGCGATAAAAACCGTCCGACGGCGCAACCGACAGGGTGTAGTGACGAATCAGCGGTTTGTCTGTACCTGGCAACTGCACGCGAATCGGCAAGTGCTGTCCTGCCTGATGTGGCAGCAAACCGGCGCCATCATCTGGCATCAGATGAAAAGAACGAATCGACGCGCTCTCATCGACAATCTTCGTCACCCTAAAAGGCCGCCAACGTCGCGCCAGTTCGCTGGCACGCAGGCGTTCGGCAGCCGATTGCCAGTCACCCGTCATTTCTGATGCCGGTGAGATACCGCCTGCTTCCGTTTCCCAGCGCAAGGCGAGGGCGGCATGACGACGCACGATGCGGCGCGGGCGGAATGTCCACAACCGTTCGGCGCCCTGGAATGCAGCGATCTCCGGCGAGTCGAGGATCACGCTGGCATCGCCGGTCATTTGCAGCGTATCGCCGCTGTGGTATTCGACAAACAGCAGCCCGGCTTTCCCGTTCTGGTGGATGTTGCCGAGCGTGGAGAAGAAGAGGTTGCCGTTAAAATCGGGAATGGTCAGCAGGCCATCGTCATCCACACGCACAAAACCAGGTTTGCCGCCGCGATGCGAGGCATCAACCTGATGATTGGCGTAAGTCGCGACGTAAAACGTATCGGTGGTGGCGATGGTGTTGCGGGCCGCCTCATCGAGCGTGCTGAGCACTTCAACCTCACCAATAGCCGGCTCATCGGGCGAACGAGCAAAGCGGAAATCGCGCAGCTGAATATAGCGCGGACAGTTGCCGAAACTCTGCTCCACCTGTACCCGAAAGCCACCGCCAATCGCGCTCAACACGCCGTTCATGCGGTTACGGCGACGGGTGTGCAACTCAATGCCGAGCAGGCCAACCGGATCGCCATCGGTGAACCCGGCTGCAGCCGGATCGCGGGGATCCGGCTGGGCGGCAATATCCAGCGTGGTGGCGTTGGGCGAGAAGATAAAACCGGGCTGGCCTTCCAGCAGCGTAACCCAGGCATCGCCTCGCGGGTCCACGCTGCCTACCACGATAAACGGTAGCTGTGCGTAGAAGTCACGATGCTGATCGGGCATGTAGTCGCGAATCACGCGCTGGCCGACTTCTGCCATGCGTTCGGCTACGCCCGCCTGTTGTTGCAGGGCTATTTCACCTGCATGCCATACCGGAAGTTTCTCGCCCATGATAGTTAACTCACGCGATGCTGCGCAGACCGGCAGCGGTTTGCGGGAAGGGAACAAAGCCCGGCAACGCTTCAATACGGCGTAACAGCGCATTGACCGCCGGATAGTCAGAGAGATCCACATTGCCTTCCGGCGCGCCGATCAGGTAGCTGTACTGTGCGATATCCGCGATGGTCGGGCGATCGCCGACCAGCCATTCACGCCCGGTAAGATGTTGATCCATTAACGCCAAAATGGTGTGCGCACGGGCGATTACTTCGTCAGGGTTGAACGGGCGACCAAACACGGTAATCAAGCGTGCCGCACAAGGGCCATAGGCCAGTTCACCTGCCGCGACAGACAACCAGCGCTGCACCTGCGCCGCACCCAGTGCATCTTCAGGCAACCACTCACTGCGGCCTGATTTTTTCGCCAGATAAACCAGGATGGCGTTGGAGTCGGAGATATACAGGCCGTCATCTTCCAGCACCGGCACCTGGCCGAACGGGTTGATGGCGAGAAACGCCGGGGATTTGTGTTCACCGTTAGCGAGGTCAACATCAATCACCTCGTGTGGCAGGTCGAGCAGGGACAGAAACAGACGTGCACGGTGCGCATGACCAGAAAGCGGGAAGTGGTAGAGTTTCATCATCAATGTCCTTTAGTGGCGGCCGGGATGATCCCGAACCCTGTCTAAAGGTTGGCACAGCCTGTGGCGCGGCAGAATAGCCGGGTTTGCGAAGTCATTATTGCGGAAAATGGAAGAATGATGGGCGGGGTTGATGTACGGCGGCCCTGCAAAAGCGTTGAAACTCTTTTGCAGGGCCGCCGTGCATGACGATTGGCGCGCATGGGCTAGCCGGGATCTATGAAACCACTGCACTCCCTGTCACAGCCTGATCCTGCTGCTCGCTTTGCTGCTCTTCACGATGCTTCAGACGATCCCAGATGCGGAAGAACGGATAATAAATCACCATCGAGATCGCCAGGTTAACCACCTGTAACACCGTGCCGGAAATGTGCCCCCCAGTTGCCAGATAGCCGCTGACAAATATCGGCGTGGTAAACGGCAATGCGATCCCGGCGGGTGGCGCGACGAATCCGGTCGTCATGGCCGCCCAGGAGACAATCACCAACACCACCGGCGTCAGAATAAACGGCAGGAACAGGTACGGGTTCATCACCAGCGGAATGCCAAACACCAGGGGTTCGCTGATGTTGAACAGCGCGGCGGGTCCTGCGATCTTACCCAGCTGTTTCATCTGGCGGCTGCGAGAGCGGATCAGCATAAAGATCACCAGCCCTAGCAACGCGCCGGTGCCGCCAGGCGCTATCCACAGATCATAAAACTGCTGCGTGAAGATGTGCGGAATCGGCTGGTTGTGCTGGAACGCTTCGAGGTTTTCACTCATGTTTGAGAGCCAGACCGGCTGGATAAACACCAGCACAATGGCATCGCCGTGCAATCCCAGCGTCCAGAGAATGCCGATCAGCAGCACCGAGAAGATCATGCCCGGCAGCGTGCCGCCAACATGATGCATCGGCAATCCAATCACGGTGGCGATCAGGTTGTTGATGTCGCCAAACGGCGAGGCTTCTACTGCCAGACGGATGATCAGCACCACCGCCAGCACGCAGAAGCCGGGCACCAGTGCGAGGAAGGATTTTGCCACTGCAGGCGGCACGCCTTCCGGCATCTTAATCACCAGATTGCGGCTGTGGACGAAGCGATAAATCTCCGTCGACATCAACGCAATCACAATGGCCACGAACAAGCCCTGGCTGCCAATCATCGAGATCGGCAGGACGCCGGTCACCATCTGTGCGGGCGCATTTTCGACTGGGGCAAATAGCGTCTGCTGCGGAATGGTCATCACAAAGGCCACTAACGCCATGGCACCGCTGGTGAGCGGGTCCAGTGTGCGGTACTTCTCCGCCAGACGATAGGCGATACCGAAGCTGGAAATCAGCGCCATGATGTCGTAGGTGGCGCGCACCGGATAGAGCAATTTGTTGCGCCAGGTGTCGCCAAACAGATCCGCCATCAAATGGCCCCACGCCGGAATCGGCAGGTAAGCGAAGATCAGGAAGAAACTGCCAATCAGCATAAACGGCATGTTGAGAATGATGCCGTCACGCACCGAGAGCACATGCTTTTGTCCGGCGACTTTCAGCGCTGCGGGCAACACATAACGTTCAATAAGAGTACGGTTGGACACAGGGCCTCCTCAGGCTCAATGGCGCAACAAAATGATAATAAGCGGTCCATTTGCACCAACGCTAGCGGCGGATAATTCGCGCTGCGAGCGTTGGTGCAGGTGACCTGACATTGCCAGATGCCCTCAATTGTGCAGCGGCACGGTTTATCGGGCATATCTGGAGCCGCATTCTCGCGATTGCACCGTTACGGCGCTATCGAGCCGATGAGAACTGCGGCAACCAAGGCTTGTTCAGGGTTAACACTTCGTCCAGCAGGGCTTCCGCTGTTGCGACATCGCCGACCAGTGGGTTGCCCAGCAGCGCCAGCAATGCCTGATTACGATCGCCATGTACCGCCGCTTCGATGGTTAAGCGCTCAAAAGCTTTAATCTGCTGTGTCAGGCCGTTCATCAACGGCGGCAACTTACCGAACACCAACGGATGCGCGCCCTGGGCATCCACCAGGCAGTTCACTTCCACCACCGCGTCATCGGGCAGGCCGTGAATCGAGCCGTTATTGCGGCAGTTCACCACCAGATTCTTGCCGCTGTTGTTGTGAATCGCGCTGATCAGCTCAACCGCCACTTCAGAGTAATAAGCACCACCGCGGAAACTCAGTTGCTCCGGTTTATGCGCCAGATGCGGATCGGCATACAGCGCGAACAGCTCCGCTTCGACCTTCATCACTTGCTCAGCGCGGGTGCCTTCATGACCGTTTTTGGCTTTCTCCTGCTCTTCGGCCAGCATCTGTGGCGTCTGCCAGTAGTAGCGATGATACGGGCAGGGAATGGCATTCAGCGCCCGCAGGAACTGCGGTGACCACGGCATATCTTTAATATTGTTCATGGTCAGCGACTGGCCATCACACAGTTGGTCAATCACCTGTTTGGTGACATCTTCGCCACGGCAAGTGACCTGATGCACCCACACCAGATGATTGAGCCCGGCAAAGCGCAACTGCACATCATCCCATGGCGCGTCGAGCATACCGGCAATCATATGATGCATATTCACCGGTACGTTACACAGGCCGATGATTTTGGCGTTGCTGTAACGCGATACCGCTTCAGTGACGATCCCGGCGGGATTGGTGAAGTTAATGATAAAGGCATCGGGCGCCAGCTCTTCCACTTTCCGCGCCACGTTCAGCATCACCGGAATGGTGCGCAGGGCTTTGGCAAAACCGCCCACGCCCGTGGTTTCCTGGCCGAGACGACCGTATTTCAGGCCAAGGCGTTCATCAGCTGCGCGCGCAGCCAGTTGGCCGACACGCAGCTGGGTTAGCACGAAGCTGGCACCACGGATGGCATCATCCAGCTCAAAGTGCACGCTGACGTTGACCTGCTCTAATCCCTTCTTCTTCAGCATGCGGCGGGTGAGGTCGGCAATAATATTCACTTTCTCCCGACCCGATTCCACATCCACCAGCGCCAGTTCAGTCACCGGCAACTGCGCGTAACGGTTGATGATTCCTTCGACCAGTTCCGGTGAGTAGCTGCTGCCACCACCAATAATGGCTATCTTAAGCATCGGTTCCTCCTGCCGCAGTGCGGCGGTAGAGTTCAATGATTTCGCCCGCCAGATCCTGCACCAGCATGGCGTTCATCAGGTGATCCTGGGCATGTACCAAAATCAGGGTGACGGGCAGTTTGCCGCTGCCTTCATCGAGACTGATCAACGCCGTCTGCTGTTGGTGTGCGCCATTGACGCTCTCTTTCGCCGCCATGAGCTGTTGCTCGGCAGCAGCAAACTGGCCCTCGCGCGCCAATCGCAGGGCGCTCAGTGCTGCACTGCGAGCGGCACCAGCCTGTACCAGCAGCAGCATGATTTGTTCTTCAAACTCGATAACCACTTCTTCGGACATGCAGAATCCCCCACAGCACAAGGCCGTGTTTATTTCGGTCAGTATGGGTAAAACGGAGGTATTACGAGGTGTGCAACGCCAGGGCGGTATCCAGCACCTGTTCGCCACGCATCATGCCGTAATCCATCATGTCGATGACGGCGACAGCTTTGCCTTGCGGCTCGGCGATGGCCGTCAGGCGGGCGGCTTCAAACTTCACTTGCGGGCCGAGCAGCACCACGTCGGCATCCGGCAGGATGCGTTCGAATTCCGCTACCGGCACCGCTTTGATATCTATCGTTAGCCCGCGCCCCTGGGCAGCGCTCTGCATTTTGTTGACCAGCATGCTGGTGGACATCCCTGCAGCACAGCAAAGTACGATACGCATATGATTTCCTCCTGTGATTTGTCGGGGCCATTTAAGACCTGTGTTATAGGTGGTGTAAATACCCTCCGGACAGACGATTTTCTGATGAATGGATAATTACATATTTTAAATCAATTGGTTATGTTGTGATTGTTTGTGAAAATATTTTTCATGACTGTGATCGGTGCTGTAATTTATCGTTAACATAAGTGGTTTTTGACGTCGCTAGCGCTGAAATCACTGAAAAAAAACTCACACTGAAAAATATTTTCATGCATGATGGGCGTTCGCAACGAGAGGATGTGGTGAGCGGATGGATATTGTCTGGCAACTGCGGCAGCAATCGGCACGCGCGGATGCGCCGGAATCTAAGCTGGCGCGTTTTATTCTGGAAAACCTGCACGTCAGCACGCAGGCGACAATGGAAAGTCTGGCAACGCAGGCAGGGGTGAGTCCTGAAGTCCTGCGCCGCTTTGCGGTATCGGCAGGCTGTCGCGATCTGGATGATTTCCTGCATCAGGTGCGCAAAGCAGGACAGCAGGAAGGGGCATTTCTCGATGTCATCCGGCAGCGCCAGTCATCGCTGAGCCAGCAGGAAAACCGTGTGGCGCTGGCAATTCTTAACGATATCGCGTTTGCCGCCTCGGCCACCATCGAGCAATTAGCCGGACGCGCCGAAGTCAGTGCGGCCACCATCACCCGTTTTGCGCGTTCTGTGGGTTGTGAAGATATTCGCGAATTGCGTATGCGACTGGCGCGTGCCAGTTCTGTGCCTTCAACCCCAACCGCGCAGGGTATTCCGCAACTGGAGGCGATTCATCAGGCGTTAGCCCAGCAGTGGTCATTGGCTGAAACCGCGACCTGGGAGCGGGCGGCGCGAATGCTACTTAAAGCTCGCAGCGTGCTGTTGATTGGTGCGGCAGGGCAGACCACGCCGCTGGTGGCCGAAGTACACCAGCGATTGACGGCGACAGGTCTGGCGCTGGCATGGATTCAGGACGATAACCTGCTGCGTATGACACTGAGCCGATTACAGCCGGATGATCTACTGCTAATCCTCGCGCCGGATGTGGTGAACAGCAGCGTGCTCAGCGCGGTGCATCATGCTCATATCCAAAAAACGCCAGTGATTGCCGTATGTCCAACGAAGCTGGATCTGGCGAGTCAGGCTGATATTTGGTTACCGTTGCCGGATGATCAGCAGGCGCGCAGCTATGGCATTCTCTGCGCACTGGATCGGCTGGAAACGGCGCTTACGTCATTTTAGTGCGTAGATTTCTGACATAAGAATGCTGCGATTATGCAGCATTCCTTGAAGCGGACCGAGTTAATGCTCCTCACCACTGAATAAAATTTATTGATATTCAACTGTCAGCATTGCTGTCGCAGAGAATGATCCCAGGCTAATCCCACCCGTACTGTTTCTCACTAAGACAGCTGTTAAAACAGGTTGGTCAGGATAGGTAAAGTTGAACCAATCATTAACGGGCACCTTAACGCCGTCATATTTGATCTCAATGCCCAGGTTATTCTTGCTGGTACTCAATAGGGTCGAGTTAAATGCAGCACCCGTGCCTGAAAACTGCATTTTTAGCAGTTTTGACACCGTTGCAGGGCATTCAAGTGTGTAGGATAGCGTTCTTTCATAATTTTTCCCGTTAATCGTCGAGGCGAGAATTCCTTTGCCGAAATCGACAGCAATGTCGTTTCCTTTGTTGAGATCACAGGGCGGCGCGAGGACTTTAACTTTAACGGTGGCTCCCACAGAAAAAGCATATACAGACTTAGTCGGAGCCAGACTCATTAAGCATATGGCAGCACAAGTGTATGCAAGTGCAGAGACCTGACTATTCATAGCTTAACCTGAAGTTTATATTGGCAGAGTAATTGCCAGCACTTAATTCACCTCGGGTACGTTCCGTAGTAATATAATATACGATCTGGCTATCATCAGGTTGCAATAACACTGGTTTGCCTTGTTGACCAATAATAACGTTATTGAATGATGCGTCTTTCAAACGCAAACCAATACCCTTAACGCCCTGAGCCTGGAAAAGCTGCGGGTTAGCAGCATCCTCTACGCCAGTGAAAGAAAATGACACCGCCGGTTGATGTGCGCTCCAGGCGACATTATCCCTTTCCCGTTGAGGGTCTGAAGCAGGACGCAAACAATCATGTAATTTTAGTGACACAGGAATTAATGGCCCCTGATCACCAACATTATGGAAGTTTGCGGTCGTAATATTACCTAAATTAATCGACTGATCGGCCGAATGCATATCTAAATAGCATGCGCTTTCAGTCAACGTCCCATAAACACGTAATACACCAAAGTGGCTCTCAAGTGCGCCATTTTTAAATACCGCGATGGCCAGTGGTGAAAATAACCAGGCCACGACGGAAATGCATATGTGCAATGTTATGCATTTTAGAGCGGGTTTCTTCATCATTAATTTTATTCTCTTGTTCAGCGTGCCCGGTTATCCGTTGTGCTGCGGATCCACATGACATTCATTTCCCTTACAGCTAAATATCAGCGAGGGCTGGCCACCGTAATCATTCACGTAAACTAACACCGGGTTCTTGCCCAATGATGATGCACTTCCTCCCAATGGAGCCTGACTGAAAGGAGGGATCATGATAGATTCGAATCCTTTAATAACGTTGCCTTCTTTTTTTGCGCTCGCACCAATCAAGGTAATGTAATAAGGAGTAGGGTTTTTAACTGTATATTTTTCCCCTGATTTTAGTAATGTCATTTTTTCCTGAAAAGGTGTTGCATGCTGAGCAGCCGCTGCTTCGGCCAAATCTGCCGGGCGATAGAAAAATTTGATCCGTGTCTGTAATGCAATCTGCAGGACATTAGGTTTGTCACTTTTAGGGGGGATCTCTCTCAAATTAAAATAAAAGAGCGACTCACGATCTTTAGGAAGGTGTTTAAAGGCCTCAGATGAGGTTAAAGCCTGGATTTTAACCTGGCTTTCTTCTTTCGGTTCGATGCGTTGAATGGGTGGAACGACGATAAAAGGACTGTTATTTTCAAGTTTTTCGTCTTTATCATTCTCAAGCCATCCCTGGGCGAGATAAGGCAGCGATTCATTTTTGTTACTGACCGTTAAGCTGACTGATTTTTCTGAACCCGGATAGATGACTCGCGTTCGGTCAAGAGAGACAGCTGCCACGGCAGATTGGATGCCAGTATTGAGTATTAATGTGATAACGGCTGCTTTTTTCAATGTTATTTTTTTCATGAGAGTTCATCTCTTAATTATTAAATGTAATATTTATAAGTGATTTTTTGATTAAACTTTAATGCAAGGAAGCAGTAAGTTTGTGGTTATTTCATTGGTTAGATTCAGTGGAGGCGTTATCGTGCACTGATCGGCATTGTTCCAGCGCACCGTCATCGCTTCGCCAGGCTGAATACCGCTCAGATAAACATTGCCATCATCATTGATAATGCCGGTTTCCTGATTTTTTAGATTAAATACGCTTGCGCCAAATGGCGGTGCTGAACCATCTTCAAGACGGACCGTAGCGATGGCTTTTCCACCATGGGTGACATTGAACGCGCGGTAGCCAATGGCACCTTCAGTTAAAGTACCTTGTGAAACGGATTTCGTTACCTCAATGTCATCAGCTAATTTATCGAGGTTGATTCGGATGCTATTACGATAATAACTATTGATATCCGTAATAACGGCTTTACCAAAATAGTTGGTATTGATCGAGTGACCGTAGCCAGAAACAGGCACACCTGCAACGCCATCGGTATCAACTAACATGCGTGTTCTACCCGCAACGCTGCTACTGTGAAATGCGCCACCATTTGGAGTGAGGGTTGCACCGCCTTGCAGTGACACACCTAATGCTTGATATTGACTCTCACGGTAACTCACTGACGTGTTTAATTGGGCGAGGCTGCCTTTGTGCGTGTAGTAACCTCCGATATCAGTATCACTGTTAGCCACGCCAGCACTAATCTGATAGGAATCAGCATCACCAATACGATCATAATAACTCACGCTATTGAGGTTATTACCTTTTGAGTAAGAGTTATTGTAACTGGCGGTGCCAGATTGTCCCCATGGTAGTGAAAATGACATATATACGCCTTTGTCATTGTTTTGACCCAATGCGCTTCGATATGCAGTTAATGACAAGCTGACATTTTTAAACTTCATCAAATCCATGTTTTTTGATAATGAGAAGTCATAGCGGTCATTTGCCTGCTGATTCCAATACGTCTGATGGTTGTAATTGAGATAAGTGGTAAGGTTTAGCGATTCGAATTGCTGGTTCAAAGAAACCGTGTACATTTCTTTGCTACGCCCGTTATCGACATTACCTTTTAAACCATTGAGGTAATCACCCATCGAACGAAAACCATCATCCGAAAAACGATAGCCAGCGAATGATACCTGGCTACCTGTATCCTCGAATCGTTTGGCATAACTTGCGCGCCAGGCATTGCCTCTCTGCGTGTCACGGTTATGGTCTTTTAAATTTGAGACAGTGACATCCGTGGATATTGCGCCCAGTGCCAGTAAGTCCCGGCCGACGCCAAGAGACAGGGCATGGTAGTCACCACCGCCCATTCCACCGGTGTACAGGGACCAGCCATTACTGATTCCCCATGAAAGTTCGCCCGTCGCGAAGAGTGGCCCCTCAGTGTGATGTGCGAAATTTGAAGGTCTGCCTATTGAGGACTTGTATCTAATCTGTCCTGGACGGGTCAGGTAAGGGATAGTGGCTGTATTGACCTGAAATTGTTCAATATTGCCATCCTGTTCTTCAATACGAACATCCAGATTGCCGGAAACGGCGCTATCGAGGTCCTGAATGCGGTAAGGTCCTGCCGCTACTTGCACCTCTTTAATGACGCGACCCTGCTGGCTGATAATGACTTTAGCGTTACTTTTCGCCACACCACTGATCTCAGGAGCATAGCCGCGTAGGTTCGGGGGCAGCATGTTGTCATCTGTCGCCAGACTTAATCCCGTGAAACGAAAGCCATCGAAAATCGATGAGTTCAGGTAGTCTTCGCCCAGCGTTAATTTGGCTCCCATTTTTTTTAATGCGCGATATGCATAGAACCGATTCCAATCCCAACTCTGCGGGGATTGTGTACCACCACCTGCAGTTTGGTGGTCATATCGACCCTGCCAATCCGCACGTACGCGCCAGGCACCCAGATTGGCACCGGTCGTACCATTACCCGATAAATTGGTATTGCTTTTGCTGCCTACCGAATTTTGCTTAATGGTCTGAAAGTTAAAGTTGTAGTCAAATAGCGCACCCGCTATGCCTTCTTCCCATCGGGCGGGGGGATCCCATGAAGAACTGCTGTATTCCAAAAAGGCTTGAGGAATGCTGATCAGTAACGTTGATTTGCCCAAATCTGCTCGCGTTGACATCCCTGCAACACTGTTCAGGTTTAAGCATTCGCCGTTATGCCACCATTCAAGCTGCGAAGAGAACTTATCCTTCAATCCCAGAAGAGGAATGAGTTCCTGAGTGATACAGGCTAAGGTTTCATTTTCGTTTTCTTCAGAGGCATAGAAATTGACCACGCGTTCTGGCAGCGTGATTGAATTGATGTTTATTGCGAGAGTGTATGCACCTGGTAAAATAAATCCCTTACGTGCAAACTGGCTAATGTCGATATTGCTACGATCTTTAAGATCCAGCACATCAGTATTGAACTGAATGTCTGAGCCAGCGAGCGTGATTCTCGCTCCCAGGATGCAGGAAAAAAACACTAATATGCTTATTAATAAAATGGCAAATGCATGCCAAAAAAAACGCATCAGCATAATAGTTTCCCTTTTTAATTGTAATCTATTCTAAATCGAAGTGTTAAATGTAGATCGCCTGAGCGAATGGTTTCTTTATTACCAACCAGGTTTAGTTGGTAGTTAAATTGCATATCACTGTCTAATTTGCTCTGATTGAGATGCTTTCCGGGAAAGGCTAAATTTCCATGGTGATCGCTAATCATCATTGCTATACCGTTTGCAGTTCCTGATACTTTAAAATGCCCCCCGTCTTCCTCACCATCGAACATGAGTTTAATCGTGGTTATTTCAGTTTGCTGTGTGTCATTTTCAAACAACATGCAACCTAACAAAGCGATTGAGAAGAAGTGGTTTGGCCCACGACCTACTTTTATTATTTCGCTAACGGGATGGTTTCCGATATTTATCGTCTGGTCGGGCGAACCTAAACTAATACTGCAAGCAGCTCCAACAATGGACCCTGTAATGTGCAACTGTGAAATGCTTTCATCCGAGGCAAAGGCACATTTCGCCAGCATCGATATATGTATGATGGTCAGTAGAATCACGGATTTAAAACTACTTGAAATCATACGCTCCAATGATTCGCTCCCAGTTTATCCAGTTGAAAAAAACTGCGACAACATCGCCGCAGGTTAAGGGGGGAGAAATGGCTGATTAGTTGTAGCTCAGCACGAAGTTAGCAGGTACCTGGAATGTGCCGGGAACGATGGTTGCAGTAGATCCACCACCCTTAACATTGGCGGTGAAGGTCAGGGTATTGCTGCCGTTAAAGACTTGCTGTGCGGCAGTTGGGGTATTAATTTTCACTTTCTCACCGTCATTGGTGAACATCTGAATTGATGCGCCTCGCGCTGTGCCACCTGTCAAAGCAAGGCTTTCTGGGTCATAAGAAGAGGTTGCGCCTGTAAAGCGTGCTGTGACTTTATCGTTAGTACCGGCAGTTGCGATAACACAATCTTCCAGTTCGATTTTAAAAATCTGAGGGGTTGAGCTACCCGTGTTGCCACTGTCTGCCAGCAGCACGTTAGAAATGGCACCCAGCGATACAGTTTGATCTAATGATCCTGGGGCAATAGAACACGGAGAATCAATGATAGAACCGGTGAAAGTCACTTTACCTGTGTTTCCTGCAGCGTAGACAGAGGAAGCAGTAAACAGGCTTAATACGGACAGGGCGATAATACACTTTTTCATTTAATATCTTCCATTTGGTTTGCCGATGTTTTTATATTTAAAACATGGTGTTCACTGATGCTTCATCAGAGGTGTAAGCGATGCATTACGCCTTTATATTGACGAAGTATCAGTATTTGCACACTGCTATCAGGTGCTCCTTGAATATGCAGGTTAGAAACTGCACGATTCATTTTCGCTCAGCCTTATGATTCTTTTTATTGGCGTCGTTGGAAGATATTATGAATAGCGAGCAAGCTGATGAAAATAAGATTTATTTTCTGATGATGTAGTGAGTGAATGGGCTATTTGTCAGGGATGTATTACAAATGAAGTGATAAGAGGATAGAAGAAACAGGATGTCGAAATTTTAATCTGAATGACCTATCGGTCCAATTGCTAAAAACTATAACATCGTAAGGTAGCGGTTAATGTGAGCAGCGTCGTAAATATTACGAGAACAGTTAATGATACTTATTAATAAGCCATGATTCTCCTGATGAGCTAACCATGAATAAAGCCGCCCACGCATTATCCGCGCAGGCAGTTTTATTGTTAACGGCTCAGCACCTGTGCTCCGGCATTTTTCTCCAGCCGCCAGACATCAAACAGTGACATCAGCACCAGCAAAGCTACACCCGCGAAAGCGATACGAATGTCACTCTGCTCAATGGCTGCATGATCATGCCACAGCATCGCCCCGCGCAAGAACAGGGCGGCAAGTGCAATGCCAGCGCTCATGCTGAACTGGAAGAAGATACTGAACACCACGGAGGCATCACTCATTTTGGCCTGTGGCACATCGGCAAAACCTAAACTGTTGTAGCAGCTGAACTGAAGCGAGCGCGACAAGCCGCCAATAAACAGAATGGCAGCAATCGCGAAGTAGCCAAGTGAAGGGCTAAGCAGCAGGCAACCCAACATTGCGACCAGGCTGATTAAGCCGTTCACCATTAGCACCTGACGAAAGCCAAATCGCTTCATTAGCCAGGTGGTGGCCGGTTTCATCGCCAGATTACCGGCAAATACCCACAGCACCATGGCGCCTGCCTGCGCAGCACTCCAGCCAAAGCCAAGCTGGAATAGCAGAGGAAGCAGAAACGGCGCGGCGTTTATCGAAGCACGAAAAAGTGAACCGCCCACAACGGCATTTCGGAAGGTATTAATGGTCATCGCACCGAACGGCAGCAGCGGTTGTGGATGGCTGAAGCTATGGCGATAGGCCAGAACGCTACTCAACACACCAATTAACAACAACGGAATACCGAGGCTGAGATGCATTTGCCCGAGCGCCTCCAAAGAGATAATCAGCGCGGTGCAGGCCGTGGCGGTCAGCAAAAAACCTCGTACATCAAAGGCTCTTCGTTGCTCTGCTTTAAATTGAGGCACCAGATAGGCGGTGGCGATGAGGGCGATAATCCCGAGCGGAATATTAAGCCAGAAGATCCACGGCCAGTGGCCATAAGTGACAATCAAGCCACCGAGTGGCGGGCCGAGGACGGGCGCAATCAAACCCGGCCAGGTAATAAAGGCGATGGTTTTCACCATGTCCTTTTTTTCGGTCACACGCAGCACCACCATGCGACCGACTGGCACCATCATGGCACCGCCAATCCCTTGCAAAACGCGGCTTAACGTGAACATAGGCAGGGTTTCACTGAGTCCACACAGTATCGACGCAATCGTAAAAATCAGAATCGCACAGGCAAACACCGTACGTGCACCATAACTTTCCGCCAGCCAGCCGCTCATGGGAATACCCACCGCCACTGCTAATAAATAAGCGCTGACGCCAACGTTAAGCGCTACCGGGCTGGCAGCGAAATCGCGTGCCATTTGGGGAATGGCGGTGGTGATGACGGTGGCGTCGAGGTTTTCCATAAAGAAGGTAACTGCGACCAGCAGTGCAAGCAGCAAAGTGCGGTTGCCTGAGATGCCATTTTGCGTCATAGCGCCATTCCTTTCTCTTCCGTGCGAATCAGGATTAGGGAGAGAATAGTTTCGGGCGCAATCGTTTTCTATGCAAGTTTAACGATAAAAACCCGGCAATTGCCGGGCAGTGAGAATAGGGGGCTAGATGCAGTTTTCATAAAAGCGACATTAAGGAAGGTTGATCACTATGGTGCCGCTGCCGCTCTTATCTCCGGGTGTTGGATTGGTTGCTTTTAATGTAGAGGCCACGGTGTGAGTGGAGGTGCCGCTGGGCAGGGAAATGGAGCCCGAACTACGGCCATCAAAGGTGAGTGTTGAAGTGACTCCGCCACCCAAATTTATAGTGCCACCCAGACTGGCGATAGTGGCTGATGTGGCGCGGTTGCAGTTCACATTGATGGAAACACTGTCCTCCTTGCCATTGACCTTGTCAGCCTGAAGCGTGCCGTGATCAATGTTCGGTGAGCCTGAGAAAGAACAACTGGTGGGTATAGGCGGGGCCGAGGCCGTGCGGCAAACCGTGCCAGGCTGATTTTGATAGTCAATGCCGGGAAAATATCCGGCGAGTGCACCGTTACCACCAACACACACTGTATAGGGTGCTCGCCCAGAGGAACGATAAGTCACAGTGCCACTTGCAGGGTGAGTTCTTAAAAATACATTATTTGCCTCTGACCATGTCGCTCTGGTAGAGACGGAAACATATCGTGTTGCCACTATAGCAGTCCCCGTACCGTCACTGTTGTCTGTTACCCAAATGCCAAACCAACAACTCGATCCTCCCGTTCTGCAGACAGGACCCGTGGTGGGATTTCCACCCGATGCACTGTAGCTATAGGTAATGTTTCTACTTAAATCATATTGTGCACTTGTAATACTGATTACTGCATGGGTATTAGATGAAAAGGTGAGAAAGAGTATGGCAAGTAAATAAAATGACTTTTTCATTTTCTTCCTGAAAAATTTCTGGCCGATTGTAAGGAAAACAAGATTGGATTTTGAATTTTAAGGTGTTTTTAGCGCTGTTTATTTTGATCTCTTTTAGATCAATGAATCTATCAGTCTAAGATTTTGATGAGGTAATAACTTTCTTCATATTATGTAATCACTCCCCTACAGCTCACTAGAGCTTAGACTGATTTTAAAAGTAAGAGAATGATATCGGTTCTGGTAGGGTACTAACTTTCATTCATTAAAAGAGATCCCGAAGGATCTCCCTATATTCCCATTCCCAACTTTATACCGTCTCGGCCACCTTTGCTCTGGCTTCAATAAACTGCACCACGGCGCGGGTCACATCAGCGGTATTAGCCGTACCACCGACATCCGGCGTCAAAATCCCTTTCTCACACACGTATTCAATCCCAGCCATGATCAACGCTGCCGCATTATGTTCGCCCAGATGTTCCAGCATCTGCACCGCTGTCCAGAAGGTCGCAATCGGGTTGGCGATGCCTTTGCCGGTAATATCAAATGCTGAGCCATGAATCGGTTCGAACATCGACGGGAAGCGGCGTTCCGGATCGATGTTAGCCGTCGGGGCCACGCCCAGACTGCCCGCCAGTGCACCGGCCAAATCGGAGAGGATGTCGGCATGCAGGTTGGTGGCAACGATGGTATCCAGCGTCTGCGGATGCAGCGTCATGCGGTGCGTCATCGCATCGACCAGCATTTTGTCCCACTGCACATCCGGGAACTCCAGCGCCACTTCAGCGGCAATCTCATCCCACATCACCATGCCGTGACGCTGGGCGTTGGATTTGGTCACCACGGTCAGCAGTTTACGCGGACGCGACTGCGCCAGTTTAAAGGCATAACGCATGATGCGGGTGACACCAACGCGCGTGAAGATCGCCACTTCAGTGCCCACTTCTTCCGGCAAGCCACGATGCGCACGGCCGCCGTTGCCAGAGTATTCGCCCTCAGAGTTTTCACGCACAATAACCCAATCGAGATCGCCCGGGCCGCGATTGCGCAGCGGCGAGGTCACGCCCGGCAGGATCTTAGTTGGACGCACGTTGGCGTACTGGTCGAAGCCCTGGCAAATCGGCAGACGCAGGCCCCACAAGGTGATGTGGTCTGGCACATCCGGTGCACCTACCGCGCCGAAGTAAATCGCATCGAATTTTTTCAGCGTGTTCAGGCCATCTTCGGGCATCATCACGCCATGCTGTTTGTAGTAATCCGAACCCCAGTCAAAAGTTTCAATATCAAACTTCAGTTGTTCATCATGACGCGCCACAGCGTGCAACACTTCCACGCCTGCCGAAATCACTTCCGGACCGATACCGTCAGCGGGAATAGCGGCAATTTTGTAATTACGCATGGTTACTTCTCCAGTCAATGAGTGTGAGGATGAGGAATCTCTGCCGTTTGCGGCTTATTCGCCCCGGCAGAAAGAATCAGGACAATCAGGGCGGAAAGCGCCAGTAACCCGGCGACAAAATAGAGGCCCCAGGTGTAGCTGCCGGTTTGCTGGCGGATGATGCCTATCACCATTGGGCCGGCAAAACCGCCGAGGTTGCCGATAGAGTTAATGGTGGCGATGCCCGCTGCCGCTGCCGGGCCACTGAGGAACAGCGTTGGCATGCTCCATAACGGCGGTTTCGAGGCGCTGATTCCCACGGTCACCAGCGTCAGGGCGACGATCACGGCAAACAGCGTGCTGACGTTACCGGCATAAATCAGTCCTGCCGCCGCCAGCAAGCAGGCACCAATTACATGCCAACTGCGCTCTTTGGTGTGGTCGGAATGACGTGCCCACAGGATCATGGCGATGACGCCGATCACGGCCGGGAAGGCGTTGAGGAAACCGATCTCCAGCGAGGAAGCGCCAAAGCTGCGAATGATTTGCGGTGACCAAATGCCGAGCGTATACAACCCGGCGGAGGTGCCGAAGTAGACCAGCGCCAGAGCCAGCACACGCTTATCGGCCAGCCCACGCCATGCGCTGCTGTGACTCTGTTTAGCCGCCCGCGCATGCTCTTCAGCCTGCATGGTGTTCTCCAGCCACGCGCGCTCTTCGTCAGTCAGCCATTTGGCTTTAGCCGGGCGGTCAGTAAGGAAGAACAGGACCACCACGCCGAGCACCAGGGCGGGAATCGCCTCCAGCACAAACATCCACTGCCAGCCTGCATAGCCGAGCCAGCCGTGCATCTCCAGCAAGGCGGCAGAGAGGGGCGATCCCAGTGCGGTCGAGAGTGGCGCCGCGGCCATGAAAATGGCCGTGACCTGCGCCCGTTTTGCTGCCGGGAACCAGTAGCTGAGATAGAGGATGATACCGGGGAAGAAACCGGCTTCTGCCACACCGAGCAGGAATCGCAGGGTGTAGAAACTGGTGGTGCCTTGCACGAAGGCCATGCAGCCGGAGACCAATCCCCAGGTGATCATCACACGGGCAATCCAGATACGCGCACCCACTTTATGCAGAATTAAGTTCGAGGGGACTTCAAATAAAAAATAACCGAGGAAAAAGATCCCGGCGCCCAAACCAAATACCGTGGGCGAGAATCCTAAATCCTGATTCATGGTTAACGCGGCAAAACCAATGTTGACGCGATCGAGAAAAGCGATGAAATAGAGCAGCATGATGAAGGGCACAATGCGTAACGTCACTTTACGCATCACCCTTTTTTCGAGGTGAGAGTTCATATTAAAGTGCTCCAGATTGTGTAGGGTAGTGTTATTTTTTTGTCATCGAGTTCAGTATGCAGTTTTGACTTGGCGAATCATTAATCGTGGATTATATAAAGTATTTGAATAATCGAATGGCGAGGAAAATGTGGATATAAATCAACTGCGTTGTTTTGTGACAGTGGGTAAAGAACTCCATTTCGGCCGGGCGGCCCAAAGACTGGAAATGATGCCTGCGTCACTTTCTCGCTTCATCCGAATACTCGAAGAGGACCTGGGCGTGCGCTTATTGAACCGATCAACGCGCAATGTTTCATTAACAGCGGAAGGGGCGATATTTTTTGATGAAGCCAGTAAACTTATCGATCAATTTGATGCCCTGGCGCGTAGATTTAAATCAGGATTAAAAGATGAGCGTCGTACATTACGTATTGGCGCAATTGATAGTGCGGCGCGTGGATTAGTGCCCGCCTTGTTAAACTTATTTGTTCCCCTTTATCCCACCAGTGATATTCATATTATTGAAGATAAGACCATTAATCTGATTCCGAAGTTAAAATCAGGCTGGCTGGATATGATTATAATTCGTGCGCCACAGGTGATGGATGCATCATTGGCCATCCGTTTTATCACGCGCGAAAGCTGCGTACTGGCAGTGCCGTTGAATCATCCACTGGCCAGCCGATCGCACGTGGCCGTCGAGGATTTTCAGCATGAAGCGATGATTATTCCCGACCGACGTACCCGACCACACAGTCACGATCTCACCATGAGTTTGTTTAAACTGGCGGGATTAACGCCTCACATCGCGCAGTTTGCTGAAGAGAAGCAGACCATTTTGAGTCTGGTCAGCGCGGGATTGGGCCTGGCGGTGGTGCCAGCATCCTATCGCACCATGAACAGCGACAGCGTCAGCTATATCCCGCTGGAGCTGCCAGAGCAAATAAAGGGCCTGCCGCTGAGTATTGCCTGGCAAAAAGGCAATGAAGATGATTATTTACGTGAGATGCTGCGCCTGTTAAATGACAATAAGCGCGAACTTACGCAAAAACTTTAATTGTTAGTTAACTAAACTCCGATTCCGGCGGGCAGTTCTCGCGAATATAAATATTAAACGGCGTATAGCTCCCAGGGGATTTATCGCTTTCCAGCCGATTAAAATGCACCGCAATAATCTCCAGCGCACGTCGCGCTTCTTCGTGCGGATTCTGATCGATAATCACATCAATCACCCCTTCGCGCAGCATGCGGCGACGTTCAGTGGTGAGTTCATGGGTGATCAACACCATCTGTTGCTCCAGTCCGAGAGATCTTATTGCCTGGGTAATATTGGTGTTGCCCGCTGAAACATTATAAATGCCACGAATATTCGGATTGTTTTGCAATGCGCGGCGCACCACTTCGCCCGCCCGCGTTTGGTCCTCGCCGCTTTCCAGCGTCTCGCTGATGGCAAACTGCGGGAAGCGTTCTCGCAGCACCGAGCGGAATCCCATCTCTCGCTCCTCGTGCCCGATCATGTGCTGCATCCCCAATACCACCAGCACTTCACCGCCCTGGCTGCCGCAAAATCGGCCCATTAATTCCCCGGCGGCGCGGCCCATCTGACGGTTGTCCGGCCCTACATAGGCAATGCGCCCGCTGGTTGGGATGTCCGTAACCAGCGTTACCACCGGCGTTTTGGTGGAAATCTGTCGTAGCGCCTCTGCGACATCAGGATCATTAGGGCACACCACAATCATCGCGTCATTCACCGAAGCAATCTGATGAATCTGTTTGATGGTGCCCTGTGGTTTAGTCAGGTCGAGATAGTGAATAAAGCAGTTGAGGCGCATATCCGACAGAGTGGCGCCAATATCGGCGAACGCATTGCGCAGCCCGCGATAAAACGGATTCTTCGGTGATTGCATCAATACCGCCACGCGCAGCATCGGCAAATAGCCGCGAAACAGCACGCGATCGACGTTGAGCTTGTTGGCCCACTCCAGCACTTTGGCTTCCCTGGCGGGCGAGACGCCGCCACGTCGATTCATCACCCTGTCCACGGTACTCAAACTGACGCCCGCTGCTGCAGCGATCTGATCCAACGTGGTTTTCTTGATATCGCTCACATTAACCGTCCATTTTGATGGGAACCCCTCATTGAGTGAATGTTTACCGCCAATTCTGCATTTGATCAAGATTTCAGCATCAATTAATTTCAAAGGGTGATGTGCGTAGAGTTTATTTAAAGATTCAGTGAATTTTTAAGGCTAATAATCAGCGCAGCAACCTGTATTTATTTAAAGAGTAAAGATAAAAGCGCGTTAATTATTCAGCCAATGCCACCCTTTTTATTTCAGGAGTTAAACATGACGCAATTAACAGGTATTGCGCTGCTCGGTGCTGGCCGCATGGCGAAAGTCCATGCCAGCGCCATTCGCCAGGCGGGCGGGCAAATTGTGGCAGTGTACGATCCGGTTAGCGCAGCCGCTGACGCGATGGCGGCAGAAACCGGTGCTGCGGTGGCATCCAGTGCTGCTGCGGCTATCAACCATCCTCAGGTGGATGCGGTCGTCATCGCCACTTCATCGGATACCCACGTGGAGCTGATCATCGCAGCCTCCCATGCCGGTAAACCGGTGCTGTGTGAAAAGCCGTTAGCCAGCAGCCTGGCGGATGCGCGGCGTTGCATTGAGATCATTGGCAGTGAGGCGGCTCAGCGGGTGTTTCTCGGCTTCAATCGCCGCTTTGACCGTGGGCATGCCTCGGTGCGCCATGCGGTACAGGCCGGTGAGATTGGTCGTCTTGAGCAACTGACCATCACCAGTCGCGATCCCTTCCCGCCACCGCTGGAATACATTCCACGCTCCGGCGGCCTGTTCCGCGACATGATGATCCACGATTTCGATATGGCGCGCGGAATCGTCGGCAAAGAGTTTGTCAGTATCACCGCGCACGGATCGTCGATTATCGATCCCGAAATCGGTCGATTGGGGGATGTGGACACGGCCAGCGTGACGCTACTGGCGGAAGACGGCACGCTCGTCACTATCCTCAACTCCCGTCGCTGCAGCTACGGCTTCGACCAACGCATTGAAGCCTTTGGTTCCTCAGGGATGGTGATGTCCGACAACCCGCGCCAGTCAGGCTTTACGCGCTATTCACCCAACGCGCCGGGCTGCGCCGCACCAATTCTGGAATTCTTTATGGAGCGCTACGGGCCCAGCTATGTGGAAGAGATGCGGCTGTTCCTGGCGTGTGCACAGAGCGGCAAACCGATGCCGGTCAATGCATTGGACGGACTGAAAGCCGCACTGCTGGCGGAAGCCGCCACGGAGTCACTCAGACTCGGCAAAACCCTGCACCTCACTGGATTAGATCAGGAGTTCCATCATGCATAACACTGCGGGCCGACATACGAATACCATTGCCATCGTGACTGGTGGCGCACAGGGCGTGGGTTTTGCCATCGCACGTCAACTGGTACGGGAGGGTTGCACACGATTGATCCTTGCCGGGCGTGATGCAGAGAAGGGCGTGCGTGCCAGTGCCGAACTGGCTGAACTGGGCGCCACCGCGCAGTTCGTCGCACTGGATTTGCAGGATGTGGAAGCGTGCCTGGCATTAACCGAGCGGGCGGTCGCAGCCTTTGGCGACGTGAACGTGCTGGTCAATGCTGCTGCACTGGGCGCTCGCGGCACGCTGGTGGATACACCCGTTGAACTCTGGGATCAGATGTTCAATACCAACGCGCGTGCGCCTTTCTTTCTGATGCAGGGCTTTGTGCGCCATCGGCTGACTCAGGGCGGCGGCGGGGCGATCGTCAATATCCTGTCTCAATGCGCGCACTGTGGACAATCTTATCTGGCACCTTATTCCGCCTCCAAAGGTGCACTCGCCACGCTGACTAAAAACGTGGCCAATGCCTATCGCGGCAACCGTATTCGCTGCAATGCCATTTTGCCCGGCTGGATGGACACGCCTGGCGAGGATCTCACCCAACGAAAATATCACGGCGCGACGGATGGCTGGCTGGAACGCGCCGAGGCGTCACAGCCGATGGGACAGCTTTGTAAGCCGCAGCAGTTGGCAGGCCTTGCCAGCTATCTGCTCAGTCAGGAAGCCGGTGTGATGACCGGTGCATTAATCGATTACGACCAGAATGTTGCCGGTGCCTATCCCGAGTAAGGATGCGCCGATTCTGCCCCCTACAGATCAATACAATAAGGTCAGATTATGCAATTGAAAAAACAGCTTACCGCGCTGGCACTGCTGTGCGCGCTACCCGTGTGCGTGATGGCGAAAGACCTCAGCATTGGCGTTAGCATGGATCATTTCGATGATAATTTTCAGACCATCCTGCGCCAGGCGATGGCGAGCAAAATGAAACAACTCGGCGATGTAAAAGGGCAGTTTGAGGATGCAAAAGGGGATTCTGCACAGCAGTTGCAGCAGGTGGAATCCTTTATTGGTCAGGGGGTTGACGCCATCATTGTCACGCCCACCGATACCCAGGCAATGAAACCGATTATCGCACTGGCACAGCGATCTAACGTGCCGCTGGTGTTCGTTAACCGTCGGCCAGAAACACCGTTGAGTGATCGCATGGCCTATATTGGATCGGATCCACGTCTGGCCGGAAAAATGCAGATGGAAGCACTGGCGAAGACGATGGGGGATAAAGGCAATGTGATGATCCTGATGGGCAATCTGTCGGGCGAAGATACCCGCGAACGCACCAAAGGGGTCGAAGAGGTGATCGCGCAGCATCCGGGCATGAAGGTGCTGGATAAGCAATCCGCACTGTTCTTCCGCAAAGAAGCCAATGATGTCACCACCAATTGGCTACTGACCGGTCAGGATATCAACGCCATCGTCGCCAACAATGATGAGATGGCGATCGGTGCCATTCTGGCGCTGAAGCAGGCGGGGGCGAAAAATGTGCAGGTAGCGGGCATTGATGGCACGCCAGATGCGCTGCAGTTCATCAAGAGCGGAGAGATGAGCCTGACGGTGTTTCAGGACGCCAAAGGGCAGGGCGATGGCGCAGTGCAATCGGCGGTTGCGCTGGTGAAAGGCGATAAGGTGGCGAAGGATACCTTTATTCCTTATCAACTGATTACCAGAGAGAATTACAGCGATTTTGCGCAGAATAAGGTGCGCTGAATATTAAGGTGCTGCTTCCGGTGCGCATTAATGCGCACCCTGGAATGAACGGTAACTGCCAATGCGCATCCTGAAATTATGAGCGCTATTGATGTGCCCCCTGCACTGTAGAGTCGCCTTTAATGGCGACCAACACGCAGTTTTCCCGTAGTGGCTAATTCGCGTAACTCTCTCTATGATGGATTTTTTCCCGGATGATTGTCGGGAACGATCAATGACTTAGGGAAGTAACCACGCGATGACTCTGTTAAACGACCTCGATCTGCGTCAGCTGGAAGCCTTCTCGGCGGTAATTTCAGCCGGCAGCGTGACGGCGGCCGCCAAAGCACTAAACCGCTCGCAGCCCGCCGTTTCCCGCCTGATTCAGGAGCTGGAGCAGTCGCTGGGTTATCCGCTGTTTATCCGCAACGGCCCACGTATTCATCCCTCGGAAGAGGCGCTGCAGCTGCATCAGTATGTGCAGAAAGCGCTGCTGTCGCTGCAACAGATCCGACTCCGCGCACAAGAGATCGCCCATCAGCAGCATCGTCCGCTCAGTATTGCCGCCACGCCAGCACTGGCCGCCGGGTTATTGCCGCAGGCACTGGCCGCACTCAATCTGCAGAACAAAGTGCAAATCATCAGTGAGTCCGCCGTACAGACGGCACATGCGGTGATTACCGCTGAAGCAGACATCGGTTTGTGCAGCTTGCCGCTGGAGCATCATGCGGTGGAGTTGCACTGGATTGGGCAATCACAGTGCGTAATTGCGCTACCGGAAGAGGATGAACTGGCGGCACACAGCGCGCTTTCGCTGAGCCAGCTTGCTGGCCGCCGTTTGATTGCACCGTGGAGTCCGCAACGCCTGCGTAGTCGTTACGAAAAAGCACTGAAGAAAGTCAAAGCGCCGCTGCTGGAAACTATCGAAACCAACTCATCGGCAAATATTCTGGGCTGCGTGCGTGCCGGATTGGGCGTGGCGATCCTCGAACCGGTCACCGGCTGGGGCATGCCGCTGGCCGGAGTGGCGATCCGTCCGATTCAGGAAGACATCCCTTACTTCTTTGGCGTGATCACGCCGCAAGGCCGCCAGATTTCCAGCGCTGCGCAGGCACTGGTGGAAGCGCTGGCAGACGCCGCTACTCAGCTGCTGCCAGGGTTTGAACGTCTGCCTGCCAGTGAACATCCGCGCATCATGCGAGTGATAAACCAGGAGTCATAGCGGGGCAATTGAGTTCATCCAACAGCATTAGCGCTTCAATTAGAGATGAAGCGCATCGCTACGCATCTGAACCGAATGCATTAGGCACGCAATAGCCTTATTACACTACAGCGGCAGGATAAAGTACCTCGGCTTCCTGACTTATCAGGCGCGATGAATCCCTTCATTTTCAACGCTTATAACTTTTTCGGCATAAGATATAAGAAATCCATTGGTCAAATCCTGAGCGAAAATCTTGACTCACATTTAGGGCAAGAGGATTATGCGAAAACTTAACTCCTATTATGCGTATTGATGATTGTTAGCTACCTATTATACGTTTTATAGATAATTAAAAGGGTAGGATCATCGGCGTGTTTTCATCGTTTTCGCTCGCTCTCAACGCGATCGCTGACACCAGGGAAATCTCTCTATGACGTATGCCGCCAAAGGTCTTGCTGCATTAGAAGCTCAGCTTCAGCAGGATCTGGAATTTCTGGAACTGCCCGCCAAATCCTGGGTACCGGAACGCACCTTTCAGAGTGCGCCGGTACGCGATGTAGTGGTGATTGGAGCGGGCATGTGCGGTCTGGCGGCACTCGCCAAATTACAGTTCACCGGCATCAGCAATGTGGTGGCTTATGACGCCGCACCCGCTGGGCTGGAGGGGCCGTGGATCACTTTTGCGCGTATGGAAACCCTGCGCTCACCAAAAACGCTGCACGGCCCGGCTCTTGGCCTCGCGCAACTGACCTTCCGCGCCTGGTTCACGGCGCAGTGGGGCAAAGAGGCGTGGCAGGCGCTGGACAAAATCCCTAAAGCGCAGTGGATGGATTACCTGATTTGGTACCGCAAGGTATTGAATCTGCCTGTACAGAACAACGTGCGTGTCACCAGCATTGCACAGGCCGGGGATTTGATTGCGCTGGATTTGGAGGGTGCCGAAACCGAGCGTGTTTACACGCGCCGTTTGGTGCTGGCCACCGGACGTTCTGGCCTCGGTGGCTTCGCCGTGCCGGATTTCCTGCAGGGCATTGATCGTCAGTTCTGGGCACACTCCGCTGATGACATCGATTTCACGGCCTTAAAAGGCAAGCGCATTGCGGTGATTGGTGCAGGCGCCTCGTCGATGGATAACGCGGCCACCGCGCTGGAACAGGGCGCTGCTGCCGTCGATCTGCTGATTCGCCGCAAAGAAATGCCGCGTATCAACAAGATGACCGGCATTGGCAGTCAGGGCGTGGTGCACGGCATGCATCAGTTGCCGGATGCGTGGAAATGGAAATTTGTCGATTACACCGCCGCGACGCAAACGCCACCGCCGCGCTCTTCCACTCTGCGCGTATCACGTCATGAGAACGCGCGCTTCTTCCTCGATTGCGGCATTAACGCCGTTAAACAGGAAGAAAACGGCCTGCTGATTGAAACCACCCAGGGCGCACTGCACTACGACTTTTTGATCGCCGCCACCGGCTTCACCAACGATTTCCACGGCCGCCCGGAGTTTGCCGCCATTGCGCCGCATATTCGCAGCTGGTCTGACGGTCGCTATCAACCTGAGATGGGCAATCCGCGCCGCAGCCTGCTGGAAGCGCCGGATCTCGGCCCTTCATTCGAGTTCCGCGAACTGACGCCTGATGCCTGCCCGATGCTGGCACACATCCACTGCTTCAACGATGCCGCCATGCTGACGCACGGCAAAGTCTCCGGCGACATTCCTGCGGTAAGCGCCGGTGCCGATCGCCTGGTGCGCGGTATTACCGCCTCGCTGTTTGCCGAGGACGTCGAGCAGCACTACGCCAACTTACAAGCTTTTGACACCCCTGAATTACAGGGCGATGAATGGGTGGATTCAACCCCGTTACTAAAACAGGAGAACGCGTTGTGAGCGACGCTATTGATCAAGCAGCCGGATTAACACCAGAAGAGGCGTTGTATCAGACGCGCCGCCTGCGTCCCGAATTTGTTGAGGGCGCAGAAGCGTGCCGTGTGTCAGTACTCGCGCCGGAAGAGGATCAGGGTTTACCTGCGGATCTGCGTCTGGCACTGGCGCAGCGTATGGCGGTGTTGAACTACGATGCGCCGCTGCAACGTGATTACCAGGCGCAGCTGGCGGCGTTGAATCCGTCTGAAGCCCTGCTGGCGCTGGCCTCGGGTTGCGCCGTAGCGGAAGAGCCACTGGCCACGATTGCGCGCCATGCTGACATGGTCACGCAGCAGCCCATTCAGGCTACCGAACAGCATATTCGCTTGCTGGAGCAGGCTGGTTTGAGCAACCCACAAATTGTTGCGCTCTCTGAGCTGATCGCCTTTGTTAACTTCCAGACGCGCGTGGCGGCTGGCTTACGTTTGATGAGGTCCGCATGATTCCGTCGGTAAATCTCAAGCCGCTGCACTGGCATCCGTACATCACGCCAGTCGATGTAGAACAGGCGACACCGGCGCAGCTCGATGCGATGAAAGTCACGCCGTCCAACAAGAAGATCTCCGAGTACGTGCGCACGCTGGTGCACGATCCCGAGAGTTACACCGCACGTACCGGGCTGTTCAACGCCATTATGTATGTCGAAGGTGGCCTCGATCGTGCCGATCGTGAGCTGGGCGCGCTGGGGGCTTCGATCGTCAACGGCTGCCGTTATTGCGCGGTGGTGCATGCGCGACGTCATGCACAGTTAGCTGACAGTGACGCCGTGGTCAGTGCCATCTATTTTGATAGAGCGGATGTATTAGGTGAACGCGATGCGGCGATCTACCGCTTTGCCCGCCGTTTATCGGTTACGCCTTCTGAGGCCACACCGGAAGATGTGGCGGCACTGCGTGCCGTCGGCATGAACGATCAGGAGATTATCGATCTGATCCACGCCATCGCCATCTTTGGCTGGGCCAACCGTCTGATGCATGTGCTCGGCCATGCTGACCTGAACAAATAAGGGCTGCACCGGATGTTAGAACTCAACAATATTACGCTCTCTTACGGCAGCAATCCGATCCTCAAAGGGGTTGATCTGTCGGTAAAACGCGGCGATGTGGTGTCGATCATCGGGCCAAGCGGCACCGGGAAAACCACGCTGCTGCGCTGCATTAACTATCTGGCGAAGCCATCAGCCGGGACGATTCAGCTGGATCAGATCCGCATGGATTATCAGTCACCGGATAAAGCGGCGATCCAGGCGATCCGTCTGCGCACCGCCATGGTGTTCCAGCAGTTTAACGTGTTCAAAAACATGACGGTGCTGGAAAACGTGATGGATCCGCTGATTGTCATCCAGCGTAAAACCAAACAGCAAGCGCGCGACATTGCCGTGCAGGAGCTGGAGCGTGTGGGTCTGGGTGCCAAGCTCGATCACTATCCGTCGCAGCTGTCTGGCGGCCAGTTACAGCGTACCGGTATCGCCCGTGCTTTGGCGGTGCGTCCGGATGTGATGCTGTTTGATGAACCGACCTCATCGCTCGATCCTGAGCTGGTGGGTGAAGTGCTGAAAGTGATTAAAGACGTGGCGTCATCCGGCATTACCTCGCTGCTGGTGACGCATGAGATGCAGTTCGCGAAAAGCATTTCGAATCGCATCGTGTTTATGGATCAGGGTGTCGTGGCCGCGCAGGGCAGTCCGACAGAGATGTTTGATAACCCAACCCTGCCGCGCCTTGCACAGTTCCTCAGTTCAGAACGAGCATTCTAATAATTAAAGGAATCAAAGACATGCCTGCAATCAAAACCACATTACGTCGCCTGGCCGCGCCTGGCATCATCGCCCTGGCTCTGATCAGCGGTAACAGCTTTGCTGACGCGGTACGCACCATCAAAATCGCCACCGCTGCGGAATCCAAACCGCTGTCATGGGGCGCCATCGGCCACGAACCTGAGGGTTACGAGCCGGACGTGCTGAAAGCCATCAACGCCAAACTGCCACAGTACAAGTTTGTGATGGAAGGCGCGGCGGATATCGCACAGGAAACGGGCCTGGTGACCGGCAAGTACGACATGGCGACCGGCGGTTACTATAAAGCGCCAGCGCGCAGCAAACAGTTCCTGATTCCGGATGCACCGATCGGTGCCAGCCTGATGAAGATCTACAGCCGCAGCGATAGCAATATCAACGGCATGAAGGATCTGGTCGGCAAGAATATCGTGCCGGTGACCGCAGGCGGCGGCGTGTATAAATTCGTCACTCAGTGGCAGCAGGATAACCCGAACGACAAAATCACCATCAAAGCGTCCAGCGCGGGCGTGCCTTACCCGGATCGCCTGAAAGAAGTGCAGAACGGGAAATACGATGCGCTGATCCTGCCTTCAAACCTCGGTGAGCAGACGGTGATCGACAACCAGAAGCTGGCGATCAAAGCCAGTGAGCCAGTGGTGATCAACAATACCTATGTACTGATCCACCGCTCTGCCGAAAACCAGGCCCTGAACGATGACGTGAACAAAGCGCTGAAAGAACTGAAAGACGACGGCACGCTGGATAAGCTGGCGCAGAAGTGGTTTGGCGAAGAAGTCACTAAGTACATGAAGTAATAGATTCACTGCGCCCGGTGCTGAGCCGGGCGCATGCTGTCCTTTTTAGCAGGAGTGTTTCACCGTGAATCTATCCTCCATGATTCCAGAACTGCTGTCGGCGCTGCCACTGACGCTCGGCATCATGTTTGTCGCGATGATTGCCGGGTTCTTTCTGGCGCTGATCGCCACCGTTTTTCGCGTGCGCCGTATTCCCGTGATCAGCCAGCTGGCCGATCTCTATGTTTCCTATGCGCGCAGCGTGCCCGTGGTGCTGCAGCTGTTTGTGGCTTTCTACGGCATGCCGCTGATCACCGATAATTTCGGCTTTGGTGACTTCTTTACCGCCAATGTGGCGGCGATGATCGGCCTGAGCCTGTATCACGGCGGTTATTTGTCGGAAGTGATGCGCCCGGCATACCTTGCGGTGGAACGGGGTCAGCACGATGCCACCGACAGCCTTGGCTACAGCTTCCGCCAGAAAATGCTGCGGGTGATTGGCCCGCAGGCGGTGCACTTTGCGCTGCCGGGTTACGGCAATGCGATTATCTATCTGATTCACAACGTGGCGCTGGTGATGTACATCGGTGCGGCAGATGTGATGGCGACCGCGCACCTGATTATGGAACGCGATTACAACCAGTATCAGTTCGGCACCTATCTGGTGTTGGCCGTTCTCTATTCACTGCTGTGCGGTGTGGCGTGGCTGGTTATCCGCTTCTTTGAACAACGTCATGCGAAGTACAGCTCTAAGTCTGCACCGCGCGTGAAGTTCACCACCAGCGTCTGAGTCGGGGAGACAAACCATGTTTGATGCTGAGGTTTTGCTGCCGGACTTCTGGAGCATTCTCGATGCGGTACCGGTGACGCTGCTAATGGCGGTCACGGTGTTTATCTGTTCGACGCTGTTGGGCGGGTTGTTTGCCTTTATCGAACATCGCCGCATTCCAGTGCTGCGCCAGCTGGTGATCACTTACAAAATCGCCTTCAAAGGCGTGCCGATGGTGGTGGTGATTTTCCTCGCCTATTACGGCTTGCCACCGGCGCTGCACTTTGTTGCCACGCTGTTTGGCGTCGAGGTGAATGCCCATTCACTGCCGAACTGGGTGATCATCATTGTGGCACTGAGTGCCTGTGTCGCGGCATTCCAGGCCGAAGTGTGGAAAGGCGCGCTGAACTCGTTCGACAGTGGACAATCCGATGCCGCTTTGTCGCTCGGCTACAGCGGTGGACAGCTGTTCCGTCGGGTGATGTTCCCGCAGATTATCGTGGCGGCAATCCCCGATCTGGCGAATGCGTTTATGGTGATCATGAAAGCCCTGTCGCTGGCGTTTGCGATTGAAGTGGTGGATATCTTTGCCCAGGCGCAGTTGACGGCGGCGCTGAATTTCTACTACCTCGAAGCCTTCCTGATTGCGGTGGTGTTCTACATGGTGATTGCTTATGTGGTCACTAAGATCGCCGACAAGATCGAGGCGGCGCTGCGCGTGCGCACCTAGAGATGGCTAAATTGTGATGAAACGGCAGCCCAGTGTGGCTGCCGTTTTTTTTGGCAAATTTGCGCGATAAATCGTGCTGTTACAGGGCCTGCACGGGTTGGGTAGCGGCGCAATTCATTGCTCTTCACAATGAACACTCCTTGCTTTCATTATGCAAGTCACTTGCAAAATGATAGTCACTCTGCAACAGTATGCCGCATCAGATCCTCTGCGGAATACCCACCATGAAAAACGAACCGCTCTATCAAATGGCCTGCCCGATTGCGCGCAGCCTTGGCCGTATCGGCGATGGCTGGAGCATGCTAATCATGCGCGATGCGCTGGCCGGTTTTACCCGTTTTGACGAATTCCAGAAAAACAGCGGCGTGGCGCCGAATATCCTGTCGCGCCGCCTGAAAGAGCTGGTGGAAGACGGTTTGCTGGAAAAGGTGTGTTACAGCACCACGCCGATGCGCTTCGAATATCACCTTACGCCAGCCGGACGTGATTTGCGTGGCGTTATCCTGGCGCTGGCCGAGTGGGGCAGCACCCACTTCTCGCCGGAAGGAAGGCAGATGCAGCTGGTGGAAACCGCCACCCAGCGTCTTGTGAAACCGCAGCTGGTCGATAGCGAAAACGGCCAACCACTCACCAGCGATAAATACCAAATGGTGCCCGGCCCGGCAGCGGCGCCGATCATGCACTATCGCCATGATTATTTGCAGAAAAAACGCGCGGGTGACAGCACGCTGAAATTCTCTCCGCCTGTTACAGAGAAACAGCCATGACCCGCACGCGCAAAAAATCCGCTCTGCTGCTGGCAGTGGCAATCGGCGGTTTAGAGGCGGCAGGTTATGGCTACTATTGGTGGCACACCGCGCGCTTTATGCCTTCCACCGATGATGCCTATGTTGGTGCAGATATCAGCGCCATCTCTGCCAAAGTGCCGGGCTACATCCACACGCTGGCGGTGCAGGACAACGCACAGGTGAAAAAAGGCGATCTGCTGGTGCAGTTGGATAACCGTGATTATCTGGCGGCGGTGGATCAGGCAACGGGTGAAGTGGCAGCACAGCAAGCTGCGTTAAGCGATATCGCCGCCACGCGCCAGCTGCAACTTGCCACTATTGCGGGCACGCACGCCTCTCTGCTGGCAGCGCAGGCGGTAACACTGAAAACCACCTCCGATCAGCGCCGCTACAGTGCGCTGGCCAGCAGCTCTGCGGTATCCCAGCAGATCCGCGATCATGCTCAGGCCGATTACCATCAGGCGATGGCGGAAGAGAGCAAAACCCGCGCCGACAAAACCGTTGCCGAGCGCCAGTTGCAGGTACTGGATGCCCGTGAGCAGCAGGCCAAAGCCGCCTTGACTCAGGCTCAAGCGGGGCTGGCGATGGCGAAGCTCAATCTTGAATACACTGAAATCCGCGCCCCCTTTGATGGCGTGGTTGGCAACCGTCGCGCCTGGTCAGGTTCTTATGTCAGCAGCGGCACGCAGCTACTGTCGCTGGTGCCTGTTCAAGGGCTGTGGATCGATGCCAACTTCAAAGAGAGCCAGCTGGCCAATATGAAGCCGGGGCAGTTGGCTCGCATCGTCGCGGACGTGTTACCCGGTCGCACCTTTAATGGCCACGTTGGCAGCCTGTCGCCAGCCACCGGTTCACGCTTCAGCATTCTTCCGGCAGAAAACGCCACTGGCAACTTCACCAAAATTGTCCAGCGCGTGCCGGTGCGCATTGTGCTGGACGGCGACGCGGCGGTGCTGGGTCTGTTACGCCCTGGTCTTTCCGTCACGGTGACGGTGGATGAGAGAAGCGCGCGATGAGCAGCGTGGCTGCACCGCTGATGGCACCGGCGGAGATGCCGGTCAGCAAGAAGGTGTTCGCCTTTGCCACCCTGTGCATCGGCATGTTTATCGCCTTACTGGATATCCAGATTGTCTCCGCCTCATTGCGGGATATCGGCGGAGGGCTCTCGGCGGGTGACGACGAAACCGTGTGGGTGCAAACCAGCTACCTGATCGCGGAAATCATCATTATCCCGCTTTCCGGCTGGCTGGCGAGCGTGATGTCTACACGATGGCTGTTTGCCGTCTCCGCCTGCGGCTTCACGGTAATGAGCTTGCTGTGCGCCTGGGCGTGGAATATTCAGAGCATGATCGCCTTTCGCGCCTTGCAAGGATTGGCGGGCGGCTCGATGATTCCGCTGGTGTTCACTACCGCCTTTGCCTTTTTCCAGGGCAAGCAGCGGGTGATTGCGGCCGCCACCGTGGGTGCGCTGGCCTCATTAGCCCCGACGCTAGGGCCCACGGTCGGCGGTTGGATTACCGATAACTTCAGCTGGCACTGGCTGTTTTACATCAACATCATTCCCGGTATTTACATCACCATTGCGGTGCCGCTGCTGGTCAGGATCGATTCGCCGAATCCCGAGTTACTGCGCGGTGCGGATTACTTCAGCATTGTCTTGCTGGCGCTATCATTGGGCTGTCTGGAGTACACCCTGGAAGAGGGGCCGCGCTGGGGTTGGTTTGACGATAGCACCATCACCACCACAGGCTGGATCGCATTGCTGTGCGGCGTGCTGTTTATCTTCCGCACGCTAAACCACGCCAAGCCGATCATGGATCTGCGCGCGTTAAAAGATCCAGGCTTTAGCCTCGGCTGTTATTTCTCGTTTATGGCTGGCGTGGGGATCTTCGCCACCATCTATCTCACGCCGCTGTTTCTCAGCCAGGTGCGCGGCTTTAGTGCGCTGGAGATCGGGTTAGCGATCTTCTCCACCGGCATTTTTCAGATCCTGTCGATCCCGCTTTATGCCTGGCTGGCGAACCGCGTCGATCTGCGCATTTTGCTGGCGTTTGGCCTGACGAGTTTTGGTGTATCGATGTTTTTCTTTGTGCCGATTACCCATGACTGGGGTGCCAAAGAGCTGCTGTTTCCGCAGGCGTTTCGCGGCATGGCGCAGCAGTTTGCGGTGGCGCCCACCGTGACGCTGACGCTCGGCAGCTTGCCACCCGCGCGACTAAAATTAGCCTCAGGACTGTTTAATCTGATGCGTAATCTCGGTGGCGCTATCGGCATTGCGCTGTGCGGCACCGTGCTGAATGACCGCACCAATCTGCACTTCAGCCGCCTGGCCGATCACCTCAACAGCGCCAGTTTGTCGCTCGGCGACTATCTGCAATCGCGCACCGCAGCCCTGATGTTTAACGGATTAAGCCTGGATGCGGCGCACACGGCGGCGCTGCAATCGCTGGCTTCACTCACCCTGCGCGAGGCGCGCACGCAGGCTTTTTCGGACGCATTCTGGCTGATCATGGTCGGATTTTGTATCGCTGCGCTGCTGGTGCCTTTGATGAAAAAGCCCGCAGCTTAAGGAGTTATCGATGAAACGTATTGTGATTACTGGTATGGGGATGGTTTCCCCGCTCGGCTGCGGTACAGAAGCGGTGTGGCAATCACTGCTGGCAGGGAAATCCGGCATCAGCGCCTTACCGGACGAGATGGTGCAGGACATCAGCTGCAAAGTGGCGGGTCAAGTGCCCACGCTGGAACAAGATCCACAGCATGGCTTCGATCCCGAGCGCGTGATCGCGCCAAAAGATCGCAAGAAAATGGATCGCTTTATTGAGTTTGCGCTGGTGGCGGCGCATGAAGCGCTGACGCAAGCTAACTGGTTCCCACAGGATGAGGCGGATCGCCAGCGCACCGCGACGGTGATCGCCACTGGCATTGGTGGTTTCAACGAGATCGCCAACGCGGTTGTAACCACCGCCAATCGGGGTCCGCGCCGCTTATCGCCGTTTACCATTCCCTCCTTCCTTGCCAATCTGGCGGCAGGACATGTGTCGATTGCCCACGGTTTTCGCGGCCCGATTGGCGCCCCTGTCACGGCGTGCGCGGCGGGTGCGCAGGCGATTGGCGATGCGGCACGATTGATCCGCAGCGGCGAGGCAGACATCGCGCTGTGCGGCGGCACCGAGGCGGCGATCCATCGCGTCAGTCTGGCGGGCTTTGCGGCTGCGAAAGCGATGTCAGGCGGATTTAACGATCATCCTGAACAGGCATCTCGTCCGTTTGATCGTGACCGCGATGGCTTTGTAATGGGTGAGGGCGCGGGTCTGCTGGTGATTGAATCTCTGGAACATGCACAGGCACGCGGTGCGACACCGCTGGCGGAGCTGGTCGGCTATGGCACCAGTGCCGATGCCTATCATCTCACCGCCGGACCGGAAACCGGTGAGGGCGCTCGCCGTGCGATGGAAACCGCGCTGGCGCAGGCGGGCATCACCCCAGCAGAGGTGCAGCATATCAACGCTCATGCCACCTCCACGCCGGTGGGTGACAAAGGCGAGCTGGCGGCCATTCGCACGCTGTTTGCGGACAGCGATGTGGCGATCACCTCGACCAAATCCGCCACCGGGCATCTGCTGGGTGCCGCGGGCGGCGTGGAGGCGATCTTCTCGATCCTGGCACTGCGCGATCAAATCGCGCCGCCAACGCTCAATCTGCTGCATCCCGATGAAGCCGCAGCGGGGCTCAATCTGGTGGCGCTGAAACCACAGCCGATGGCGATGCAGTATGTGCTGTCGAACGGGTTTGGCTTCGGCGGTGTCAATGCCAGCTTGCTGTTTAAGGGTTGGGATGAGGTTTTCCGTTAACGTGCTGGGAAGACTGACGGCAATAAAAAAGGCCGCTGTTATCAGCGGCCTGGAGGGCAGGGTGAATTAGCGCTTTTCCAGCGCTTCCCACAGACCCATAAGGTAAGTGGTGCCGAGTGCGCGGTCATACAGACCGTAGCCCGGACGTCCGGTTTCGCCCCAGATAAAGCGGCCATGATCGGAACGAATGTAGCCATCGAAGCCGTTGTCGTGCATCGATTGCAGCACCTTGTACATATCTAGCGAGCCATACTCAGTAGGATGTGCGCACTCGTAGAAATCTTTGTCCTGAATAATCTTGATGTTACGCACGTGCGCAAACGGAATACGTTTGCGGCGTGAGAACTCGGCCAGAATACCGTACACATCATTCTGCGGATCTTCCGCAATCGATCCGGTACACAGCGTGATGCCGTTAGCCTCCGAATCCACCACGTTACAGATCCAATCGAGGTCTTCGCGATTCTTCACAATGCGTGGCAGACCGAAGATCGAGTACGGTGGATCGTCAGGATGGATCGCCATCTTCACGCCCACTTCTTCACATACCGGGATCACCGCTTTCAGGAAGTAAGCGAGGTTTTCACGCAGCTTGTTGTCGTCAACGTCTTTGTATTGCGCAAACAGATCCTGCACTTTCGCCAGACGCTCTGGCTCCCAGCCTGGCAACGCGAAACCGTTTGAGTTGCCCAACACTTCCTGCACCACTTCGTCGAGGCTCTTATCGATGCCTTTCTTCTCGAACGCCATGGTGAGTGAGCCGTCTGGCAGCACGTAGTTCATGTCGGTCTTCATCCAGTCAAATACCGGCATGAAGTTGTAGCAGATCACTTTCACGCCGACTTCAGCGAGGTGACGAATGCTCTGCTTGTAGTTCTCAATATATTGATCGCGGCTCGGCAGGCCGATCTTGATGTCGTCATGAATGTTGACGCTCTCGATCACTTCCACCGTCAGACCGGCGGCATGTACCTGATCAACCAATGCTTTAATCTTATCTTTCGGCCAGGTTTCCCCGACCGGCACGTCATACAGTGCGCCGACTACGCCACGCACACCCGGCACCTGGCGAATATATTCCAGCGAAACTTTATCTTCTTTGGGACCAAACCAACGCATTGTCAGTTGCATAATCTCATCCACCGTCATCGTGTTGCTGCGATAACTGCTAAACTACCATTCTAGTAAACATGATCATAGCATCGACTAACGAATATCTCTTGATCCGCGTCACAGAACACAATTTCTCCATCGGAAGTACAGTGCACAGATTTCAAGTGAGATACAGATCACACTTTATTGTCACAGATCCGGTACGCGAAAACGTGACTGTCCTCGATCCCTCGCCAGACGCAATTCCCTACTATAAGCCTCGAAGTTGTACATGATTGTCCATAGACAACTCTGAATGTTCAGGTGCGCGCCATGAAAACATTGAGTAAGAGTTCGCAGGTTCCGCTCTATCAACAGGTGGTGGAGTGGATTCGCGAGAGTATCTATACCGGCGATCTGGTGGAGGATGACCGCATTCCTTCGGAGTTCCAGATCATGGATATGCTTGACGTCAGTCGCGGTACGGTGAAAAAAGCCGTGGCGCAGTTAGTCAAAGAAGGTGTGCTGGTACAAGTGCAGGGCAAAGGCACCTTCGTTAAGAAAGAAAACATTCGCTATCCATTGGGGGAAGGGTTGCTCTCTTTCGCCGAGTCACTGGAAAGCCAGCAAATTAATTTCAGCACGCAGGTGATCGCCACGCGGGTTGAACCGGCCAACCGTTATATTGCCGAAAAATTACGCATTAAACCGGGGCAGGAAATTCTTTATCTGGAGCGGTTACGTTATATCGATGATGAAAGAGTGATGCTGATTGAGAATCGCATCAATATGGAACTGGTACCCGGCATTGCCGAGGTGGATTTTAATCATAATAACCTGTTTCCCACCATCGAACGATTATCGCAACAGAAAATACGTTATTCCGAAAGTCGCTATGCCGCGCGTTTAATCGGTAATGAACGCGGACATTTTTTGGATATCAGTGAGGATGCGCCGGTACTGCATTTAGAACAGTTGGTGTTTTTCTCACGTGAATTGCCGGTGGAATTCGGCAATGTCTGGTTAAAAGGGAATAAATATTATTTGGGCACCGTTCTGCAACGAAGAGAGGTAAGCTGACATGCCATTAGTCAACGGTCATCAATTTATTCGTCAACTGGAAAATAAGCGCGTGCTGGCCGGCGCCTTTAATACCACCAATCTGGAAACCACGCTCGGCATATTAAATGCGATTGAACGCAGTAACGTGCCGAATTTTATTCAAATCGCGCCCACCAATGCGCGTCTGTCTGGCTATGACTACATCTATGAAATGGTGCAGCGTCGCGCCGCACAGATGGATGTGGCGATCAGCCTGCATCTCGATCACGGCCGCAATATGGATGATATCCGCCAGGCGGTGCGTGCCGGATTTACTTCGGTAATGATCGATGGGGCTGCGCTGCCGTTTGAAGAGAACATCAAGCTGACGCGTCAAGCCGTGGAATTCTGCCAGAACTACAACGTGCCGGTGGAAGCTGAGCTGGGTGCGATTCTGGGTAAAGAAGACGATCACGTCAGCGAAGCGGATTGCAAAACCGACCCGCAGCAGGTGGTGGAGTTTGTGCGCGAAACCGGCTGTGACCTGCTGGCGATTTCGGTCGGTAATGTGCATGGACTGGATGATATTCCGCGTATCGATCTGCCGTTACTGACGGAAATTGCGCAGATCACGCCCATCCCGCTGGTCATCCACGGCGGTTCCGGTATCGCAGACAGCATCTTGCAGCAGTTTGTTAATCATCGGGTGGTGAAAGTGAACATCGCCAGCGACCTGCGCCGTTCCTTCATCACCAGCGTCGGTCACGCATGGCAGAAGAATCACAATGAAGCCAATCTGGCGGCGGTGATGGCTGATGCACGGCAGGCGGTGGAACATGAGGTCTACGCGAAGATTCTGCGTTTGAATGATATTAGCGAGGCCGCGTATGCAGGGGATCCAGTTTAAGCCGCACTACGTGCAGCACCTCAATGAGGGGCTGAGTGTCGATCAGGTGATTCGCCAACTGGCACAGCCGCTGGTGGAGGAAGCGCTGGTGGTCGCGGATTTTGCCGAGCATGTGCTGGCGCGTGAGCAGGATTTCCCCACCGGATTACCGACGGAACCGGTAGGCGTAGCGATTCCTCATACCGACCATCGCCATGTGCGCCACAACGCCATCAGTATCGGCATTCTGCCGCAGCCGGTGACGTTTGCCGATATGGGCGGCGAGCCAGAACCGGTGCCGGTACGCGTGGTGTTTCTGCTGGCACTGAGTGAAAGTAACAAGCAATTAAATGTGTTGGGCTGGATTATGGAACTGATTCAGGATAGCGATTTTATGCAGCAGTTATTGCAGCTTAACGATCAGCAAATTTATCAACGCATCACAGAAACCATGACCGAACGAGGTGAAGTATGAGCCAGACGATTTTATTTGTATGCGCTACCGGCATTGCCACATCCACTGCCGTGACAGAGAAAGTCATGGAATATTGCCAGGAGCACGGTCTTAATGTGAATTACTCGCAAACCAACGTCGCTTCTTTGCCCAATAATACCGACGGTGTCGCTCTGGTGGTGTCCACCACTAAAGTGCCTTATGAATTAGATATCCCGGTGGTTAACGGCTTACCGATTATTACCGGTGTCGGCGAAGAAAAAGTGCTGGAAAAAATTGTCGAAATTTTGAAAAACCAATAATTACTTATTTATTTAATCCGATTGCCATAATAGGGCGCTAACGCCAGGTACGTTTACGCCCGTCATAAGGGGTCTGCCATGAATGAAATCGCTCATAGCCTCTACACCGTGGTGCAATATATATTGGGTTTTGGCCCAACCGTATTATTACCGCTGGTGCTGTTTATTCTTGCACTGTGCTTTAAGGTCAAACCGGCTAAAGCCTTGCGCTCATCGTTAACCGTAGGCATTGGCTTCGTCGGGATCTACGCCATCTTCGATATTCTCACCAGTAATGTTGGCCCGGCTGCGCAGGCAATGGTAGAGCGCACCAATATTAACCTGCCAGTAGTGGATCTCGGCTGGCCGCCGCTTTCTGCTATTACCTGGGGATCGCCGATTGCACCGTTCGTCATTCCGCTGACGATTCTAATCAACGTAGCGATGCTGGCATTAAACCGCACTCGCACCGTCGATGTGGATATGTGGAACTACTGGCACTTCGCGCTGGCTGGGACGCTGGTTTACTACAGCACAGGCAGTTTCTTCTTCGGATTACTGGCCGCTGCCATTGCCGCCATTGTGGTACTGAAGCTGGCAGACTGGTCCGCGCCGATGGTGCAGAAATATTTCGGCCTGGAAGGGATTTCACTGCCGACGCTGTCCGCCGTGGTGTTCTTCCCGGTGGGCTTGCTGGTGGACAAAATCATCGACAAGATTCCGGGTCTCAACCGTATCCACATCGATCCACAAACCGTGCAGAAGAAGCTGGGCATCTTTGGTGAGCCGATGATGGTCGGCACCATTCTGGGCCTGCTGCTGGGGGTTATCGCCGGGTATGACTTCAAGCATATCCTGCTGCTCGGTATCAGCATTGGCGGCGTGATGTTTATTCTGCCGCGCATGGTGCGCATCCTGATGGAAGGCCTGTTGCCGCTGTCGGAAGCGATCAAGAAGTACCTCAACACCAAATACCCAGGCCGTGACGATCTCTATATCGGGCTGGATATCGCGGTGGCAGTGGGCAACCCGGCGATCATCTCTTCCGCGCTGCTGCTGACGCCGATTTCCGTGTTCATCGCCTTTATCCTGCCAGGCAACCAGGTGCTGCCGCTGGGCGATTTGGCGAACCTCGCGGTGATGGCGTCGATGATCGCGCTGGCCAGTCGTGGCAACATCTTCCGCACCGTGCTGGCGGCGATTCCCGTGATCGTGGCCGACCTATGGATTGCCACCAAAATCGCCCCCTTTATTACCGGCATGGCGAAAGACGTGAACTTCAAGTTTGCCGAAGGCTCTAGCGGCCAGGTCTCCAGCTTCCTTGACGGCGGCAACCCGTTCCGCTTCTGGCTGCTGGAAATCTTCAACGGCAACGTGATAGCGATTGGCCTGGTGCCAGTGGTGGGTCTGGTGCTGTGGGGCATCTTCCGCCTGACACGAGGTGCCGTGTATGCCTGAGAACGCTGCGGCCATCGTCATTGATATCGGTACGACTAACTGTAAAGTCGCCTGTTTTTCTCGTCGGGATGCGTCCCGACTGGATGAGCGTAAGTTCGTCACACCCAAAATCACTTCGCCCACGGGTAACGTCGATTTCGATATCGATGCGCTGTGGCAGCAGGTGGTGGCGACGATGCGCAGCCTGATCGCGGCAACGGATTGCCCGGTGACACATATCAGTATTGCCAGCTTTGGTGAGTCCGGCGTGTTTCTCGACGAGGCTGGCAATATCCTGACGCCGATGCTGGCCTGGTATGATCGTCGGGGCGAAGAGTATCTCGCCACCTTAACCGAAGCGGACAGCCAGCGGTTGTATCAAATCACCGGTTTGCCGCTGCACAGTAATTATTCGGCCTTCAAGATGCGCTGGCTACTGGATAACTATGCGCTGCGCGGGCGTCACGGTTTGCGCTGGCTGCATGCGCCGGAGGTGCTGTTGTGGCGCTTAACCGGCGCACAGCGCACTGACACCACGCTCGCCAGCCGCACGCTGTGTCTCGATCTCCAGCAGGGAAGCTGGTCGGCGCAGGCCGCCGATATTTTGCAACTGCCGCTGGATGCTTTTGCGCCCCTGCTGGCACCAGGGGAAGTGGCGGGATGGGTGACACCCGCGTGCCGTGAGGCACTGGGGTTAAACCAGCCGGTGTGCGTCACGCTCGCTGGGCACGATCATATGGTGGGCGCGCGGGCATTACAGCTGCAAACCGGCGAGGTACTGAACTCTACCGGCACCACCGAAGGCATTTTGCTGCTGCAACCACAGCCTTTGCTCAATGAGCAAGCCCGGCGCGACAAACTCGCCAACGGGCGGTATTCGCGGGATAACCATTTCACGCTATTCGCCTCACTGCCGGTGGGGGGCTTTGCGCTGGAGTGGGTGAGCAGCACTTTTCGGCTGTCGCGCGAGGAGATCGATGCCGCACTGGTACAAGCCACGCAGCGTTATCTGGCTGATGAGTGGCAGCCGGAAGGATTACCGCTGTTTATCCCGCATTTACGTGGATCCGGCTCGCCTTACAAAAACCGCCATACGCGCGGGTTGATGTACGGTCTGAGCGATACGTTGCCGCACGATGAATTGCTGCTCACTGTGCTACTTGGGTTAACCATGGAGTTTGCCAACTGCTTTACCTGTTTTGCGGTGCCGGCTGGCCCCGCACTGAAAGTGATTGGCCCGGCCACGCGCAATCCGCTGTGGCTCCAGCTCAAAGCTGACAGTCTGGCGCGAACGGTAGAAGCCATTGCCTTTGATGAAGCGGTGTCCGTGGGTGCGCTGCTGATTGCCTGCACGGATGTGCCTCCGCCGGAAGTGCGTGTGGCGCAGCGCTATCAACCCGACCCACAACGCAGCCGCGCCTTGCAACGTTATCAGCAGCGCTGGCAGGCGTTCTATCAATTTAAATTGCAGCAGGAAGGCGTTATTTCCCCCATTAACCAGGAGAACTGTCATGTTGAGTCAAACCGTTACCGTGAAAAATAGTACTGGTATCCATGCACGCCCGGCGGCACAGCTGGCCAAAGCGTTAAAAGGCCATGACTGCCGCGTCACGCTGCGCTACGAAGGCAAAGACGTCAATGCCAGCAGTATGATGAACATCATGCGCGCTGGCATCAAAGCGGGTGGCAGCGTGGAAGTGGTATGTGAAGGAGGCGATGAGGCGGGTGTGCTGCATCAGGTTGTCACGATGTTTGATCAGCGCTTTGGCGAATCGGAGTAGACCTACAGGGCGCTGGCCCAGGCGGCTGGCGCGTTTTCCACTGCTTTGCAGGAATAAAGAAAGTTTTGTTTGCTGAAATAACCTCAATGCTTCGCCGTTCCCTCTGAGCTTGATGCAATTTTCCGCTACTGATCGGCTTTTCATTTGTTTTATTTATCAGAAACTTCCTGGCAGGCAGAATAACCCTTATTTCCTCTCCGTCAGCCATCATGTCCGAAGAAGCGCTGCGTCAGCAGATTCAGAACCTGAAAAAGCATAATGCGCGCTTAAAGCGCATAGCGCATGACGCGCGAAACAAGCTGAGTGCGGCGCTGGACGGAACCGGTTTATGTTTGTGGCAGCTGGATATTCCCAGCGGCAAGCTGGTGATTTTCAATCGACGCTGGGGTTCGATGCTGGGTTTTCAGCCGAAAGAGACCAAAGCGCAGTTTGAAGTCTGGCGCGAACGCCTGCACCCCGAGGACGCCGATGAAGTGCTCAAGGCGTTTTACGATCATATCGAAGGGCGTGCGCCTTACTATGAGGCGCTGCATCGCATGCTGGGTAAGAACGACAAAATTACCTGGGTGCTGGATCGTGGGCGTGTGACCGAGTGGGACGAAGAAGGCAATCCGCTTAAAGTCACCGGCACGCATATCGATATGACCAAAGAGAAGCAGTATGAAGCGCAACTCTCTTCATTGGCGCATCACGATCCGCTGACCGGCCTGACCAACCGCCACGCGCTGCAAACGCATTTCAGCAAAATGAAAGCGCAGGGGCCGCTGTGCGTGGCATTTATCGATCTCGATAATTTTAAGCATGTTAACGATACGCTGGGCCATCGCAGTGGCGATGAAGTGCTGATTCAACTCAGCCAGCGCATTCTTGACCAGGTGCCACCGAACGTGGTGGTGGGCCGTTTAGGTGGTGATGAGTTTGTGTTGCTGATGCCGTTCCTGATCGATTTCCCAAAAGTGCGCATCATGATGCAGGCGGTGCTGGATGCCGCACTGACGCCGTTTGATGTTGATAACGGCCATGCGCAGATTGGTGCTTCTATTGGTGTGGCGACGGTGCAGCCGCACTTTAGTTTTGATGAGGCGCTGACGCGTGCCGATGAAGCGATGTACCAGATTAAGAAGAACGGCAAGCAAGGGTTTGGCCTGGCGGGGTAATCTTTTGCGGTTGCGGAAACAGACCCGCGCCACCGCCAAAGTCTGTGTTCCCATTTGCAGCAAAGCCCTCTCACCAGGAGAGGGCCATAAACCGCCTTTAACTCAAAACGCGAAGCAAGAACAGCCCAGCGCACCCCAGAAGGCATGGTTATCCGACACCGGCACCGAAGACTGGCGTGCCACATCGTGCGAGTGGCTGTGTACCCCACAAGGGCCGCTGCACTGGTGCACTTTCGGCATCATCGCCGCACGACCACTGGCTTGCGGTGGCGCGCTACGGTAGTGGCCCGGCACGGTGACCACCGGAGACCATTCTGGTAACACTGGCACCGGTGGCGGTGACAGCGGCGTGAAGCCGCCTGCGGCATACACCACTTCGCCATCGACCAGCGTCAACACCGATTCAATCCCTTTAATCTCCTCTTCCGGCACGCTGAAGAAATCTTTCGACAGCAGCACCAGATCCGCCAACTGACCGACTTTGATTTCCCCTTTGGCATTCTGCTCGCTGGAGAACCAGGCGCTGCCTTTGGTCCACAGCATCAGCGCGGTTTCGCGGTCAATACGCGCATTGTCATCGTACAACTGCATGCCGCCGACGGTGCGGCCGGAGACCAGCCAGTAAAGCGCAGTCCATGGGTTATAGCTGGCGACGCGCGTGGCATCGGTGCCCAAACCGACAGGCACCTCCGCATCCAACATGCGTGCTACCGGCGGCGTCTGTTTGGCGGCTTCTTTACCGTAGCGATCGACGAAATACTCACCCTGGAACGCCATACGATGCTGCACGGCCAGCCCGCCACCTAATGCTTTGACGCGCTCAATGTTGGCTTCGGTGATGGTCTCGGCGTGGTCAAAGAACCAGTGCAGGCCGTTAAACGGAATATCGCGGTTTACTTTTTCAAACACGTCCAGCATGCGGCTGATCGATTCGTTATAGGTGGCATGCAGGCGGAACGGCCAGCGATGCTCCACCAGATGACGCACCACGCGCTCCAGTTCATCTTCCATGCCGGGGGCCAGATCGGGGCGCGGTTCGAGGAAGTCTTCGAAATCTGCCGCCGAGAACACCAGCATCTCGCCCGCTCCATTGTGACGCAGGAAATTGGTGCCCTGGCCCGGCTTCAGCATATCGGTCCACTTCTCGAAATCTTCCAGTTCATGGCCGGGACGCTGGGTAAACAGGTTGTAGGCGATACGCACCGTCAGCTGCTTTTTGGCGTGCAGTTCCGAAATCACATCGTAATCATCCGGGTAATTCTGGAAGCCGCCGCCCGCATCAATGGCGCTGGTCAGGCCGAGGCGGTTCAGCTCACGCATAAACTGACGTGTGGAGTTGACCTGCTGCTCCAGCGGCAGCTTCGGTCCTTTCGCCAGCGTGGCGTACAGCAGCATGGCATTCGGACGCGCAATCAGCATACCGGTGGGATTACCATTGCTGTCGCGCTGGATTTCACCGCCCGGCGGGTTCGGCGTGTCTTTGGTGTAACCTACCACCCGCAGTGCGGCGCGGTTCAGCAGGGCACGGTCATACAGGTGCAGAATAAACACCGGAGTATCGGGCGCGGCGGCATTGATCTCATCCAGCGTTGGCATGCGGCGTTCAGCAAACTGGAATTCACTCCAGCCGCCTACGACGCGCACCCACTGCGGGGAAGGGGTGCGCAGCGCCTGTTCACGCAGCATGCGCAATGCATCGGCCAGAGAGGGTACGCCTTCCCAGCGCAGTTCAAGATTGTAGTTAAGACCGCCGCGAATCAGGTGCAGGTGTGAGTCGTTAAGGCCAGGAATACCGGTGTGGCCTTTGGCATCAATAATCTGCGTATCGCTGCCCGCAAAGCGCATCACTTCCGCTTCGCTGCCTACCGCGAGAAACTTGCCGTCTTTGATCGCCACCGCAGTGGCGAACGGGTTGGCGCGATCCACCGTGTGGAATTTGCCGTTGGTAAAAATCAGTGAGGCCGTTGTCATCATCTCTTCTCCAGTTAGATTACGCGTTGCGGCCAATAAGCCACTGTTTTAAAACACGGGTAACGATCGGCATCCACAGGAACACCACCAGTGCCACCACGCTGGCATCATTCAGCAAGTGGCCCCACAGCGTGCCGTGCGCGGCGGGCAACACCTGATTCCAGAACCACGGCACCAGGTTGGTAGAGGGAAAAATCACCCCCAGCGTCAGTAAGTATTGTTTCCATTTCGCCGGTTTGACCTGGCCTTTTTGCGCCGGGGTAAACCAGAACGCGGCGCCGGGGCGCACCTCAATATGTTCTGGTTGTGCCAGCATCGTTGGCAGGTTCTGGATTAACGTTTTGCGCTGATCCGATTTCAGCCAGGCGTACAGCTCATCCAGTCCGGTAAAACGAATCAGCACGGTGTAAGCATTGTCGCCGTGCACCGGGCGCAGCACGTTGACGCCAAGATGGCCAGGAAAGCTCGCGGCTTGCGGCATGATGGTGTCGAGCCACTGCTCATAATGGGCCTGCTGTTCTGGCAGGATGCTGTGGGTAATCACCAGCGTCACATGGTTGGCTTGTTGTGAGTAATTCATCGTAAGTTCCTGAGTTTCCGCTGGTGAAAGTGCTTGCGTCGTTGAGTAAAAAAATACGAAATGAGAGCGTTTATTGATAACGGATAGATTTTGGGTTGTTGTTCAACAATTTTTGGGGAGGCATGGGGTATGCGTTTAAACCTTGAGGCGCTGCTGATTTTGGATGCGTTGGATCGCCACGGCACCTTTGCCGCTGCGGCTGCGCGCTTGTTTAAAACTGCGTCGGCGTTGAGCTATACCGTGCAGAAGATGGAGAGCGATCTCAAGATCACGCTACTCGATCGCTCCGGCCATCGCGCCACTTTCACCCCGACCGGGCGTTTGATGCTGGAAAAAGGTCGCACTCTGCTGCGCGCGGTTAACGAGTTAGAACAGCAGGCGCGCTATGTTGAGAGTGGCTGGGAAAGCCAGTTGGTGATCAGCGTCGATGCCTCACTGCCGTTTCGCATTCTCACGCCGCTGATTGATCAGTTTTATCAGGAGCACCCGCATACTCAGCTGCAATTCCGTCAGGACGTGCTGGCTGGCTGCTGGGAAGCGCTCAACTATGGCGAAGCGGACATTGTCTTTGGCGCGGTGCAGGAACCCGCCACGCGCAAAGAGATTGTCTGCCAACCGCTCGGCTGGCTGGATTATGTGTTTGCTGTCGCACCGGAGCATCCTCTCGCTTCCGCACCTGAACCACTGCTGCGCGAGCAGATTCGTCAGTACCGCGCGGTGACAGTGCACGACTCGTCTCGTCACGGTGCAGGTATTGATTTACGCGTGCTGGATGAGCAGAAGACGCTGAGCGTGCATGACTTCCCGGCGAAACTGCAGGCGCAACTGGATGGCTTGGGCTGTGGTTACCTGCCGCTATACCTGGCGAGGCCGCATCTGGAGAGTGGCGCGCTGTTGGCGCGCCAGCTGGATAGCGAATGCCGCCGCGATATGGCTTATCTGGCGTGGAATGAAACCGCGACCGGCAATGCGGCAACCTGGTGGCGTGAGCATCTGCTCACGCTTCCTGGATTGCAGGAGATTTATTCTCCCGCGTAAAGGCTGTTATATCGCAATGTGGTGACTGACCTGCGGGGCTTCTTCACCCTGGTGATATTGCAGAACTGCCTGCTGAAGTTCGGCATCGGCGTGCGACACACGCTGGTGCTGACGCATATGCTCCTGCCAGGACTCCACCATAAACCACTCCAGCAATGCTGTCGGATCGTCGGTTTGCTCCATGAGTCCCCATGAATAGGCGCCATCACGGCGGCGAGACTGTGCCAGCTTGTGAATCGCCTTTTTGAATGCGGCGCGATCTTCCTGCGGCACGCGGTAGCGAATCTGAATTAACACCGGACCATGACGTACATCGACATCATCGTGCACCACCGGCATGGCCCAATGCTCCGCGGGTTGCAGATCCGCTTCACCCGCAGGCAGTGTCAGACGTTTCAGCAGTACGCCAGTGATCACCAGACCGGCCCCGGCAATCAGCAAAGTGGTGGCCAGCCCCAGTTGCTGCGCGATTAGACCCCACACCAGACTGCCACCGGCCAATGTGCCGTTAAACACCATCAGATACACCGCCAGACCGCGACCGCGTACCCAATCCGGCAGCACCGCCTGCGCTACGCCGTTCAGTGTGGTCAGCGCAATAATCCAGCCGACGCCCAGCACCAGCATCAACAGCAGCGCCAGCCACTGCGGCGGGCTCATCGCCAGGGCCAGCATCACCAGTGCGCTCAGCACCGCTGAGAGCAGCATCAATCCATCGTTACTGAGTTTGCTGCGCAGACGCGGCAACAGCAGCGCACCGGCAATCGCACCGCCGCCCACTGCGCCCAGCAGCAAACCATAAAATCCGGCGGTACCGTGCAGCATGGTGCGCGCTACCAGCGGCAGCAGCGCCCAGATGGCACTGGCAAAGGCGAAGTACATCGCAGCGCGGAACAGCACGCGGTGCAGTTCACGGCTAGCTTTGACATAACGCAGGCCCGCGCGGAAGGCACCAAAGAAGTGTTCGTTGAGTTCGGTTTTGGCTTTCGCCGGACGTTTCCAGTACAGCAGGGCAGCAATAACGAAAAAATAACTCGCCACATCGGCACCGTAGGCCGCCATGGCGCCTAAACTTGCCAGCAGTAAACCGCCAGTGGCAGGCCCGATGGCGCGGGCAATATTGATGCCGAGCGAGTTAAGCGCTACGGCGTTTTTCAGCTCATGACGCGGCACCAGTTCGGGCACAATCGCCTGCCAGGCCGGGCCAAACAGCGCGGCACCAATGCCACCGACAAAGGTCAGGCCGATTAGCCATTCCACGGTGAGCCAGTGATTGTGGGACAGCACCAGCAGAGTGCCGCTGACGCTGGCCATCAGAATCTGCACCACAATCAGCAAACGGCGGCGATCGACGATATCGGAGAGCACGCCCGCTGGCAGTGCCAACAGAAACACCGGCAGGGTGGCAGCGGTTTGCATCAACGCCACGGCGGTCGGGTTATCGGATAAGCCGGTGACTAACCAGGCGCTGGCGACGTCGCGAATAAAGCTGCCGGTATTACCGAGTACCGAGGCGGTCCAGATCAGGGCGAACAGCCCGTAGGCGAAGGGAGAAAAAGCACCGCCGCGTGGCGTCGTTGGGTTTTGCTGGCTCATCATCGTGTTCCTGTAAATGTGCGATGTATGCACCTTACGAATCCCGCCAGACGCTTGATAGCGGAAAAAATCGGCCAACTTGTTCAGGCTTTTTTGACAGCTTTGCAGGGCAAAAATCTTTGAACAAGTTGTCAAAATCTCTGCTTTAGGTTTTTGCAGCAACCGAATGTAGTTTGATTGGCAGACACAACATCACTCACTAAACGGAGCAAAAAACATGAGCACATTCAAAGCAAAAGACGGCGTTAACCTGTATTACAAAGATTGGGGCAAAGGACAGCCCGTGCTGTTCAGCCACGGCTGGCCGCTGGATGCGGATATGTGGGATAGCCAACTGAATTTCCTCGCCGAACGCGGCTATCGTGCGATTGCGTTTGACCGTCGCGGTTTTGGTCGCTCTGAGCAGCCGTGGGAAGGCTACGATTACGATACTTTCGCCGATGATATTCATGCGCTGATTGAGCATCTGCAACTGGATGACATCACGCTGGTGGGCTTCTCAATGGGCGGTGGTGATGTCTCACGTTATATCGGTCGCTACGGTACGGCGAAAGTGAAAGGGCTGGTGCTGCTGGGCGCGGTGACGCCCATCTTCGGCAAAACCGATGACCATCCGGAAGGCGTTGAAAAAGCGGTATTTGATGGCATTAAAGCGGGCCTGCGTAAAGACCGGGCGCAGTTTATCAAAGACTTCGCCACACCGTTTTATGGCGCCAATGCTGGCCAGACCATTTCTGAGGGCGTGATGACACAGACGCTGAATATCGCGCTGCTGGCCTCACTGAAAGGCACGATTGATTGTGTCACGGCTTTTGCCGAGACCGATTTCCGCGCCGATATCGCCAAAGTGGATGTGCCGACGCTGGTGATCCACGGCAGCAACGACCAGATTGTACCCTTTGAAGCCACCGGTAAGCTGGTACACGAGATGATCGAAGGATCGGAGCTGAAAGTGTATGAAAACGGCCCGCACGGTTTTGCGGTGACGCATCAGGATCAGTTGAACGACGACTTACTGGCGTTCTTGCAGGGAAATAAATAAGCGCAGGTTGCGTAGCGGCGCGATTTATCGCGCGAATCTAAGGCTGCATCGCCGCTTACAGATGCGCAATTAGCCGCTACGATAATGACCACCTAAAAGAAAGGGCGCCTGATGCGTAATGCCGATCAGTTAAGACAAAAATGATCGGTTGAACGATCCGGCAGTTCTGCAAGAATCCGTAATCTCTCAGGGATTACGGATTTTTTTATGCTTCTCAGTCAGGCTCTCGATATCGTTCAT